>CAXUHK010000012.1:19511-43504 GCA_964250775.1 uncultured Acetobacteraceae bacterium | reverse complement strand
ATGCGGAACTTGGCGGGGCGGGGGCTGCTGGGATGAGCGCTGGCCACGCGCCCCGCCGTGGCCCATGGCTGTCCGGTTCGCGTGACTTGCCCTCGAATTCGTCATGCGCGGACTTGATCCGCGCATCCACGCGGTGCCGCCCCGCAACGCGACCGACATGGCGCACGATGCTCGCAGCGACTGGTGCGGCGTGCGCCGCGTGGATGGCCGGGTCAAGTCCGGCCATGACGTAAACTACTGGAAATTAGAAAAAATAGACAGAACATGGGTGCCTGGGCTCAAACAGCGTACCGCCCATCGCCGTTCCGGCGCGCCTGGCCTAGCGCGGTGAGCGTCTGCAGCATGTCGCGGATCTTGTTCGGATTGGCGCGGGCGAAGCGGCGCGACAGGTCGGCCGGCTTGCCGGGCGAGGTCGCGAGCACGGCGCGCAACGCCACGAAGCGCTCCGGGTCGCGCGTGGGCCAGGCCGGCAGGGTGGCGTCCTCGCCCTGCTCGACCGGCATCGCCGCCTGCACCGCTTGCCGCCGCTCCTGCCGCGCCTGGAACTCCGGCCGCAACCAGCGCACGAAGCCGGCCGCCTCCTCGGCTCGGCGCGCCTGGTTCAGCGCCACCACCCGCGCCACGATCTCGGCGGCCGGCAGGTCGTGCGGCCAGCCATAGGCGCGGGCCACGGCGGCATCCAGTTCGTCGTGCAGGCGGCGCAGGATGGAGACGTGGCCGCAATCGTGGGTGTGGCGTTCGGCGGCGCTGAGCGGCTGCGACGCGCGCAGCTTTTCCAAAACGTTGTACAGGCCGGTCATGGTGAGGTGCGGGTCGCCGTCCAGCCGGGTGCGGCGCAGCGCGTCCAGCTCCTCGGCGATCGCCGCGATCTCGTGGCGGAGCGTGGCTGTGGCGTCGGGGAACGGGAACGGGTCGAAGCAGCGGGTTTTGTTGTATCGCGGCCGATCCTCCAGCGTGCCGCCCGCAGCAAGCGCCCAAGCGACGTGGATGCGCGATGAGAGCACGCCGAGATGGAACGCGTCGTCGCTCGCGATGCAGACGAGCATGTTGTCCGGAACGACCGACGCCGGCAGGAAACAGAATGGACGGTGCTTTGCCGTCTCGACGGTCGCGATGTATCGGGAGAGGCCGTTCACCGCCTCGCGCAGCACGCTTCTCGGTTCACCGAACAGCCACCAGTTTTCCCGATAGGTGGCGCGCGCGTTGGCATCCCGCTCAGGTTTCACCCGTGACAGGACATGCTGGAACACCGCCGGAAATCGCCTCCGGGCGGCAGACTCCGACAGGCCGAACAGGTCAATCACCATCACGCCACGGCTGCGCTGGGTGAGGTCTCGCCCGTTGAGATAGGGACGTAGGTGCTGCTCAAGGCCCGGCAAACGGCCAAGGCCCAAAGTGTCAGCCTGTGTCGGGGTGACTATGAAGCCAGCGCCATGCAGCTTCATCCCTGGGCTGCTGACGTTTTCATTCGCGCGAAGCGGTGTGGCCTGGTCGGGGTCCGCCCCCACGGACAGGTCGGGATTGATAACTGCGGTGGTCATCGACAGCGCCACGTCCGGTACGCCCTCGGCCGTCGCCCGCTCGGCTGTCACCCGCAGCAGCGTGCCGGTGTCGTCGCCGCCGCGGACCGCCCGCTCGGCCACCGTCATCGCGATCCGCACCGCCGCCGAGCCCGCGCCGTCCGACCACGGGTGGTCGGGGATCGCGAACACCAGCCGCAACGGACGTGGCGCCGCCATCGCCTCCGCGACCACCCGGCGGCAGAAGGTCTGCCGGACGCTGTTCGAGGTGATGAAGCCGAACCGCCGCGCCACCGGCTCCGGCCGCCTCAGCGCCTGCGCCGCCCGCCACCAGAAGAACATCGCGAGGTCGGCCGAGCTCGGCACCTGCTTGTAGGTGGCCCACAGCGCCGTGGCGTAGCCCTCGCCCAACTCGGCGCGCATGTCCTTGCCGGCGATGAACGGCGGGTTGCCGACGATGAAGTCGGCATCCGGCCACGCCGCCATCCGCGGCCGACGCAGCCGCGTCACCTCCATGCGCGCGCCTTCGTCCGGCACGTCCTCGCCGGTGACGGGATGGCGCTTGAGGCTGCGCCCGTCCCAGCGCGTCACCAGCCTGCCGTGCCGGTCGCGCACCGGCTCTTCGGCGTCGGCCTCCAGCAGCGCGTCGCAGTGCCGGATGTTGCGGAAGTCGCGCAGGATCGGCTCCGCCGGCGGGACCGCGCCATGGGTGCGGAAGTGCCATTGCAGGTAGCCGATCCACAGCACCAGCTCGGCCACCGGCACGGCGCGGGGGTTCTTCTCCAGCCCGAGGAACTGGTGCGGGTCGACGCTGGCGCCGGCCAGCGCCAGTCGGTCGCCCTCGCCCGGCGCCACGCTCGCCAGCGCGTCCAGCACCTCGCCTTCGAGCCGCTTCATCATCTCCATGGTGACGTAGAGGAAGTTGCCGGTGCCGCAGGCCGGGTCGAGCACCCGCACGTCGCACAGCCGGGCGTGGAAGTCGCGCAGCAGCCGTGCCGCGCCCTCGCGGTCGCCGGCCTCCAGCCGCGCGTGCGACGCCGCCTTGAAGCCGTCCCACTCGGCGCGCAGCGGCTCCATCACCGCGGGCAATACCAGGCGCTCGACGAAGGCGCGCGGGGTGAAATGGGCACCCAGCCGGCCGCGCTCGCGCGAGGTCAGCGCGTGCTCCAGCAGCGTGCCGAAGATGGCCGGGTCGACGTTCGCCCAGTCCCGCCCGGCAGCCTCGATCAGCAGCCCGATCTCGTCCGGCGTGACCCGCAGCGGTTCGCAGCCCCCGGCATACATGCCGCCGTTGAACCTTCGCACCATGGCGCCGGCGGCGGCCGAGAAGCCGCCGGCGTTCATGGTCCGCCACAACTCGCCCACCAGACCCACGAATTTTTCCGGGGCACCCCGGCAATTGCGCAGCACGTCGGTGAAGCTCGTCGGCTCCGGCAGCAGGTTGACCGACTGCGCGAACATGCAGAACAGGCAGCGCATCAGGAACGCCGCCACCGCGTCCGGCTGGTGCCGCCGCTCCAGCCGCTTGGCCAGCTCCGCAAGCTGGGCCGCGACCTTCTGCGTTACCTTGGCGCGCTCACGTGCGGGGTCAAGCGAGTGCGGAAGCTGCCAAATCGCCGCCAGCCGCTCGCGGATGTCGGGACGCGGCAGGTCGGTCAGGTAGATGCGGAAGCTTTCCCGGTCCGGAAACTGAACGTAATGCCGGCCGGTGCCAGAGAAATCGGCATATACATCGAAGCAGAAGCCGACATCGCAAACGATCAGGAACGGCGGTGCCGGCTCGTCGGTCGGCAGATCGCGCACGTATCCTTCTGCCTGGCCCTTCGCCCGCAGCATGTGTTGCATCCAGCCTGGCGAGTTGCGCACCGCCTGACGGCGGGCTGTTTCCGTGTGTGGCATGAACAGTGGTGCCGGCTGGGCTGTGTTGGCGCCCTGCTTGGCTTCTAGGATGAAGCAAGCACGTTTGTACAGGTCGATCCGGCGCGTGGTTTCGCGGGCGCCAAGCTCGCGATGGGTGACGCTGCGTTCGAAACGATAGTCGCCTGTGCCGCCTCGCGCGGGCGCTGGTTGCTCGACGCCCAACAGGTTGCAGAGCTCAATAAGAAACGGCGACGCGTTGGTCCGCTCGGCCTGCTCTGCCCCATTCCAGCGTGCGATGAAACGCTCGATCGTGGTCGGAATGGCGCATCCCTCGGACACGCCGAAGAGCGTGTCTTGCGCGCCCGATCATCTCGAACATTACTTAATATAACGTTATTATCTTGAGTTAGTATCTTTATGCCGGCGCCGCCCGCCTTCAATCGGGCGTTAAGCTGTCGGTGCCATGCTGGCCGCATGTCAGTCCTGTCCCGTCTGCCAAAACCGCACCTGAAACCCGCTGGTCGGGCGCTGGTCGGCCGCAGCTTCTCGGGCTTGGCCGCCGCCGCCGCGCTCCTCCTGCTGGTCTGGCTCGGCTGGTCCGGCATCGGCATCCGCCAGGAGATGCGCGCGGCCGAGCAGCGCGGGATGCGGATCGCCGAGCTGCGCGGCACGGTCGCCACGCTTGAGGAACTGCTCACCATGTCGGCGCGCATGGCGGCGCTGTCGGGCAAGCGGCACTGGGCCGCCCGCTACGAGCAGACCGGCCCCAAGCTCGACGCCGTGATCGCCGAGGCCGTGGCGCTGGCGACGCCGGAGGTCCGGGCCGCCCTCGCGGAGACCGCCGGCGAGGCGAACCGCGGCATGATGCGCATGGAGCGCGCGGCGCTGGCGCTCGCCGCCGCCGGAGACCGCGCCGGCGCCACGGCGCTGCTCGATGGCCCCGAGTTCGCCTACCTCGAAGCGGTCTACGCATCGGGGTTCGAGGCGTTCGGCGAGGAGCTGCAGGCGCTGGCGGCGGCGCGCACCCGCGCCCTCGACCAGCGCGCCTGGATCGAGGCGCTGGGCTTGGGCCTCAGCGCGCTGTTCCTGGTCGCCGCCGGCTTCGCGCGGCGCGGCCATGCCCGGCTGCGGCAGGCGCAGGCGCGCACCGACGCGATGGCGCGCACCGACGCCGTCACCGACCTGCCGAACCGCAGGCGGCTGTACGAGGCGATGCCGGCGATGCTGGCGGGCATTGGCCAGAGCTGTAGCGGGGTGGCGCTGCTGCTGCTCGACCTCGATCGCTTCAAGCTGGTCAACGAGGCGCACGGCCACGCCGCCGGCGACCGGGTGCTGCAACTCGTGGCGTCCCGGCTGCGCGGCGTCGCCCGTGCCGGCGACCTGGTGGCCCGGCTCGGCGGCGATGAGTTCGTGGTGCTGGTGCCGCTCGACCTGCCCGGCACGTCGCAACCGAACCCGCACCAGGCCCACGACGCGGCGGCGCAGCTTGCGCGACGGATCGCCACGATCCTCGACCAGCCGTTTCATTTGGCCGATGGCGCCGTCGTGCAGGTGGCGGCCAGCATCGGCATCGCGCTGGCGTCCTCCGAGCGGGAGGGTCCCGACGCGCTGTTCGGCCGCGCCGAGGTGGCGCTGGAGCGGGCCACGGCCGAAGGCGGCGATCGCTTCCGCTTCTTCGAGGCCGGCATGGACGCCCATATCCGGGCGCGCGCCTCGCTGGAGAGCGAGCTGCGCCGGGCCATCGCCGTCGACGCCATCGTGCCGCACTTCCAGCCTTTGGTGCAGCTCGACACCGAGCGGGTGATCGGGTTCGAGATGCTGGCGCGCTGGCCGCACCCGGAACGCGGCATGGTGTCGCCGGGCGAGTTCATCCCGATCGCCGAGGACCTGGGCCTGATCGGGGCGATGACCGAGCGGCTGCTGCGCCGCGCCTGCCACGTGGCCGCGAGCTGGCCCGGCGAGACCCTGCTCGCCTGCAACATCTCGCCGCTGCAGCTTCGCGACCGGGCGCTGCCGGCCATGGTGCGCGCGGCGCTGGAGGCGTCCGGCCTGTCGCCGCGCCGGCTCGAACTGGAGATCACCGAGAGCGCGCTGGTGGGCGACCTGGAGCTGGCGCGCGACCTGCTGCAGGAGTTGAAGGCGCTGGGCGTGCACCTGGCGCTGGACGATTTCGGCACCGGGTACTCGAGCCTGCGGCAGTTGAAGGCGCTGCCGTTCGACAAGCTCAAGATCGACGCCGGCTTCGTGGGCAGCATGGTCGGGAACGCTGACAGCCGGAAGATCGTGGCCGCCGTGGTGGGCCTCGGCCACAGCCTCGGGCTGGCTACCGTGGCGGAGGGGGTCGAGGAGCCGGAGACGGCGGCGCTGCTGCGCGACCTCGGCTGCGACGTGGGGCAGGGCTGGATGTTCGGCCGGCCCGCCCCGGCGGAGCAGGCCGGGGCACTGCTGCGCCGGCGCGGCGAAGGCCAGGCGGTGGCCGCATAGGCTACGCCATCGGCGACGTCACCTCGTCGGTCCAGACCCGGAAGCTCGCCAGCGTGTTCGGCCCGAACGTGGTGCTGAGCGCCACGTCGGTGGCATCGCGCCCCCAGGCCATCAGCACCCGACCGATGCGGGGCACGTTGTGCCGCGCGTCGAAGGTGTACCAGCGGCCGTCGAGATAGGCCTCGAACCAGCCGGAGAAGTCCATCGGCGAATCGGACACCGGCACGCCGATGTCGCCCAGGTAGCCGGTGCAGTAGCGCGCCGGGATGTTCATGCAGCGGCACAGCGTCGTCGCCAGATGCGCGAAGTCGCGGCACACGCCGACGCCCTCGTTGTAGGTCTCCCAGGCGGTGCGGGTGGCGCGGGCGTACTGGTAGCCGAAGGTGACGTGATGGTGGACGAAGTCGCAGATCACCTGCACCCGCGCCCAGCCGGGCTGTGTGTGGCCGAACAATTGCCAGGCGATGCCGACCAGGTGCTGCGTCTCGCAGTAGCGGCTGCCCAGCAGGTAGAGCAGCGTCTCCTCCGGCAGCGCCTCGACCGCGAGCTGTTGCGCCTCGGGCGCCACCGGGTCGGGCAGGCCGGTGTCGCGCACCAGGCCGGTGCTGCTGATCCGGGTGCGCCCGGGCGGGGCCACGAGGCGGGTGCACCAGTTGCCGAAGCTGTCGCGGTAGCCCGTCACCGGCACCATGGGATCGGTGGTGAGGTAGTCGGGCACCACGATGTCCGACGCGCGGGTGTAGTGGACGTTGAGCATCAGCAGCATCGGCACCGGCTGCGGGCAATCGTAGACCAGCTCGTAGCCGACACGGACTTCCATGGGCGGGCTCCTCCTCGACGCTGCGCGCTAGACAAAACTGAGCAAGAAGCGCGCCGTCAAGCGGCGGGTAGTTCCGGCACCTTCATCCCGGCCTGCACCGCCGGCCGGCCGGCCACCGCCGCGACCCAGCGCGCCAGGTTCGGCCTGCTGTCCAACGACTTGCCGAGCCGCCTCGCGGCGCCGTCGATCCATGGCCAGGTCATGATGTCGGCGAGCCCGTACTGCGCGCCGCCGAGGTGCTCGCTCTGCGCCAGCCTGGTGTCGAGCACGCCCAGGATGCGGTCGGTCTCGGTCTCGAACCGGGCGATGGCCGCCGGCAGCTTCTCGGCGGCGAACAGCTTGAAGTAGCCGAGCTGCCCCAGCATCGGGCCGACATGGGCGGCCTGGAAGAACATCCAGGTCAGGTCTTGGCTGCCGGGCAGCGGCTGCAGCTTGCCGGCGCGCTCGGCCAGGTAGAGCAGGACGGCGCCGCTCTCGCAGACGGTGCGCCCGGCGTCGGGATCCTCGATCACCGGGATCTTGCCGTTCGGGTTCATCGCCAGGTACTCCGGCGCCTGGGTGCCGCCGTGCCCGATGTCGACCGGCTGCACCAGGTAGGGCAGCCCGACCTCCTCCAGCATGATGCTGGCTTTCTGGCCGTTGGGCGTGCCCCAGGTGTAGAGACGGATCGGGGTCATGGCGGCCTCCGGCGTTTGCTTTTGGCTGGAAACCATGGAGCGAAAGGCGGGCGATGTCCATGCAAGCCGGGTCCGAGCTGCCGGCGGCGCTGCGCGCCTTCACCGGCCAGCTGCCGTTCTCGGGCCTGTTCGGGTGCGCCGAGCCGTTGCCGGGTTTATCGCTCGACGCGGCGCGGGCCGGGCGTCCCGACCTGGCGCTGTTGCTCGGCTGCCTCGCCGGGCCGACCGACGCGAGCACGACCGACGCGCAGGCGCTGGCCATCCTCGCCTCCCCCGCTCCGGAGGCGGCGTTGCTGCGCGCGCTGGAAGCTCTGGACGACGAGGCCGGACGGACGGGCTCGGCTGAGCTGTTCGAGCAGGTGGCGCCGTGCCTGCCGCCGATGTCGGAATACTGGGTGTATTTTCGCCTGTCGCGCGTCTACGCGGCGCTGCGCCGCCCCGATGCCGGCTTCGTCGCGGCCGCCATGGCGCTGCAGATGGAGCCGCGCTCGCCGACCTCGTGGTCGCCGGCGCAGGAGGTGTTCGCCTGGTTCCGCGCCGAGGGCCGTGACGCCGACGCGGCGCGGGGGCTGCGGCAGTGGCGGGCGGCGTTCCCGGATCTGGCACTGACCGATGCCGAGACCGAGACGGCCCTCGCGACGGCCATGGGCGATGCCGGCGTGGTGGACGCGCGGACCGAGCGCGTCGTGGCGGCGGCGGACACACGGCAGCCGCAGCCTTGGTTCTGCTACGGCGATCAGGTGCCGCGCGCGCTGCGTCACCTGACCGGCGTGCTCGACCGGCGCGCCGTGACGGTCAGCGAGGTCGCCGACGCGACCGTCTCGATATCGGACGACGCCGTGGTGGTGCAGTCGGCCGACGGCGCGGTGCTGGCCGATCTGTGCGTGGGCGAGCTGCCCGAACTGGTGCGCCGCCGCCTGGCCCAACGCGGCGAAGCGGTGGAGCGACTGGCGCTCGATCAAGCGGTGCTGGTCAGCGACAGCTTCCCGTCGCCCAATCTCTGTCATTTCCTGCTCGACCAGGCGACCCGGCTCACGCTGTACCGCGCCGCCGGCGTCGCAATCGAGGCGGCGACGGTGATCGGGCCGGAGCTGGTGGCGCCGTTCCAACGCGAGGTCGCGGCGCGGTTCGGCGCCGGCCCGTGGCTCGGCACGCGGCGGCACGCGCGCATCGCGGTGCGGCGGCTGCACGTGAGTTCCACCTGCAAGGCGCTGCAACATCCGGCGCACTGGGCGGCCGACTGGGCGCTGGCGGCGGCGCGCGCGGCGTTCGGGGTCACGCCGGCGGCAGGCACAAGGCGGCTGCTGGTGTCGCGCGCAGACGCGAACTATCGCCGCCTTGCCAACGAGGACGCGGTGGCGGCGGCCCTGGAGCCGTACGGCTTCGAGCGCATCGTGCCCGGCCGCATGGCGTTGGACGAGCAGGTCGCGGCGTTCGCGGCGGCCAACCAAGTCGTCGCGGTGCATGGCGCGGCGCTGGCGCACGTCGCGTTCTGCCCGCCCGGCGCGCGGCTGCTGGAGGTGTTCCCGGCCGATGACGGCACCTGGGCCTACGCCATGCTGGCCCCGGCGCTCGGGGTCCGCTACGCCTGCATGGTCGGCGCGGATGCCGGCGGCGGCGACGTCACCATCGACCTCGGCGAGCTGCGCCGCTGGCTCGGCGATGGCGGTTGACGGCGGCGCCGTCTGCGGCAACTCTCGCGGTTAGGTGAAGTGCCGAGTGGAGCTGGGCCAGGATGAGGGTCGGGATCGTCGGGCTCGGCTTCCGCCTGGGCTACCTGGGCCACGTGTTCCACGCGATCGACGAGGGTTTCGAGATCGCCGGCTACGTCGATCCGGCGCCGGCCGGGCTGCCCGGCCTGATCGAGCACGGCGTCCCGCCCGGCCGACCCTACGCCACCGTGCAGGAGCTGATCGCCGCCGAACGGCTCGACCTGCTGATGGTCGGCTCGCCCAACCACATGCACCTCGACCACATCCGCGCCGGGCTTGAGGCCGGCCTCAAGGTGTTCTCCGAGAAGCCGGTCGTGACCACGCTCGAACAGAGCATGGAGCTGGCGCGGCTGATGGCGCGGTTCGGCCACGAGCGCCTGATGGTGGGCCTGGTGCTGCGCTACGCGCCGATGTACCGCGACCTGCTGGCGGCGCAGCGCGCCGGAACGTTGGGGACCATCGTCTCGATCGAGGCGTCCGAGCACATCGAGCCGTACCACGGCGCGTTCTTCATGCGCGACTGGCGGCGCTACGAGCGCTATTCCGGCAGCTTCATGCTGGAGAAATGCTGCCACGACCTCGACCTTTACAACGGCGTGGCGGGCGCGCGGCCCGAGCGGGTGGCGAGCTTCGGCGGCCGCCGCAGCTTCGTGCCGGCCAACGACCCGGCGCGCGAGGGCATCAACGACCTCGAACTGTTCCACCGCAAGCCGAGCGGCTGGATGGGCACCGACCGGGTGTTCGACAGCGACGCCGACATCGTGGACTACCAGGTCGCCATCGTCGAATACGCCAACGGCGTCGGCATGAACTTCCACACCAACAGCAACGTCCCCGACCAGTTCCGCCGCTTCTGCGTGATGGGCTCGCGCGGCATGGCGGAGGGCGACTTCATCCGTGGCACCCTCGGCGTGCACGAGGTGCTGACCGGGCGCAAGGTGATCGAGAAGACCTATCCGACGCACACCGCGCTGTCGCAGCATTACGGGGCCGACGAGGAGATGGCGGCCGACCTGCTCGCGCATTGCAGGCACGGCGCGGCGCTGCCGGTCTCCACCCTGAACGCGCTCGAAGCCGGCATATTGGCGCTGGCCATGGACGAGGCGCGGCTGACGCGCAGCGTCGTCGACCTGCGCCCGGTCTGGGACCGCTTCGATGCGGCGCTCGCTGCCGTGCCCGCGTGAACGCGGCAGCGTGACCATGCAGCGCGGCGGCGTGATGTTCGCCTGGCTGCTGCTGCCGGCACTGCTCTACGTGACCGCGATCGTCGCCTACCCGTTGGCCGACACCGTGATCCTGTCGGCCACCGACGCCTCGCTCAAGCGGATCACCAACTACGTCGGCCTGCGCAACTACATCAAGATCTTCGACGCCAGCTTCGCGGGCGTGATCCTGCGCACCTTCGTGTGGACGTTCTTCTCGGTCGGCTTCAAGATGGTCATCGGGACGCTGGGCGCGCTGCTGCTCAACGCCGCGGTGCCGGGGCGCACCCTGTTCCGCCTGCTCACCATGCCGCCCTGGATCGTGCCGATGGCGATCGGCATCTTCATGTGGGGATGGATGTACAACGGCCAGTTCGGCATGATCTCGGGCGAGTTGCAGAACCTCGGGCTGGTCAGTGGCCCGGTCGCGTTCCTGGCCTATGGCTCGACGGCGTTCTGGGCCACCATCATGACCGACGTGTGGATCGGCGTCCCGCTGGTGACGCTGTACCTGCTCGCCGCCATGCAGGCGATCCCGCGCGACTTGTACGAGGCCGCCTGGACCGACGGCGCCGGGCGGCGCTACCGTTTCCGCCGCATCACCCTGCCGCTGCTGGTGCCGGCCCTCGTCACCATGTCGATCATCTCGCTGATCTCGACCTTCAACTCGTTCGACATCATCTGGATCCTGACCCGTGGCGGCCCGAGCGGGCAGACCACGACCATGATCATCGACACCTACAAGATGGCGATCGGCTCGTACAAGTACGGCGAGGGCGCCGCCCGCGCGGTGCTGATCTGCCTGTTCCTGTCGGTGTTCTGCGTCTGCTACCTGCGCCTCACGCGCCGCGTCGCCACGGCCGCGCCATGATCGACCGCTATCGCTGGTACGAGGTCGTGGGCATCTATGCCGGCGTCGCGGTGTTCCTGGCGTTCGTGCTGGCGCCGTTCGTCGAGGGCTTCCTGGTCTCGCTCAAGCCGCTCAGCCTGCTGTTCTCCTCGCCGTACCGGTTCTGGCCGGCGGGCGGCTCGTTCGCCGCCTACCGGACGATGTGGACCAGCGTGCCGGAGTTCGGCCGCTACATCTTCAACTCGCTGTTCATCTCGACGGCCTGCACCGTCGTCGTGCTGGCCCTGGTGGTGCCGGCGGCGTACGCCTTCGCGCGGTTCGAGTTCCGCGGCAGCGGCGCGCTGCTGAGCGCGTTCCTCGCGGTCAACATGTTCTCGGGCGCCGTGCTGCTGATCCCGCTGTTCCAGCTCATGCGGACCATGCACCTGCTCAACACCTACTTCGCGATGATCGTGCCCGGCGTCGCGTTCCTGATCCCGTCGGCGATCTGGCTGCTGCGCACCTACATGATGCGCATCCCGCGCGAGCTCGACGAGGCCGCCTACATGGACGGCGCCAGCCTCTTGTACACGCTGCGCCGGGTGATCCTGCCGATCGCCATGCCGGGCATCACGGTGGTGGCGATCACCACCTTCATCGGCGCCTACGCGCAGCAGTTCATCTACGCGCTGACGTTCAACTCCAAGACCGAGTACATGCCGCTGCCGGTCGGCCTGTTCGCCTATTTCGGGCGACAGGACGTGGTGTGGAACGAGCTGATGGCGGCGAGCTTCGTGGGCATCGCGCCGGCCATGATCGTCATCTTCCTGATGCAGCGCTACCTGGTCGCCGGCCTGACCGCCGGCGCCGTGAAGCAGTAACTCCGACCATAAGGGGCCCGACATGACGAGATTGGCACTCACATCTTCGGCCATCGGTCTGGCCCTGCTGGCAGGCCAGGCGCTGGCGGCCGACAAGCCGATCAGCTTCATCTATTGCGGCGACAAGATGAACCCGGTCCACGAGAAGTTCATCCGCGAGTGGGAAGGCAAGAACCCCGGCTACAAGATCGCGGTCGAGGTGGTCGGCTGGGAGCAGTGCCAGGACAAGGCGACGACGCTGGCCGCCGCCGGCACCCCGGTGGGCCTGGCCTATGTCGGCTCGCGCACGCTCAAGCAGTTCGCGGCCAACGACCTGATCGTGCCGGTGCCGATGACCGACGCGGAGAAGGCCGGCTACTACCCGCACATCGTCGACACCGTGACCTTCGGCGGCAAGCAGTGGGGTGTGCCGATCGCCTTCTCGACCAAGGCGCTGTACTGGAACAAGGGCCTGTTCAGGCAGGCCGGCCTCGACCCCGAGAAGCCGCCGAAGACCTGGGCGGAGGAGCTCGCCGACGCGCGCGCGATCAAGGAGAAGACCGGCATCGCCGGCTACGGCCTCCCGGCCAAGACGTTCGACAACACGATGCACCAGTTCCTGCACTACGTGTACACCAACGACGGCACCGTCACCGACGCCGCCGCCCACGTCACGCTCGACAGTCCGCAGAACCTGCGCGCGCTCACCGCGTACAAGGAGCTGGTGCCGTATTCCGAGGTGGGTCCCACCGCCTACGAGCAGAACGAGGTGCGCGCCATCTTCCTCGACGGCAAGGTGGGAATGATCGAGGCCGGCACCGGCGCCATCAACCGGCTGCAGGGCACCAAGATCGACTGGGGTGTCACCAACCTGCCGGTGGGGCCGGACGCCAAGGGACCGGGCACGCTGCTGATCACCGACAGCCTCGCGGTGTTCTCCAACACCGGGGTCGAGGCGCAGGCGGCCGACTTCGCCAAGTTCCTCACCGCCCCCGCGCGCCAGGAGGAGTACGAGCTGACCGGCGACGACGGCCTGACGCCGCTGCGGCCCTCGCCCAGCATCGACAAGCTGGTGGCGGAGAAGCCGTACTGGAAACCGTTCATCGACGGCATCGCCTATGGCGGGCCGGAACCGCTGTTCGCCGACTACAAGGGCTTCCAGAACGCCACCATCGGCATGGTGCAATCGGTCGTGACCGGCCAGGCGACGCCGGTGGCGGCGCTCAAGAAGGCGGCCGGCGACATCGAGCAGGACAAGTGATCCGTTGGGGCAGCTCACCCTGGAGCGCGTCCGCAAGTTGTTCGGCGCCACCGAGATCATCAAGGGCGTCCAGCTCGACGTGCGGGACGGCGAGTTCGTGGTGTTCGTGGGACCCTCGGGCTGCGGCAAGTCGACGCTGCTCAGGATGATCGCGGGGCTCGAGAGCGTCTCGGACGGCCATGTCGTCATCGACGGCCGGCGGGTCAACGACCTGCCGCCGGTCAAGCGCGGCATCGCCATGGTGTTCCAGTCCTACGCGCTCTACCCGCACATGACGGTGTTCGAGAACATCGCCTTCCCGCTGCGGGTCGAGCGGATGGCGGAGGGGCAGGTGCGGCAGAAGGTCGAGCGCGCGGCGCGCATCCTGCACCTCGAGGGCCGGCTCGGGCAGAAGCCGGGCCTGCTGTCGGGCGGCCAGCGCCAGCGGGTCGCGATCGGGCGCGCCATCGTGCGCGAGCCGGGCATCTTCCTGTTCGACGAGCCGCTGTCCAACCTCGACGCCTCGCTGCGCGCCGACATGCGGGTCGAGCTCGCGACCCTGCACCGCCGGCTGCGCGCCACTATGGTCTACGTCACCCACGACCAGGTCGAGGCGCTGACCATGGCCGACCGCATCGTGGTGCTCGACGCCGGCGCCATTTCGCAAGTGGGCGCGCCGCTCGAACTCTACCACAAGCCGGCCAACGTGTTCGTGGCGCGGTTCATCGGCAATCCCCGGATGAACCTGCTGCCAGTGACCTGCCAGGGCGTCGGCGAGGCCGGGGTCTCGGTCGCCTACGGCGCGCAGGTCGCCACCATCCCGGTCAGGCCCCGCCCCGGCCTCGCGGTCGGCGACGCGCTCACGCTCGGCGTGCGGCCCGAGCACGTCAGGGTCGATGGCGGGGATTTCTCGATCCCGGTGGTGCCGACGGTGGTCGAGCGCCTGGGCGCGCAGACCGTCGCCTACGTGTCGCGCGACGACGGCGCCGAGCCGTTCTGCGCGGTGCTCCCGGGAGACGCGCCGGTGCGCACCGACGAGGCGCTCGCGGCCGGTATCCGGGCGGAGGACTGCCACCTGTTCGACGCCAAGGGCCAGGCGTTCGAACGGCGCGTCGAGCTCGCCACCATCGACCTGCGGCGGGTCGCCTCCGTTGCCGCGTGAGGCGGTTCCCGCGACCTCGCCCTCACCCTCGTCACGCGCGGGCTTGATCCGAGGGTGTCCGATGCACGTGACTTGCCCCATCACTCGTCATGCGCGGACTTGATCCGCGCACCCACGCAGCGCCGTTCCTCGGGCTTACCCACATGGCGCACAGTGCGCGCCAACATTGGTGCGGCCAGGGCCGCGTGGATAGCCGGGTCAAGCCCGGCCATGACGTAAACTGTTGCGATTACTTGAGAAATTTGCATGGAGGACCGTCATGGCACTGCCGAGCTACCGTCTCGACAACATTTGGCATCCGGACGGCAGCGTCGGGGGGCAATTCCGCTTCACCCTGACCAACCTTTCGGACGTTGCCCTCGACGGCTTTCGGCTGGTCTACACCTCGATGACCCGGGCACTCGACCCGGCGGCCTGCGGCAACGCGACGCTGCTGCTGCGTGACGCCAACCATCACGCTGTCGCACCCCCGGATGGGCTGACGCTGGCGCCGGGCGAGGGCTGGGCCTTCACGGTGGGCGGCCTGCACCGGCCGGCGCGGCACTTCACCGACGGCGCCACCTCGGCCTACCTGACCCTTGCCTCCGGCGAGCATGTGCCGGTGGCGGTCTCCGACCTGCTGCTCGACGGGCGCCCGAACGAGCCGCCGCCGGCGTTGCTCCCGGAGGGCAGGCTCGACCTGCCGTTCGCGATGCAGCCCTGGCCCCGCGACGTCGCCGCCCGGCCCGGCGACGCGCCGCTCCCCGTGGCGCTGTTCCCCGCGCCGGGCACCGCGCTCGACGAGCTGAAGGCGGTCGAGGCCGTGCTGGCGCTGGCGATGCGCCTGTTTCCCACCCATCCCGCGCCGTTCAGCCTGAACGTCGCGCCACAGGGACGAGCCTTGCGGCTTGAAGCGCGGCCGGAGCTTGTCCAGGAGGGTTACACCTTGACGTTCGACGCCGACGCGGTGCGGCTCGCGTATGGCGGCGCGGCCGGGCGGCAGTATGGGCTGACCACGCTGGCGCAGCTCCTGCACGGCGCTCGCGTCGATGCGGCGCGCTTCCGCTTCCCCGTCGCGGGCACGGTGGCGGACGCGCCGCGCTACGAATGGCGCGGCTGCCACCTCGACGTCTCGCGGCAGTTCCACCCCGTGGCCGACGTGACCCGCCTGCTCGACATCCTGGCGTGGTCCAAGCTCAACGTGCTGCAATGGCACCTGACCGACGACGAGGCCTGGCGGCTGGAGATCGTGGCGTTCCCGGACCTGACCACGGTGGGCGCGCGGCGCGGGCCGGACGAGAAGCTGCGGCCGCAACTGGGCCAGGGCGCCGAGCCGGTCGCCGGCTTCTACAGCCAGGCGGAGGTGCGCGCGGTCGTGGCCCACGCGGCCTCGCTGCACGTCGAGGTGGTGCCGGAGATCGACATTCCCGGCCACAACGCCGCGACGCTGGTGGCGCTGCCGCACTTGGCGGACGGCCAGGAGGCGCCGGACAGCTACCATTCCGTCCAGGGCTACGCCAACAACGCGCTCAATCCCGCGATCGAGGAGACCTACGCCTTCCTGGGGACGGTGTTCGACGAGATGGCGTCGCTGTTCCCCTCCGCCACGATCCACATCGGCGGCGACGAGGTGGCGCCCGGCGCTTGGCTGTCCTCGCCGCGCGCCAAGGCGCTGATGGCGGAGCGCGGCTTGGCCGGCACGTCAGACCTGCAGGCGCATTTCTTCGCCCGCGTGAAGGCGATGCTGACGCGGCGTGGCAAGCGGCTCGCCGGCTGGAACGAGGTGGCGCATGGCAGCGCGCTCGACCCAGTTGGAACGCTGCTGATGGCATGGGAGACCAAGGAGGTCGGCCTTGCGTTGGCACAACAAGGCTACGACGTGGTGATGACGCCGGGCCAGGCCTACTACCTCGACATGGCGCAAGCGGATGCCTGGCAGGAGCCCGGCGCCAGTTGGGCCGGCACGGTGCCGCCGGCCCACACCTACGCCTACGAGGCCGCGAGCGGCTTCCCCGACGAGTTGAGGGACCGCATCAAGGGCGTGCAGGCCTGCGTCTGGTCCGAGTACTTCACCTCGCGCGCCTACTTCAACCGGCTGGTGTTCCCGCGCCTCGCCGCCGTCGCGGAGGCGGCGTGGACGCCCGAGGCGGGCAAGGACTGGGACCGCTTCGCCGCCATCGCCCGGCTCACCCCGACGCTGTGAGAATCGCCGTCGGCGGCATCCATACCGAGTGCAGCACTTACAACCCGGTGCCGACCAAGCTGGAGGACTTCCGGGTGGTGCGCGGCGCGGAGCTTCCGGCGGCCGAGTATTTCGACATGCTGGCCGGTGCCGACATCCTGCCGCTGTTGCACGCCCGCGCGGTGCCCGGCGGCCCGGTGTCGCGGGCGGCGTACGACGCGCTGAAATGGGAGTTCTTGGCCCGGCTGCGCGCGGCGCTCCCGCTCGACGGCCTCTATCTCGCGATGCACGGGGCGATGGGCGTGGCAGGCCTCGACGACGCCGAGGGCGACTGGATCGCGGCGGCCCGCGCCATGGTCGGCGAGGGCTGCGTGGTGGCGGCCAGTTACGACCTGCACGGCAACCTCAGCCAGCCGATCGTCGACGCGCTGGATATCTTCGCCGCCTACCGCACCGCGCCGCACATCGACGTGCGTGCCACCATGGCGCGGACCTGGTCGATGCTGCTGCGGGCGCTGCGGACTGGCCGCCGCCCCGGCCTCGCCTGGGCGCCGGTGCCGCTGCTGCTGCCGGGCGAGCGCACCTCGACCGAGCACGCCCCGGCGCGGCGGCTGTACGCGGCGCTTGACGGCTTCGACGCCCGGCCCGGCGTGCTCGATGCCAACCTGCTGGTCGGCTACGTGTGGGCGGACGAGCCGCGCGCCACGGCGGCCGCCGTCGTCACCGGCTCCGACCGATTGGCCGCCATGGTCGCCGCCGAGGAGATCGCGGCGGCCTATTGGGCGGCGCGCGAGGAGTTCCAGTTCGGCTCCGTCGCCGGGACGCTCGACGCCATGCTCGACCTCGCCGCCGCCAGCGCCACGCATCCGGTGATCCTGGCGGATTCCGGCGACAACCCGACCGGCGGCGGCGTCGGCGACCGCGCCGACGTGCTGCGGGCGCTGCTGGCGCGGCGCTGGGAAGGGGCGCTCGTCGCCGGCATCGCCGACCGGCCGGCGGTGCAGGCCTGCTTCGCGGCCGGCGCCGGAGCGACGCTGACCCTGCGCATCGGCGGCAGCCTCGACCCCGCGACGCTGCCCGTCGAGGCCCAGGCGCGGGTCGTCCGCCTCGACGACCCCGGGCCGGAGTCCGAGCGGCAGGCCGTCATCCGCGTGGGTGCCATCGAGGCGGTGCTGGCGGCGCGGCGGCGTCCGTACCATGCCACCGGCGATTTCCTCCATCTCGGGCTTGATCCCGCCGGCGTCCGGCTGCTGGTGGTGAAGTCGGGCTACCTGTCGCCCGAACTGGCGCCGCTCGCCGCTCCCAGCCTGATGGCGCTGACCGGCGGCGTCGTCGACCAGGACGTCGCCGCGCTTGGCAACCGGCGCCGGCGAGGCGCCATCTTCCCGTTCGAGCGGGTTGTCGACTACGTGCCGCGCGCCCGCTTGTCGGCGCGCTGGCGCGGGACCGCCGCCGCACCTGGCTAGGTCCGGCGCCGAGGGCGATGTCGGAACTCCCGCACCCAGCGCAGGAGGTGAGGCAAGAGGACCAAGCCAATGAACAACGCTCCTCTGGCAGCATCCTCGGAGCCAGGTACCAATTCACCCGCTATCTTGCCCATGACCCAGAGGATCAGGGCGAAAGCCAGCATACTCAGCGAGCGGTTGCCGGCCTTGCGCAAGCCGCTCCCTATCCTGCCGGGCCGTCTGGTCAGCAGCCGCCCCAGTGAGTCGATCCTGACATGATCGAATTGGTCACGCACCACCTCGCCGTGCAGCAGGAACTCGCCGTAACGGCGCCGGAGAGTGCGATCGCGACCCATGACGGGCGGTGCGCGCAACTTGCCCCGGCCCAGCATAGTGCGGGCGGCGATGGCCTTGGCCGAGCCGACCCACCTCCATCGCGACGCCGCGTCGCGCCGCAGCGCCGCGAGCCATTGCTCGGCATCAAGCCGCGCGCGCAAGGCGGCCGCCCAGGGCGTCGTGGCCTCCTTGGTGAGCCAGCCGAGTCGCTCGGCCGCACTCTGCACGTCCGCTGCGGGCAATGTGTGGTCCTGGGCCAACGCCCAGCCGAGCTGCTTGGCAAGGCTGAAATCCTGCTCCAGCGTCAACGTGCCGGCATCCCGCGCGGCGGCAAGCCGGGCCGCCGCCGCCAGCGCGTCGCCCCGGCGCAAGCAGTTCGCGACCTCCGCAAACTCGGCCAGCGGCGGTGCCGCCACAGGTTTGGCCTGGGTGGCCGACATCGGCTCGGGCGCTGGCCGCGCCGTCGGCCTCACCGCCTCGGGTGTCTCGGCATCCCGCAAGGCGCGCTCGTAAGCCGCGCGTAGCCTGGCGAAGCCTTGCGGGTTGGCCTCTGGGCGGACAGCCTTCAGCCGGACTGCATAGGCGCGCCGGATCGCCGCCGCGTCCTTGGTGGGCAGGATGCCGAGATCGGCCCAGATGTCCGCGCCCGGCACGCGGCGCTCAGAACACCGAGACGTCGATGCCGTCGAGCCAGGCCGCCAGCTCCGCCCGCGCCGCCGCGATCTCGGCCGGGTCCTGCCGGTCCAGGATTATTATGAAGCGCTCCAGCGCTGCCCCCACCTCGTCGCGTTCGGCGCCCAGGCGCTCGCAGTATAGCCGCTCGGCGTGGGCGATCAGCGCCACGTTCTCGGCCTGCTCGTGCGGGCTCACCTTCAGACCCGCGAGTTTCTTCAGCCGGGCCGCGATCTCGCGCTCGCTCAGCAGACCGGGCTGGTTCTGGATCAATGTTGAGCGGCGTAGGCCGGTGCTCGCCACGAGCACGTCGACTTCGAGCAGGCCGCTGGTATCGTAGGTGAAGCGCACGTCTATGCTCTGCGCGCCCGCGCGGGACCGGAACGTCCAGCTCGCCCAGGTAGATGTTGTCGCGCACCAGCCGGCCCTCGCCCTGGAACACCTTCAGCGTGATCCGCCTTTGGTAGTCGCCGATCGTCGAGAGAGTGGTCGAGCGCCTGGCGGGGATCACCGTGTTGCGCTCGATCAGCGGTAGGAAGATGCCGCCCAGCAGCGTCTTGCCATTGCGACCTTTGACTGTTTCCACGCCCAACGTGAATGGCGCCACGTCCGTCATCACTCGGTCGGCCAGCGCCGCGTCCTGCGCCACCAATCCGGCCTGCACGGCGGCGCCGAGCGCCACCACCTGGTCCGGGTCGACGGTCGCGACCGGCAGGCGTTCGAACAACTGCGCCGCCATGCGGCGGATCATCGGCATCCGGGTGGCGCCGCCGGCCAGCACCAGATGGTCGATCTCGTTGGGCGATAGCCGGGAGTCGCGGATCGCCCGCTCGATCGGCGCGCGCAGCCGTGCCAGCAGCGGCTGGACCCGAGCCTCGTAGCCTTCGCGGGTAATCGGCCAGCTCAGCGCCGTCCCGTCGTGCACCAGCGTCATGGTGTGTTCGTGCCCGGCGCTCAGCGCCCGCTTCGCGACCTCGGCCGCGTGGCGCAGGGCGCCCCTGACCTCGCCATCGTGGCGCAGCGGCGGCAGCCCGGCGGCGGTGCCCACCGCCTGCATGAAGCCTTCCATGAGCGCCCCGGTGAAGTCGTCGCCGCCCAGCCGGTTGTCGCCGGCGGTGGCGCGCACCTCCATCACCCCCTCGAACAGCTCCAGGACCGACACGTCGAAGGTGCCGCCACCCAGGTCGAGCACCAGGATGCGCTGCTCGCTGCCGGCGTGCAGGCCGTACGCCATGGCGGCCGCCGTCGGCTCGTTCAGCAGCCGGCGGACGCGCAGTCCCGCCAGTCGCCCGGCCGCTTCGGTCGCGCGGCGCTGGGCGTTGCTGAAATACGCCGGCACGGTGATCACCGCCTCCTCGACCGGCGTGCCCAGGAACCGCTCGGCGTCCGCCTTCAAGGAGCTCAGCACGAGGGCCGACAGCTCCTCGGCGCGGAACGGGCGGCCCGCCAGCTCGAACACATGGTCGGTGCCCATGGCGCGCTTGAACGAGGCGGCGCCGCGCCCGGGCCGGGTCGAGAGCCGGTCGCGCGCCGCCTGTCCGACCAGCGTGGCGCCGTCGTCGCCGACGCCGACCACGGAGGGCGTCAGCGTCGCCCCGAGCGCGTTCGGGACCAGCACCGGCCCGCCATCGCGCCAGACCGCCGCCAGGCTGTTGGTGGTGCCCAGGTCGATGCCTATGATCATGCCGCCCACGCCCGATAGGCCGCCGATATCGTTACGTATCGGCAAACCAGTTGCCGTGGAAGCCCGGCGGTATCCTGTGCGGCAGCCGGACGGTCGCGACCGGGGCCGCCTCGAAGGCCCGCGCGTCGAGGATCACGAGGTCGGTGGTCTCGTCCGCCACGTTGATGACCAGGCCCAGGAGCCAGCCCTCGTCCTCCGCCGCACTGGCGGACGCCGGCACGAACACGAACTCGCCGGGCAGGTGGCCGTCGCCGAACTCGTGCGTGAGGCGGCCGCCGGTTTCGAGGTCGTGCTTGTACAGCCGCGTGGCGCCGGTGAGCTGCGGGTTGCCATCGGGCGGGACGCAGGCCGAGTAGGCGTAGCGATGGAAGCGGCCGAAGCGGCGCTCGTCGATGCGCGGGAACTCCTGCGGCGTGGGGTCGATCACGCGCCGGGCGACGCTGCGCGTCGCGGGGTCCACCGTCCAGCGCTCGAATCGGCCCAGAGCGTCAAGGCCGCTGGCGTCAGACGCGAACATCGTGGCGTAGGCGATGACGTCGAGGATCACCTGCCCCTCCGCGTCATCGTAGGCGTTGGCCACATGGAAGACGAAGCACGGCCCGACGTCGCACCAGATGATGCCGGCGGCGTCCCCGTCGCGCGGCAGCAGGCCCACGCGGCCCCGGTGCGCCGGGTTCCAGCGGAACGGGAACCGGTGGCCGCCGAGCACGGCGCGCATTGAGAAGGTGACCGGCAGGTCAAACACGATGACGAACCGCGCGGTGATGGCGCAATCGTGGATGCACGGGCCGTCCCGCACCGGGATCGGCACGTCGCGGACCACGCGGCCGACCGCCGAGACGACGACGTGGCGCACCGTGTCCCAGATGCTGCCGTCATAGGCGATGGCGTGGTGCTCGCCGGTGAGCGGGTCGCGGTGCGGATGCCCGGTGAAGGAGCCGCCGAGCGTGCCGTCGAACGGGTTGTAGCGCTGCTCCTCCAGGGTTCCGGACAGCTCGACGGGGAAGCTGCCCGCCTCCACCAGGGCGAAGGCGCGGCCGCCGATGTCGACCACGTTGGTGTTCACGGTGTCGTTGCGTCCCCGGCGCGGCCCGGGCGCCGCGGCGCGGCCGAGCGCCGCCGCCGCCAGGCGCGAGCCGATCCAGCGGTTGCGATACCACGGCGCGTGGCCGTCGCGCAGCGCGATGCCGTGGACCATGCCGTCGCCCAGGAACCAGTGTTGGCCGGCGGGATCGGGCCTGACCGGGTTGGCCCCCATCTTGAGGTAACGGCCACGCAACCCCGCCGGGATCGTCCCGGTGACGGCGAGGTGATCGAGCGTCAGTTCGGACGGCATCGGCCGGTGGATGCCGACCACGTAGGGGGCTTCGATCCGCGCGAGGCGCTTGCGATTCCAGGCCGCGATCAGCTCGACCGCGCCCTCGGCCGCGGCGCGGACGGCCGATTGGACAGGGTTCGGCATGGGTCGCGGCCTCCGGCATCGTCGCCCTGGCACTTGGACGGTGGCGATGTATGTCGGTAGTGTCACGCGCCACGCGTCGTCAACGGCTAAGAATCAAAAAGCCACACGGGGGAACTCGCCATGAAAACGGGCACTTTGACCGGCCTGCTGGCCGGCGCCGTGGCACTGGTCGTGGCCATAGGCGCCCGTGCCGACACGGCGAGCCTCTGGGTGCGGTCCGACGGCTCGAACTTCATGCCCCGCATCGTCGACGCGTTCAACAAGGGCCATGCCGACAAGATCAAGCTCGACATCATCCCCAATGGCGAGATCATCCAGAAATACGGCACGGCCGTCGCCGGCGGCACGGCGCCGGACGCGCTCTCGCTCGACCTGATCTACACGCCGGCGTTCGCGGCCTCCGGCCAGCTCCAGGACATCACCGACTGGGCGCGCTCGCTGCCCTACCTGTCGCAGTTGTCGCCGGCGCATGTGAGGATCGGGACCTACAAGGGCCGCGTCTACGGGCTGCCGTTCTCGGCCGACAGCTCGGTGCTGATCTGGAACAAGGCCCTGTTCAAGCGGGCCGGCCTCGACCCCAACAAGGGACCGGCCACGTGGCGGGAGATCGCCGACGACGCGGCCAAGGTCGCGGCACTCGGCGGCGACATCAAGGGCTTCTACTTCTCCGGCAACTGCGCCGGCTGCAACATCTTCACCGTGATGCCGATGGTCTGGGCTTCGGGCGGCGACATCCTCACCGGCGACGGCGGCAAGGCCACCCTCGACTCGGCGCCGCTGCGCGGCGCACTGGCGCTGTACCGCGGCATGGTGACCAAGGGCGAAGTGCCGGCCGGCGCGCAGACCGACACCGGCGCCAACTTCTTCGCGGCCTTCGCCACGGGCAAGGTCGGCATCGCACCCTCGGGCGCGTTCGCGATCGGCGCGCTCAACACGCAGTACCCCAACATCGACTACGGCGTCACCTATCTGCCGGGCAAGGACGGGAGCTGGTCCTCGTTCGCGGGCGGCGACAACCTCGTGGTGACCAAGGGCACCACCAAGGGCGCGATCATCAAGGCGTTCCTCGAATACGCCTACACGCTCGACGGCCAGACCATGCTCGCCAAGTACGGCAGCCTCCCGGTGCGCGGCGACGTCGCGACGGCGGCGCTCAAGGACCTCGATCCGCGCTACCGGCTGGCGGCCGACGCCATGGCGCACGGCCATACGCCGTATTCGGTGGTGTTCAACGACATCATTAACTCGGCCAACGGACCATGGATCCAGATGTTCAACGACGCGGTGTTCACCGGCAACGTCGACGAGGCGATCGCGACCGCCCAGCAGGCCATGCAGTCGATCATCGATTCCGCGCCGAACAGGTAGCCTTGTCCGCTCTCGTGCAAGACATCGGCGCGCGGCCCGTGGCGGCGGCCCGACGCCGCCGGCGCCCGCGCTGGACCGGGCTGCTCTACGTGGCCCCGGCGATGGCGCTGGTGACGCTGTTCTTCCTGGTCCCCCTGGTGATGACGCTGTGGATGTCGCTGCACGCCTGGCCGCTCGTGGGCGTGCATCGGTTCATCGGGCTGGCCAACTACGGCGCGGCGTGGAAGGACATCCGCTTCTGGCACGCGCTCAGGTTCACGGCGCTCTACACCGTGGTCGTCACGGTGGCGATCTTCGTGGTGGCGTTCCCGCTGGCGCTGTTCGTCGAACGCCCGCGTCCGCTCGGCGGCCTCTACCGCACCGCCTATTTCCTGCCGGTGGTGGTGGGCTTCGCCTCGGCGAGCCTGCTGTGGTCGTGGCTGCTCGACGTCGACGCCCGGCTGTTAAGCCCGGCGGCGGCCGGCCGCGGGGTGACGGCGGGCCACGTGAACCGGGTCGC
>CAXUHK010000012.1:0-19501 GCA_964250775.1 uncultured Acetobacteraceae bacterium | reverse complement strand
CGGTGTGGCTGGCAGCGGCTTTCGGGTCGTTGGCAACTGCGGCGGCGAGGTCGGGGGGGCCCGCGGGCGCGGCGGGGGGTCCCCGCCGGGCGGCGGCCGGCCTCGGCGTCACGGCGGCCAAGTTCAACCTGCTCGCGACCTTCACGCCCGCCTTCTGGTCGATCATCGTCATGGTGACGTGGAAGGCGGCGGGGCTCAGCATGGTCATCATCATGACCGGGCTGCAGGCGATCCCCACCGACCTGACCGACGCCGCCAAGCTCGACGGCGCCGGCGGCTTCGCCCGCTTCCGGCGCATCACGCTGCCGCTGATCCGCCGCACCCTGGCGCTGGCGCTGATCCTGTCCGTCACCGGCTCGGTGCTGGCCTTCGACCAGTTCTACATCATCCTGCGCGGCGGCCCGCGCAACCAGACGCTCACGGCGGTGTACTGGATCTTCAACCAGTCGTTCGTCTCGTTCAAACTCGGTTATGGCGCCGCGCTGTCGGTCGTGCTGCTGCTCATCCTCGTGGCGCTGAGCGTCGTGCAACTCGCGCTGCTGCGGCCTGCGGCGGGGACACAATGAACCGCGTCGCGCGCCGGCCCATGCGCGCGAGGACTGTCGCCGGCCAGTCCCTCGGGATGCTCGCCGCCCTGGCGTTCGTGGCGCCGATCGCCTGGGCGGTGCTGTCGACGTTCAAGCCGCCCCAGGAGGCGCGCCAGCCGCCGCTGCCGCCGTGGCCCACCACCGGCTTCTCGCTGCAAAGCTACGCGACCCTCGACAGCTTCGGGGCGGGCTTCTGGCGCTCCGCCGGCAACAGCCTCGCCGTGGCGCTGGGCACGACGCTGCTCACCGCGCTTGTGGCGCTGCTCGCCGGCTACGGCTTCTCGCGGCATCGCTTCCCGTTGCAGGGCGTGTGCTTCGTGCTAGTGCTCGCCACCATCATGATCCCGTTCCAGTCGATCGTGACGCCGATCTTCCTGATCCTGTCGACCTTCGGGCTGCAGAACTCGCTGGTCGGGCTCACCCTGGTCTACGTGACGCTGCAGCTCCCGTTCGCGGTGTTCATGATGCGCAACAGCTTCGACGCGGTGCCCAAGGAGATCGAGGAGGCGGCGCGCATCGACGGCGCGGACGGCTGGCAACTGCTCGTGCTGACGTTCGTGCCGCTGGTCTGGCCCGGCATCGTCACCGTCTGCTTGTTCGCGTTCCTGAACAGTTGGAACGAGTTCTTCGGCGCGTTGGTGCTGTTGACCGACCAGTCCAAGTTCACCCTGCCGATCATGGTGACGGCTGTGCAGTCGGGAAGGTTCGGCGCGATCGACTGGGGCGCCGTGCAGGCGGGCGTCACCGTCATGATGATCCCCTGCCTGCTGCTGTTCCTGCTGCTGCAGCGCTTCTACATCCGCGGCTTGACGGCGGGCGCGGTGAAATGATCCCGTCGGAGGACCCCAACCATGCCTGACCGAATCTCGTTCCGGCCGCCCTCCGCCTCGCAGGTCGAGGTGCGCGGTTTCTGGGGTGGGCGCGCCGACGCGGTCGCGGCGCGCACCGCCGACATCCTGTACGACCGCTGCGTCGAAGCGGGGATGTTCGACCAGATCGACCCCGACCGCCCGGTTCCCGAGCTGCGCATCCCGTTCCAGCGGCATGACGGCGGCGCGGCCTCGACCGTGACCACGCAGATGTTCTGGGACAGCGACGTGGGCAAGGTGATCGAGACCGCCGCCCACACGCTGCACCGCCGCAAGAACCCGGCTCTCGAAGCCAAGATCGACGCCGTGATCGACATGTATGGCAAGTTGCAGCAGGAGGACGGCTACCTGTCGAGCTGGTACCAGCGGATGCAGCCCGGCCAGCGCTGGACCAACCTGCGCGACTGCCACGAGCTATATTGCGCCGGCCACCTGATCGAAGGCGCCGTCGCCTATTTCCAGGCGACCGGCAAGCGCAAGCTGCTCGACATCATGGGCCGCTACGCCGACCACATCGCCACGATGTTCGGCCCCGAGACGGGCCAGCGCCGGGGCTATTGCGGCCACGAGGAACTCGAACTCGCCCTCGTCAAGCTGGCGCGCGTGACCGGCGAGGGCAGGTACATGACGCTGGCCAAATACTTCATCGACCAGAGGGGCCAGCAGCCGCACTACTTCGACGAGGAGGCGCGCGCCCGGGGCGCCGACCCGAAGGACTTCCAGCACGGCACCCACGAATACAACCAATCGCACCAGCCGGTGCGCGAGCAGGGCAAGGTCGTGGGCCATGCGGTGCGGGCCATGTACCTCTATTCGGGCATGGCCGACATCGCGACCGAGTACGGCGACGACGGCCTGCGCGTGGCGCTCGACCGGCTGTGGGACGACCTGCACGCGAAACGCCTCTACGCCACCGGCGGCCTGGGGCCGTCGGCTGACAACGAGGGCTTCACGGCCGACTACGACCTGCCCAACGACACCGCTTACGCCGAGACCTGTGCCGCAGTCGGGCTGGTGTTCTGGGCCAGCCGGATGCTCGGCATGGGACCGAACCGCCGCTACGCCGACATGATGGAACTGGCGCTGTACAACGGCGCGATCTCCGGGCTGTCGCTCGACGGGGCGACCTTCTTCTACGAGAACCCGCTGGAGAGCCAAGGCGGCCACCATCGCTGGACCTGGCACCGCTGCCCCTGTTGCCCGCCCAACATCGGCCGACTGGTGGCCTCGATCGGCAGCTATCTCTACGGCGTCGCGGACGACGCGGTGGCGGTTCATGTCTACGGAGACAGCACCGCCAAGCTCGCGGTGTCGGGCCAAGCCGTGACGCTGACGCAGGAGAGCCGCTACCCGTGGGACGGCGCCGTCGCCCTCAGCGTCGAAGTCGAACGCCCGGCCCGCTTCACCCTGCACCTGCGCATCCCCGGCTGGTGCTCCGGCGCCACGCTCGCGGTGAACGGGGAGGCGCTGGATATCGCGGCGCGGACGACCGAGGGCTACGTCGCGATCGCGCGCGAGTGGCGGTCCGGCGATACCGTGCGGCTCGACATCGAGATGCGGCCGCAGCGCCTTTACGCGAACCCGAACATCGCGGCCGACCTGGGGCGAGTCGCGCTGCGTCGCGGCCCGCTGCTCTATTGCGCGGAAGCGACCGACAACGACGGCGGCGTGCACGCGCTCAAGCTGCCGCGCGGCGCGCAGCTCGGCGAACGCTACGAACCGAACCTGCTCGGCGGCGTCGTCACCCTTATGGCCGAGGCCGAACGGGACACCGCCGCCGACTGGGACGGCACGCTGTACCGCGCCGACCCGCCGCGTACCGAGCGCGCGGCACTGAAGGCGGTGCCGTACTTCGCCTGGGACAACCGTGACGCCGGCGACATGCTGGTGTGGCTGCGCGACGGAACCTAGCGTCATGCACGTGGTCATCATCGGCGGCAGCGGGCATGTCGGCAGCTACCTGGTGCCCCGTCTCGTGGAGGCGGGGTTCGCGGTCAGCAACGTGACGCGCGGGCAGCGCGCCCCGTACCTGCCGCACGCGGCTTGGAGCGCCGTCCGGAACGTCGTCGCCGACCGTGACGCGGAGGAGCGGGACGGCAGCTTCGGCGCGCGCATTGCCGCCCTGAAGCCCGACATCGTGATCGACATGGTGTGCTTCACGCTGGCCAGCGCCGAGCACCTCGTCGAGGCACTGGCGGGCCGCGTCCAGCATCTCCTGCACACCGGCACGATCTGTGTATGGCAAGTTGCAGCAGGAGGACGGCTACCTGTCGAGCTGGTACCAGCGGATGCAGCCCGGCCAGCGCTGGACCAACCTGCGCGACTGCCACGAGCTATATTGCGCCGGCCACCTGATCGAAGGCGCCGTCGCCTATTTCCAGGCGACCGGCAAGCGCAAGCTGCTCGACATCATGGGCCGCTACGCCGACCACATCGCCACGATGTTCGGCCCCGAGACGGGCCAGCGCCGGGGCTATTGCGGCCACGAGGAACTCGAACTCGCCCTCGTCAAGCTGGCGCGCGTGACCGGCGAGGGCAGGTACATGACGCTGGCCAAATACTTCATCGACCAGAGGGGCCAGCAGCCGCACTACTTCGACGAGGAGGCGCGCGCCCGGGGCGCCGACCCGAAGGACTTCCAGCACGGCACCCACGAATACAACCAATCGCACCAGCCGGTGCGCGAGCAGGGCAAGGTCGTGGGCCATGCGGTGCGGGCCATGTACCTCTATTCGGGCATGGCCGACATCGCGACCGAGTACGGCGACGACGGCCTGCGCGTGGCGCTCGACCGGCTGTGGGACGACCTGCACGCGAAACGCCTCTACGCCACCGGCGGCCTGGGGCCGTCGGCTGACAACGAGGGCTTCACGGCCGACTACGACCTGCCCAACGACACCGCTTACGCCGAGACCTGTGCCGCAGTCGGGCTGGTGTTCTGGGCCAGCCGGATGCTCGGCATGGGACCGAACCGCCGCTACGCCGACATGATGGAACTGGCGCTGTACAACGGCGCGATCTCCGGGCTGTCGCTCGACGGGGCGACCTTCTTCTACGAGAACCCGCTGGAGAGCCAAGGCGGCCACCATCGCTGGACCTGGCACCGCTGCCCCTGTTGCCCGCCCAACATCGGCCGACTGGTGGCCTCGATCGGCAGCTATCTCTACGGCGTCGCGGACGACGCGGTGGCGGTTCATGTCTACGGAGACAGCACCGCCAAGCTCGCGGTGTCGGGCCAAGCCGTGACGCTGACGCAGGAGAGCCGCTACCCGTGGGACGGCGCCGTCGCCCTCAGCGTCGAAGTCGAACGCCCGGCCCGCTTCACCCTGCACCTGCGCATCCCCGGCTGGTGCTCCGGCGCCACGCTCGCGGTGAACGGGGAGGCGCTGGATATCGCGGCGCGGACGACCGAGGGCTACGTCGCGATCGCGCGCGAGTGGCGGTCCGGCGATACCGTGCGGCTCGACATCGAGATGCGGCCGCAGCGCCTTTACGCGAACCCGAACATCGCGGCCGACCTGGGGCGAGTCGCGCTGCGTCGCGGCCCGCTGCTCTATTGCGCGGAAGCGACCGACAACGACGGCGGCGTGCACGCGCTCAAGCTGCCGCGCGGCGCGCAGCTCGGCGAACGCTACGAACCGAACCTGCTCGGCGGCGTCGTCACCCTTATGGCCGAGGCCGAACGGGACACCGCCGCCGACTGGGACGGCACGCTGTACCGCGCCGACCCGCCGCGTACCGAGCGCGCGGCACTGAAGGCGGTGCCGTACTTCGCCTGGGACAACCGTGACGCCGGCGACATGCTGGTGTGGCTGCGCGACGGAACCTAGCGTCATGCACGTGGTCATCATCGGCGGCAGCGGGCATGTCGGCAGCTACCTGGTGCCCCGTCTCGTGGAGGCGGGGTTCGCGGTCAGCAACGTGACGCGCGGGCAGCGCGCCCCGTACCTGCCGCACGCGGCTTGGAGCGCCGTCCGGAACGTCGTCGCCGACCGTGACGCGGAGGAGCGGGACGGCAGCTTCGGCGCGCGCATTGCCGCCCTGAAGCCCGACATCGTGATCGACATGGTGTGCTTCACGCTGGCCAGCGCCGAGCACCTCGTCGAGGCACTGGCGGGCCGCGTCCAGCATCTCCTGCACACCGGCACGATCTGGGTACACGGCCCGAGCGCGGTGGTCCCGACCACCGAGGCGGCGCCGCGCCGGCCGGTGGGCGGTTACGGCATCCAGAAAGCCGCGATCGAGGCCTACCTGCTCGATCAGGCTCGCCGCAAAGCCCTGCCGGTCACGGTCGTGCATCCGGGGCACATCGTCGGTCGCGGCTGGGCGCCGCTCAACCCGGCGGGCCATTTCAACACCGAGGTCTTTGCCGCCATCCGCAGGGGGGACACCCTGCACCTGCCCAACTTCGGACTGGAGACCGTGCACCACGTCCAAGCCGACGACGTGGCGCAGATCATGATGCGCGCCATCGCCCGATGGAGCGGCTCGGTCGGCGAAGCCTTCCATGCCGTCTCGCCCGGCGCCCTCACGCTGCGCGGCTACGCCGAGGCGATGTTCCGCTGGTTCGGCCACGAGCCGCGGCTGGCATACGCCCCGTGGGACCAATGGCAGGCGCGGACCAACGAGATCGATGCAGAGGCGACCTACGAGCACACCAGCCGCAGCCCGAATTGCTCGATCGCCAAGGCGGCATCCATCCTCGGCTACGCGCCTCGATACACCTCCCTGGAGGCGGTGCAGGACTCCGTGTCGGCCTTGATCGAGGCTGGCTCGCTCGGCTAGGCGCGCGGCCGCAGCGCCAGCAGGCTCGCGATCTCGAACATCATCTGCGCGGCCACCTGCGCCGTCACCGTGCTGGCGTCGTATTGCGGCGCCACCTCGACCACGTCGCCGCCCACGATGTCGAGGCCGGCGAGGCCGCGCACCAGGCGCTGCGCCTCGCGCGGCGTGAGGCCGCCCACTTCCGGCGTGCCGGTGCCCGGGGTGAACGCCGGGTCGATGCCGTCGACGTCGAACGACACATAGAACGGCTCGTCGCCCACCACGGCGCGGGCGCGGGCGAGTACGGCGGCAACACCCATTTCGTCCAGCTCCTCGGCGTGGATCACCGTCATGCCGGAGGCGTAGGAGAACTCCCACAAATACTCGCCGGGGCCGCGGATGCCGATCTGGATGGTGCGCGCGGGGTCGAGCGCGCCGTCGAGCACCGCCTGGCGGAACGGGCCGCCGTGGTGGAACTTGGTCCCCTCGTAGACGCCGCTGGTGTCGCAATGGGCGTCGATGTGGACCATGCCGAGCGGCCGGCCGGCGCCCAGCGCCTTCAGGATCGGGCCGCTGATCGAGTGGGCGCCGCCGGCGCTGACCGGGGCGACGCCGGCGGCGCGCAGGCGGCGGTAGAACGCCTCGATGTCTTCGTGGCACTGCGCCAGGTCGAAGCGGCTGCGCAGCGGCACGTCGCCGATGTCGGCCATGCGCCGCTCCGCCACCGGCGAGACCCGCAGCACGTGGTTGTACGGCCCGATGCGCTCGACGTTGCGGATCGCGCGCGGGCCGAACCGCGCGCCGGCGCGGTTGGTGACGCCGAGGTCCATGGGCACGCCGACCAGCGCCACCTCCAGCCCGGCGAAGTCCGCCTGGTCCTGCGCCTCCGGCCGGTACGGCGCCCCGATCAGGGTCGCGATGTCGGAATACGGCAGCTTGCGCCGGCCGACCCCGGTGAAGGCGAGGGAGGCCGCGCGCTGGAACACCGGGTCGGCGATCTCGTGCGCGCGCTCATTGGGGTACGCCGCGCGCAACGCGGCCAATTGCTCGTCGGTCATGCGTTACCCTCTCCGTTGTCCCTCGGCCGGTCGAGCAGTTCGTCGAGCATCTGCTCGGTGCGGGTGAGAAAGCTGCGGGTGACGGTGTAGTGCTCGGTCTCGCGATAGGCAACGCGGCGCGGCGGACCGTCGGCCAGCAGGTGGATCGTGGCGTGCGGGTAGGCCATCAGGATCGGCGAGTGCGTGGCGATGACGAACTGCGAGCCGTCGGCCACCAACTCGTGCAGCCGCGACAGGAACGCCAACTGCCGCAGCGGCGACAGCGCCGCCTCCGGCTCGTCGAACAGGTACAGCCCGTCGCCGCGCAGCCGGTGCGTGAACAGCGCGAAGAACGCTTCGCCGTGCGACTGCTCGTGCAGCGACTTGCCGCCGAACGCCTCGATGATCGAAGGTCCGGCGGCCGGTTGGCTGTCCAGCGCCTCGATCTCGGTCGCCATGTTAAAGTAGCTCTCGGCGCGCAGGAAGAAGCTGTCGCCCGGCCGGCGCGGGCCGCGCACGAGGCGCAGGCACTCGGACAGCCGGGAATGCGAGGCGCGGGTCGAGAAGGTAAAGTTCCGGCTGCCGCCCTCGGGGTTCAGGCCCGATGCCACGGCGATCGCTTCCAGCAAGGTGGATTTGCCGGCGCCGTTCTCGCCCACGAGGAACGTCACCGGCTGCTCGAACGCCAGCGCGTCGAAGCCACCGATCGCGGGGATGGTGAACGGGAACTCCCGGAACGACGCCACCCTGTCACGCAACAGGGTCGCGCGAAGCAGGAAGTTGCGCGCGACCCAGCTTGCCATGCGCGAGGATTAGCGCAACGGCGCCGGATGCAGCAATCCGCCATGGCCGGTCAAGGCGTTCGCCCCGCGCGCCAGGCCGAGCGGTGAGTCTGCGCCGCAATCGCGGTCGTACAGCTCGGCATAGTTGCCGACGGCGGCGACCGCCCGCCGCGCCCAGCCGGCTTGCAACGCGGCACCCGTGGCCTCGGCCGGGAGCGTAACCGCGCGCCTCGGGTCGGCGGCCAGCTCGGCGGTGATCTGCGCCTGTTCGGCGATCAGCAGCGCGTCGGTGACGGCGCCTACCGCCGCCAGCCAGGCGGCATCGCCGTCGCGCATCGCCGGCGCCATCGGGGCCAGGCTGAGCCGGTCGGGCAGCACCACGAAGCGGCTGACCTGGCCGTGGAACCCGGTGCGCCCGACCGCGAGGCGCGAGACGCTGGCGGCGATGGCGGCGCAGTGGCCGGTGACGAGCGCCGCCTGCATCTCGCCCTCCTCCTCGAACGGGAAGCGCAGGATGGCGACGTGCCGGGCCGCCGTCGCGGAGTCGAGCGCGGTCTCGGCGGCGGTGCCGGCGATGAAGCAGACCTGCTTGCCGGCCAGGTCGTCGAACGAACGCGGCCCGCCGTCGCGCGCCACCAGCAGCCCCACGCCGTCGAGGAACACCGGCGCGCTGAACGCCACACCGTCGCGTGCCGCCGGCGTGGCGCCCAGCAGCAGGTCGATCCTGCCGGCCCGCAACGCCGCGAACCCGTGCCGTTCATCGTGCAGCGACGTCACCTCCAGCTTGGCCGCGTTGCCCAGCACGGCGGCGGCGACGGCGTGGCAGATGTCGGTCCCCAGCGCTTCGAGCGCGCCGTGGACGTCGTCCTTGCCGTAGTCGTCAGGCTCGTCCAGCACGCCGCAGGACAGCGAGCCCGCGGCGCGAACGTGGTCGAGCACGACCCCGGCGCGCGCGGTTCCGGCCAGGCACAGCAGCGCCGCCCCGCACAGCAGCAACCGCGCGATCATCCCCGATGTGGCCCTTCCCACAGACGCCGGCGCGCCGCGCGGGCATGGATGCGGCGCTCGCCGCCGCTTGGCGTCACCATGGAAGAGAATCAACCAGATGCCCACCCCGAACCATACAGCTTCGCCACAGTCGATCGGCACCACGACCGACCTGCAGGACGCGGCGCAGACCCTGATCGCCGACTTTGCCAGCGTCGCCGGGGGCGCGACACCGGGAGGCCCCGCCGCGGGCACCATCACGGTAGCCGACCTGCTGCAGGCGGCGAGTGCCCCCGAGCCGAGCGGCCTGCGCGACGCCGCCATGTTCTTCCTTGAGAGCCCGGCCGAGTTCCAGTTGGCGGGGCCGGCCGGCGCCATCACCGCGTCCGGGCTGCAGGGCTTGGTCCAGACCGAGGCGGCCGGCCAGCTCCAGCAGGCGCTGGTCGGCCTGACCGAGCGCTACGGCGCCGACATTGCCACGCAAAACCGCGCCTACGCGGATTTGCTGCGCGACCCCGGCGTGCCGAACGCGACGCGCGCCGCCATCCTCGGCACGCTCCCGGACGCGCGGCTGTCCGACATCGTGGGCCGCCCGGTCACCACCGGCACCGCCCAGGACGTCGCCGACGAGAACGGCGCGTTCCTGGGCCTCGCCAAGACGAGCTGGCTGGGCGCCGCCGAGGCCGAGACCCTGGCGCGCGACAAGGTGACGTTCTCGATGGACCGGGGCGCCCAGGACAAGGACATGTCGTACTGGGACGGCAGCACCATCCACATCAGCGAGAAGATGGTCGCCGCCAAACCCGGCTACATCTCGGAAGTGCTGGCGCACGAGGGCGGCCACGCGATCTTCCAGCTCTCGGGGCTGGAGGCCAAGTTGGCGAAGGACGTCGCCAGCCTCACGCCCCACATCGAGGGCGTCATCAACGAGACGTTCGCCGGTGTCTTCGGCAACCGGGCACACGCCGCGCTGTTCGGCGTCGACACCCCGACCATCGCCCGTCACTCGGTCATGGCCAATGATCTTGGGGACAGCCTGGCCAACGACAACACCTTCTACGCCAAGTACTACCACGTCGATACGGCGGCGGCGCGGGCCGAAATCGGCTCGATCCACCAGGTCATGTCCAACGACCTGCTGCCCTTCTTCAACGGGCTCGGCCTGGCGGGAGACCCGAACCTCGCCGCCGGGCTGCCGCCGCCGCACTGAGCGGGCGCGACCGCCGCGGGGGCCGGGCACGCCCGGCCCCTTCGTCGCGTCTACGGCGTCCAGGTGCCCGAGGTCGGGATGCCGGGCGAAGTGCCGGGACGCGGGTTGAAGTCGGCCGGCGCGGGGTCGATCAGCTTGCCGCCCTGGTAGTCGGTCGGCACGATGTTGAGCGTGTAGCAACCCTGGCCGTTGTAGTGCGGCAGGCTGGTCACGGTCGCCGCTGGAATTGCCGCGTAGGCGGCCGGCAGCGGCGCGGAATTGCCCAGCAGGCGGTTGTTGTCGAAGGCGCCGAACAGGTTGTCCATCGGCTTGACCCTGGCATCCGCCGGGCCGAGGTCGGCCTGGCCGAACTCGGACTGGCCGAGCGCGCGGCCACGGGTCTCGTCCGGCAGGTCGGCCAGCGGCACCAGGCCGTAGAGCTGGTCGATGAACTTGATGACCGAGCTGTGCTCGGCGTAGGCGTGGTCGATGGCATGGGCCTTCGCGTAGGGCGAGATCACGATGGTCGGGATGCGCGGGCCGCCGGCCAGCGGCGCGCCCTCCGGGTCCTTCGAGCGCAGGTTGATCGCGGTGTGGTCGTACAGCCCGTCGGTCTCGTCGTACGAGATGATGATGGCGCTGTCCTTCCAGTACGGGCTGTTGGCGATGGCGTTGACCTCGTCGGCGACCAGCGATTCCGAGATCATGGCGTCGGAGTAGCCCGGATGGTCATCGTTGCCGGTGAAGTTCTTTTGCACCGCGGGGCTCGGGTCGAGCGGCTTCAGCTTGTCGTTGTTGCCGTAGCCGCCGCGCACGTAGAACACGCCGCCGGCGGACGGCAGCTTCTGCGCCGACACGTCGCTGAAGAAGTCCTGCAGCCCGTGCAGGTTATTGATCTGGTCGGTGTTGCTGGCGACATAGCCGAAATATTGCGGCCCGTTGTGGTGGACGATGTAGTTGGACCCGGTGGGCGAGGCGGCGCTGTCGGTCGGCTCCGCGTTATAGCCTTGCTGGTACCAGCCCCACTGCACTTGGCTCAAATTCTTGCTGGCGATCTCGCGGATGTCACGCTGCACGTCGAGCAGGTCGAGCGCCGGGTTCTGGTCCAACTGGATGATCTTGTCGATGTTGGGACCCATGAACGACAGCGGCAGCGAGGCGTAGGTCTGGTTCAGCGTCGGCTTCGCCGGATCCTCGTCGTTCAGGCCGTATGGCGGCTTCACCGCGTTGGTGTCGAGGCTGGAGCCGGGAAACGGGCCGGGGTCGGCCACCACCGGCTCGCCGCCGCTCAGCTTCACGGTTGGGCTCGCGGTGTTGTTGCTGCCGGTGCCGGGATGCAGCGCCCACTGCGTCTCGCCCGACTGGCCGGCGATCATCGCCAGCGCGTTCGGCGTCGACGGCCCGATGATGGTCTGGTGGAAGTCGTCCATCAGCGTGAAGCGGTCGGCGTACTGCCACAGGAACGGGATGGTGTCGCAGTCGAGATGGCCCATCACCAACTCGCCGCGTTGCTTCTGCACCAGTGTCGCCGCCATAGGCAGGCTGGTGCTGCGCGAGACGATGGCGCCGGCGGCGTTGACGGTCAGCCCCTCCTGATTCAGCGCGTAATGGTCGTTGTGCGCGACGTTGTTGGCGTCGACGTTGAGGTCGTTGATCATGCCGGTGTGCGAGTGGTCGACCGAGTCGGTGTCGGCCGGGTAGATCGGCACCGTCTTGCCGTTCACGTCGGTGACGCTCTGCGGGATCAGGAACGGCGAGATGGTCCCGGCATAGCCTTGGGTGTCGACCAGCGGCTGCACGAAGCCCGGGGTCTGCGCCGCGGGCTGGGAGAAGAGGCCGTGGGCGCCGGGGAAGGTGCCAAAATGCTGGTCGAAGGAGATGTTCTCCTGGAACAGCACGAACACGTATTTCACCCGCTGGCGCAGCAGCGCCAGCTTGGCGGCGCCGGACAGGTGCGGCTCGGCCCCGGCGTCGTAGGCGTGCTGCATCACCATCGGGCTGGACGGCGGCGCGGTCTCGACCATCGGGGAGGGCGCCGTCGTGGATTGAGCATTCGCCACCGGCGACTGCACCATGCCCAAGGCGGCCAGCGCCGCGCACGGGGATCGAAGCCGCTGCTTGGTCGTCATCGAGACGCTCTCCCTGCTGCACCCGCCCGCGCCACGCGGGCTTCTAAGTTCCGGCCGCTCTTGCCCCAAGCCGGCGGCCGCCATCATCACGGTTCGGCGACAGATGTGTGACCGTTGGATAACGCTTCATAACGTCCGTCAGCGGATGCCGGCGTCGATCAGCGGCACCAGCGCGCCGATGGTCTGCGGCGTCACCACGCCGGCGCCGGTGTTGAGCGCCAAGCCCGGCATCTTGTACTTGGCGGTCATGACGCATTGCAGCACCGGCATGAAGCCCTGCAGGTAGAGGAGCTGGTCGAGCGTCGCGGTGACATAGCCTGCCTTGAGCCCGTCGATGGTGGACGGGCCGAGGTCGATGCCGCCTACGGTGATCTGCCCGGGCCGCTTGCCGGCCTTCTTCAGCACGTCGGCCAAGACGCCGGTGACGCCACCGTGCTGGGTGCCGATCGCCTTGAGCTGCGGGTGCGACTGCACATAGGCGGTCAGCACCGGGATCGCGAGCGTCGGGTCTGAGTTGGCCTCCTGGGTGATCTCCAGCCGGTCGACCTTGAGGCCGGCGTGCTCCAGCGTGTCGGCGAGGCCCTTCTCGCTCTGGCCGCGCTCGGCTTGGCTGAACACGCCGTAGACCATCGCCTCGTCGCCGGACTTCAGGCTCCCGGCCTTCATCATCGCGTTCGCCGTCAGCGTGCCGCCGGCGTACAGGTCGACCCCGGCGTAGCCGAACCCCGACGTGCCGAAATCCGCCTGCAACGGCGTCATCGGCGAGTTGCCATCGGTCACGACCACGCCCTGGTCGACCGCCTGCTTGACGAGGTCGTGGAACGCGCCCGACCCGGGATGGCCCATGACCACGATGCAGCTCGGCTTCGCCGCCAGCGCCTGCTTGAACTGCTGGATCATGGTCTCCGGCGCCCAGGCCGCGAACTGCGCGTTGAGCTGGTCGACACCGAGCGCCTTCGCCGCCGCCGAGGCCCCGGTCTGCCGCGCCAGCGTGGCGCCGTCGCCGGCGTTGCCGCCCATCTGCATGTAGATGGTCACACCCTTGCCCGGCGGCGCCTCGTCGGCGGCCCAGGCTTGGCCCGCGCCGATGCTGAGCGCCGCGGCCAATGCGATCCTTGCAGCTTTCATGTCCGTCTCCGTTGCAGCCTTGTTGCGGGTGTCGCCACGCGGAGCCGTCCGAACAGCGCGGCGCGCCGGCCCGGCTCCTCGACCAGCAGGTAGAACACGATGGCGACGAGGAAGATCAGCCCCTGCACCGTGCGCACCCAGGCGCCGGTGAGGCCCGACGCGACCAGCCCCGCCTCCAGCATCCAGATGATGCAGCAGCCGAACACGGTGCCGACGAGGGTGGCGCGGCCGCCGAAGATGCTGGTGCCGCCGATCAGCACCGCGGCGATGGCGGTCAGCAGGTAGCCTTGGCCCTGGTTGCCGAAATAGTTCTTGTTCTCGAGCGTCAGCAGCAGTGCCGCGAACGCCGCCAGCGCCCCCATCAGCGTAAACAGCTTGATCTTCTCGCGCGCCACGTCGATGCCGACCACGCGGGCCACATCGTTGCTGTCGCCGATGAACAGCACGTGCTCGCCGAAGCGGTGGCGATTCAGCACGAACCACAGCAGCACGCCGACCGCCAGCGTCCAGGCCGCCTGCACCGAGATCTGGTCCTGCCAGGCGTACGAGTTCAGGTCGCCGAAATTGCCCACCAGCACGGTGTAGACGCTGCTCTGCTCGGCGCCGCGCAGCGCGTACGACTTGCCGCCCGAGAGCACCGTCGCCATGCCCGACCAGAAGAACTGCGTGCCCAGCGTGGCGATGAAGCTCGGGATGCCGACGCGGGCGATCAGCACGCCGTTGAGGAAGCCCACCAGCACGCCCGACGCCAGCGCGCCCAAGACAGCCAGCCAGCCGAGCTGGTACTCCTTGAACAGCAACGCGAACACGAAGCCCGAGAAGGCGATCACCGCCGGGAACGACAGGTCGATCTCGCCGGCGCCGATGACGAAGGTGAGGCCGATCGCCAGCAGGATCAGCGGCGGCGCCGTCGACAGCAGCGTGGTGTAGATCTGCGGCGCCAGGAACACCGCCGGCGCCGTGTACATGAACAACGCCAGGATCAGCGCGAACACCAAGATGATCGGCAATCCCTCGACGCGCGACCAGACGCTGGGCGGGGCAGGGCGCGATGAGGTTGGGCGGGGCATCGCTATCGCTTGTGCTGGAGTTCGATGAGGAACTCGGTCAGTTCCGGCACCGTCATGTCGTGGGGCAGCACGTCGGCCACGATCTCGCCGCGGTCGAGCACCACCAGCCGGTCGGCGACTTCGTGGACGTGCGCCAGATTATGCTCGATGTAGATGCAGGCGTGGCCGGCCGCCTTGATGCGGCGCACGAAGTCGAGCACCTTGCGCACCTCGGCCACCGCGAGCGCCACGGTCGGCTCGTCGAGCACGATCAGGTCGGAGTTGAAGTGCATCGCCCGTCCGATGGCGATGCCCTGGCGCTCGCCGCCGGAGAGCTGCCCCACCGTGCTGTCGACGGTGATGCCGACGCCCCTGAAACCGATGGTGTTGAGCAGGATGTCCTGGGCGATGGCTTTCTGCGCGCGCACCTTGATGAAGCCGAGGCGGTTGGTGATCTGCCGTCCCACGAAGAAGTTGCGCCACAGCGGCTGCTTCTCGCCCAGCGACTTGTCCTGGTACACGGTCTCGATCGACATCGCGTGCGCGGCACCCACGGAGTAGTTCGACGGATCGACCTCCTGGTCGCGCACGAAGATGCGCCCGGCGCTGGGCCGCATGACCCCGGTCAGCGTCTTGATCAGGGTGGACTTGCCGGCGCCGTTGTCGCCGATCAGGCCCACGATTTCGTTGCGCCCGATCGCCAGGTTGATGTCGCGCAGGGCGTGGACGGCGCCGAACCGCTTCTGCACGCCCTCCATCCGGACGATGTGCCGGAAGGCCGCCGCCATGCGCTCCCTCCCCGTTCGTCTTTGACCGATTGATCCGACGATTGTTCGGGCCTGTCAACGCGGGCGTGGGACGCTATGATCGTGCGGTTCGTTCAGGGAGGACACGGCGATGAACGCCGAGACGCACATCATCCTAGACCCGCGCTTCCGCTCGCTGATCTTCGGCCACACCCGCCTGGAGAAGCTCTACACCGGCTGCCGCTGGGCCGAGGGGCCGGCGTATTTCGCCGCCGGGCGCTACCTGGTCTGGTCCGACATCCCGAACGACCGACTGCTGCGCTACGACGAGTGCAACGGCGAGGTCTCGGTGTTCCGCCACCCGTCGCATAACGAGAACGGCCACACTGTCGACCACCAGGGCCGGTTGATTTCCTGCGAGCACCGTGGCCGCTGCGTCAGCCGCACCGAGCACGACGGCAGCCGGACGGTGCTGGCGTCGCACTACCAAGGGAAGAAGCTGAACTCGCCCAACGACGTGGTGGTGAAGTCGGACGGCACGATCTGGTTCACCGACCCGACCTACGGCATCGACACCGAGTACGAAGGCGACATGGCGGAGTCGGAGATCGGCGCCAGCAACGTCTACCGGCTCGACCCCGCGAACGGCGCGCTCGACATCGTGGTGAGCGACCTGCTGAAGCCGAACGGCCTGGCGTTCTCGCCCGACGAGACCTTGCTCTACGTGGTTGACACCGGCAACACGCACGACGCGAGTGTCACGCCGAAGATCTGCGTCTATCCGGTGGCAGGCGACGGCGCGCGGGTGGGCGAGGGCAGGGTATTCTCGGAGACTGATTGCGGGCTGTACGACGGGCTGCGGGTCGACACGCGCGGCCATGTCTGGACCTCGGCCGGCGACGGGGTGCATTGCATCCACCCCGACGGCACGTTGATTGGGAAAGTGCCGGTGCCGGAGATCGTCGCCAACGTCTGCTTCGGCGGCCGCAAGCGCAACCGGCTGTTCATCTGCGGGCAGACTTCGTTGTACTCGCTGTATGTGAACGCGCATGGCGCAAAGCCCGGCTGATCCGGATTTCGTCGGACGCAGTTCGCATCTCGCGCTCTTCGGCATCACACCATTGGTCGGCCATGCCGGTCGCACCGTGGGTACAGCGACGCGTCGGTTCGTCGTCAATCTCACGCGGCATCACACTTCCTGTTGCCGGGCGATGGCCGGTGCCCGGACCGGCGTTTTTTGCGCCCGGCGAGCGCCCAGCACGAGCGCCGCCAGGACGGCAAACCAGGCGGCCAGCTGCACGCCCATCGGCCGGTCGGCATACCCGATCAGGGCATGGAGCGCCCGGCCCGGGAGGCTGCCCTCGGGCAGCAGCCAGGAGGTGTCCCAAAGCTGGTAGCCCCAGGCCGGGATCACGTCGGCGCCGGCCAGGATGGCGGCGGCCTGGCCGGCCATCCCGGCGGCGAGCAGGGCGATCAACCAGCCGGTGACGGAGAACAGCCGCGCCACCGGGATCGCGACCAGGCTGCGGTAGAGCAGGAGGGAGATCGCGGCACCCATCGCCACGCCGAGCGCGCCGCCCAGCATCAGCGCGCCCCAACCCTCCTGGGCCGAGGCCGCGATGCCGTAGAGGAACAGCACCACTTCCGCCCCCTCGCGCAACACGGCGACGCCTACCACCAGCGCCATCGCGAACAGCGACTTTCGACCCAGCGACACGTCGCGGCCCAGGGCCTTCATCTCGCCCGCCATCTGCCGGCCATGGCTCGCCATCCAGAACTGATGCCAGGACAGCATGGCCACGGCGGCGATCAGGATGGCGGCGTTGAACACTTCCTGCCCACGGCCGGCAAATGCCCCTTGCAGCGCGCCCGCGAACAGCGCCAGCAGCGCGGCGCCGAGCGCGCCCGCGCCGATGCCGCCCGCCGCCAAGTACCTGCTGACCTACCTGTTCGTGCAGGCCGAGTTCGGGCTGATGTGCCCGGTCAGCATGACCGACAGCCTGACCCGCACCCTGCGCCGTTTCGGCGACCCGGCGCTGGTCGCCCGCTATCTGCCGGCATTGACCAGCCAGGATCTGGACGCCCTGGCCCAGGGCGCGATGTTCATGACGGAGCAGGGCGCCGGCTCCGACGTGGGCGCCACCGCCGTGACCGCCGCGCCGCTGCCGGATGGCGCCTGGGCGCTGACCGGGGACAAGTGGTTCTGCTCCAACCCCGACGCGGCGCTGGCGATGGTGCTGGCCCGGCCGCTGGGCGCGCCGGACGGCCTGCGCGGCGTCAGCCTGTTCCTGCTGCCGCGCGCCCTGCCGGACGGGCGGCCCAACGCGGCGCGCATCGTGCGGCTCAAGGACAAGCTCGGCACGCGCTCGATGGCCAGCGGCGAGGTCCGGCTGGAGGGCGCCGTCGCCTGGCTGGTCGGCGACCCCGGCGCCGGGTTCCGGCAGATGGCGGACATGGTCAACAACTCCCGCCTGTCGAACGGCGTGCGCGCCGCCGGGCTGATGCGGCGCGCGGTGACGGAGGCCGGGTTCGTGGCCCGGCGCCGGGTGGCCTTCGGCGTCCCCCTGGCCGACATGCCGCTCATGCAGCGGCAGCTCGCCAAGATGCAGGTCTGGGCGGAACAGGCGCGCAGCATGATGTTCCAGGCCGCCGACGCGCTGCGCCGGTCCGACGCCGGGGAGGACGGCGCCTACGGCCTGCTGCGGATGCTCACGCCGCTGCTCAAGTTCCGCGCCTGCCGCGATGCGCGCAAGGTGGCGGGGGACGCGATGGAGGTGCGGGGCGGCTGCGGCTACATCGAGGACTGGCCGGACGCCCGCGTGCTGCGCGACGCGCACCTCGGCTCGATCTGGGAGGGCACGAGCAACGTCGTCGCGCTGGACGTGATGCGGGCGGCGCGGCGCGACGGGGGCTTGGATGCGCTGACGGCGCACGTGCGCGGGCTGGCCGTCCCCGGGCTGGACGTGGCGCCGGCGATGGGACGCGCCGCGGCCCTGGCCGCGACAGGCGGCTTCGGCGCTCTACCACGTCGCCGCCGCCGCCGCGATGGCGGGGGAAGCGGCCCGGCTGGACGACCCGGCCCGGCTGGCGATGGCCGGGATGGTCCTGCGCCACCGCGTGCTGCCGCGCGACCCGCTGGCGGCGGACGAGTAGCGCCGGCCTGTCAGCCGTTGAGCGTCCGCATCCCCTCGGGCGCATAGCGTTCCCCGGCCGCCGCCCCGGCCGGCAAGGCCGCGTCGCTCGCCGCGAGATCGCCCTCGCTCAGCACGATGTCCGCCGCCGCGGCGTTCTCCTGGAGGTAGCGGACCTTCTTCGTGCCAGGGATCGGGATCACGTCCTCGCCCTGCGCCAGCACCCAAGCCAGCGCAAGCTGCCCCGGCGTGCATCCCTTCGACGCCGCGATGGCCCCGATCTTCTCGACCAGGGCAAGGTTCGCGGCAAAGGCCGCGCCCTGGAACCGCGGCGAGGTGCGGCGCCAATCGTCCTGGTCCAGGTCGTCGGGCGACTTGATCTGCCCCGTCAGGAAGCCGCGCCCAAGCGGGCTATACGGGACGAAGCCGATGCCAAGCTCCCGCAGCAGGGGCAAGATTTCGTTCTCGGGTTCACGCGACCACAGCGAGTACTCGGTCTGCAGCGCCGTGATCGGGTGGACGGCGTGCGCGCGGCGGATGGTCGCCGGCGACGCCTCGGACAGGCCGAGGAAGCGCACCTTGCCCGCCTGCACCAGCCCGGCCATCGCGCCCACCGTGTCCTCAATCGGCGTGTCCGGGTCCACCCTGTGCTGGTAGTACAGGTCGATCACGTCCAGGCCGAGCCGCTTCAGGCTGGCGTCGCAGGCGGACCGCACGTAGTCCGGCTTGCCGCTGATCCCGGTGCGCTGGCCTTCCGGTCCCCAGGTGTTGGCGAACTTGGTGGCGATGAACACCCGGTCGCGCACCGCCTTCAGGGTGCGGCCCACCAGTTCCTCGTTCGCGCCGTTGGCGTAGGCGTCGGCGCTGTCGAAGAACGTCACCCCCAGCTCGACGGCGCGGTGCAGCGTCCGGACGCTCTCGTCCCCGTCGCGCCCGCCGTAGAAGGCCGACATGCCCATGCAGCCCAACCCGACCGCGGACAGCTCCGGGCCGTTGCGGCCCAACCGACGCATCTTCATCCGTAATCCTTTCTCGATGGGCGGGACGAACCCTCACCGCTTGTCCTGTAAAATGGCCATGAGGTCCTCGATCCCGAGCCGCTT
>CAXUHK010000011.1:25065-44157 GCA_964250775.1 uncultured Acetobacteraceae bacterium | reverse complement strand
GGCGAACGTCCCCGCGGATGCCGGGCGCCGGTCCGCGCCCAACCCGGGCGCGAACCGCCGCGAAGGACGCCGATGCCGACCAGCTCCGCCCGCAAGATCATCAGCTGGAATCTGTTGCGGACCACTGGCGCCTCGCTCGACGACATCGTGATGCTGATCGAGCGCGAACGGCCCGACCTGCTGCTGATGCAGGAGGCGACGCACGCCGTCGAGGAGCTGTGCACCCATGTCGGCGGCTGCTTCGCCCGAGCGCCGTTGCCCGGCCGCGTCCACGGTCCGGCGATCTGGAGCGCCACACCCTGGTCGCATCCGCCGACCGTGCTGCCGCTGCCGTCCGGCTCGGTGGTGCATCGGGTCTGCCAGGTGCTCGATTGCGGCGAGTTCTCGGTCGCCAACGTCCACCTGTCGCACGGGCAGTTGCTGAACCGGCGCCAGCTCCGCCGCCTCGCCCTGGCGCTGCCGCCGCACGCCGCGGTGCTGGGCGATTACAACCTGGTCGGCCCGGTGCTGCTGCCCGGGTTCCGCGACGTGGGACCGCGCCGCTCCACGCACCGGATGGGCGACATGGTGCCGCTGCGGCTCGACCGCTGCCTGGTGCGTGGCCTGGTCTGCCGGCAGGCCGGGGTGCTGCCGCAAGGCGCCTCCGATCACCGGCCGATCGTCGTCCACCTCGCCGTGGCCGGGCCGCATCCCATCCGCCACCTGTCCGGGATTGCCCCGGTGCAGCGGCAATGGCAGCGTCGCGTCTCAACCCGGGCGGAGATCGGTCGATGAGCAAGGTCGTGCGCTTCCACCAGACGGGCGGCCCCGAGGTGCTGCAATTGGAGGACGAGACGCCGGCCCAGCCGGGGCCGGGCGAGGCGCGGATCGAGGTTCGCGCCATAGGGCTCAACCGCGCCGAGGCGATGTTCCGGCGTGGCCAGTATTTCGAGCAGCCGGAGTTCCCGTCGCGGATCGGCTACGAGGTGTCCGGGATCGTCCGCGCGGTCGGGCCGGACGTGACGGCGGTCAAGGCCGGCGACGCGGTCAGCACCATCCCCGGCTACTCGCAGGTCAAGTACGGCAGCTACGCCGAGATGGCGCTGGTGCCGGCCGACATCCTGGTGCCCAAGCCGGAGGCGCTGTCGTTCGAGCAGGCGGCCTCGGTCTGGATGCAGTACATGACCGCCTATGGCGCGCTGATCGACATCGCCCGGCTCGGCGCCGGCGACGCGGTGGTGATCCCGGCGGCGTCGTCCAGCGTGGGCCTGGCGGCGATCCAGATCGCGCGGCATGTGGGTGCCACGCCGATCGCCACCACCCGCACCGGGGCCAAGCGCGCGGCGCTGCTCGAAGCCGGCGCCGCCGCGGTGGTCGCGACCGAGGAGGATGACGTGACGGCCGCGATCATGGCCGCGAGCGGCGGCGAGGGTGCGCGCGTGGTGTTCGACCCGGTGGGCGGCCGCACGGTGCTGAAGCTCGCCGCCGGCATGGCGCCATCGGGCATCCTGTTCCAGTACGGCGTCCTGAGCGGCGAGGAGACGCCGTTCCCGACCATGGCCAGCTTCGGCAACAGGCTGTCGATGCGCGCCTACTCGCTGATGGAGGTCGTCAACGACCCGGCGCGCCGCGAACGCGGGATTCGGTTCGTGCTCGACGGCCTGCAGTCCGGCGCCTTGACGCCCAAGGTCGCCCGGACCTTCCCACTGGCCGAGATCGTGGCGGCGCACCGCTACCTGGAAGGCAACGAGCAGGTCGGCAAGATCGTGGTGACGGTCTAGAGGTACGGCACCAGCAGCCGGGTCGCGGCGTCGCGCAGCCGCAGCGGCAGCGGTCGCGCAGCCAGGTCGCGCCCGCTCAGCCGGCTGCGCATCCGCGACCCGATGATCCGGGCGAGCTCGCCCGCCAGCGCCCGGTCGTAGACCTCGACGTTCAGCTCGAAGTTGAGCCGCAGGCTGCGCACGTCCCAGTTAGCGCTGCCGACCATGCACCATTCGTCGTCGACCACCAGCAGCTTGGTGTGCTCGAACGGCGGCGGGTTGCGCCAGATGCGCACCCCGTCCTTGAGCAGCGGCGCCACGTGCGGGAACAGCGCCCAATCGATCAATCTGTGGTCGGTGATCCGCGGCACCACGACGTCGACCGCGATGCCGCGGATCGAGGCCATCGCCAGCGCCGTCACCAGCCGGTCGCTGGGCAGGAAGTACGGCGTCATCAGCCGGATCGAGCGGTGCGCGCAGGCGATCGCCTCCAGCATCACGAACTCGACCTTCTCGATGTCTTGGTCGGGGCCGGAAGTGACGACCCGCGCCACCGCCGGGCCGCTCCGCTCCAGGCCGGTCTGTGCCACGTCGGGGAACCACTCGTCGCCGTCCAGGTCCTCGTCGGTGGTGAACGACCAGTCGCGCGCGAAGGCTTCGGCGAGCTGTCCCACCACCGGACCCTCGATGCGGAAATGCACGTCGCGGATCGGGGAGCGCGGGTGCCGCGCCACCAGGTTGTCGCGCGAGATGTTCATGCCGCCGGTGAAGCCGACGCAGCCGTCGACCACCAGGATCTTCTTGTGCGAGCGCAGGTTGAGGAACGGCATCCGCCAGGGCCACGACGAGTGCATGAAGCGCGCCGCCGGCACCCCATGCCGCCGCAGCGCGCGGTAGACCGGGGAGACGAAGTAGCCACTGCCGATGCCGTCGAGCAGCACCCGGACCTGCACCCCGCGGCGGTGGGCCGCGACCAGGGCGGCGATGAACGGCTGCCCAGCCGCGTCGGCGCGCATGATGTAGCTCGACAGCGCCACGCTGCGCCGTGCCTCGCCGATCGCCGCCAGCATCGCAGGATAGCCCTCGTCGCCGTTGACCAGCACGGCGAAGGCGTTGCCGGCGAGGGCGGTGCGCCCGGTCAACCGGCGGGCGGCGCGCTCCATCGGCTTGAAGTGCTCGGCGATCTCGCCTCCCGGCAGCTCGGCGTCGCGCCCGTCGCGGTTGCGGTCCCGACGCAGCTTGCGGGCGCGGCGCTCCACGCGGTTGACGCCGAACACGAAGTACAGCCCGCCGCCGGCCACCGGGGAGAGCCACGACAGTCCGATCCAGCCGATCGAGGCCGCGACGTCGCGCTTGTGCAGCAGGACGTGGACGGTGACGAACCCGGCGATCAGCAAGTCGATCGGGGTCGCGACCTGCGTCCAGGCGTCGGTGAGCAGGTGCAGCGCGGACTCCATTGCCGCTCTCTTACGGGGGTACGCCCGCCGGTGCCACCGCGCGGCTGGCCTGCGGCGGTGGGGCTCGACGCGCGTGGCCCGGTGGGCCATATCGCGCGGTCATGACGCAAGTAGCCGACATTCCCGTGATCCAGTCGAGCGCCACCCTGCGGCGGCTCGAGGCCGAGAGCATCCACATCATCCGCGAGGTCGCGGCCGAGTGCCGCCGCCCGGTGTTCCTATACTCGATCGGCAAGGACAGCTCGGTGCTGCTGCGCCTGATGCAGAAGGCGTTCCACCCCGGCCGGCTGCCGTTCCCGCTGCTGCACATCGACACCGGCTGGAAGTTCCGCGAGATGATCGCCCATCGCGAGCAGACCGTGCGCGAGCTGGGGTTGGAGCTGATCGTCCATACCAACCCGGACGGCGTGGCCGCCGGCATCAACCCGTTCGACCACGGATCGAGCTACTACACCCACGTCATGAAGACCGAGGCACTGAAGCAGGCGCTGGACGCGCACGGGTTCGACGCGGCGTTCGGGGGCGCCCGGCGCGACGAGGAGATGTCGCGCGCCAAGGAGCGGGTGTTCAGCATCCGCTCCGCCGCCCATGGCTGGGACCCGAAGAACCAGCGCCCGGAGTTCTGGCACCTGTACAACGGTCGCGTGGGCGAGGGCGAGAGCGTGCGGGTGTTCCCGCTGTCGAACTGGACCGAGGCCGATGTCTGGACCTACATCATGGCCGAGCGCATCCCGATCGTGCCGCTGTACTACGCGGCCCTGCGCGAGGTGGTCGAGCGTGACGGCAGCCTGATCGCGGTGCATGACGAGCGGATGCGGCTGCGCCCGGGCGAGGTGCCGCAGACCCGCATGGTCCGCTTCCGCTCGCTCGGCTGCTACCCGCTGACCGGGGCGCTGGAGAGCACGGCCACGACGCTGCCCGAGATCGTCGCCGAGACGCTGGCGACGCGCGAGAGCGAGCGCGGCGGCCGGCTGATCGACCGCGACGAGGCGGCCAGCATGGAGCGCAAGAAGCGCGAGGGGTACTTCTGATGCCGCTCGACGCCGGCAGCGACAGCGGCATGGACCTGCTGCGGGTGATGACCTGCGGCAGCGTCGACGACGGCAAGTCGACGCTGATCGGCCGCCTGCTGCACGACACGCAGACCGTCGCCAGCGATCAACTGACGCAGGCGACGCAGGACAGCCGCCGCCACGGCACCACCGGCGAGACGGTCGACCTCGCCTTGCTGGTCGACGGGCTGGAGGCGGAGCGCGAGCAGGGCATCACCATCGACGTCGCCTACCGCTTCGCCAGCACCGAACGCCGGCGCTTCATCATCGCCGACACGCCGGGCCACGAGCAGTATACCCGCAACATGGCGACCGCCGCCTCGACCTCGGAGGTGGCGATCATGCTGGTCGACGCGCGGCGGGGCGTGCTGGTGCAGACGCGGCGGCACTCGTTCATCGCCAGCCTGATGGGCATCCGCCATGTCGTGCTGGCGGTGAACAAGATGGATTTGGTCGGCCACTCGCAAGCGGCGTTCGACGCCATCGTCGCCGACTACCGCGAGGCGGTGGCGACCGCCGGCTTCCGCGACGTCACCGCGATCCCGATGGCGGCCAAGCACGGCGACAACGTGGCCCGCACGGCGCTGGACACCATGCCATGGTACTCGGGCCCGACCCTGCTCGGCCACCTGGAGACGATGGACGCGCGCGATCCGGCGCTGGAGGGCGCGTGGCGCTTCCCGGTGCAGTACGTCTCGCGCCCGGATGCCGGCTTCCGCGGCTATGCCGGCACCGTCGCCAGCGGCCGGGTGCGGGTGGGCGAGGCCGTGACCGCATCGGGCTCCGGCCAGAGCGCCCACGTCGCGCGCATCGTGACCTTCGACGGCGACCTGCAGCAAGCCGCCGCTGGAGACGCGGTGACGCTGACGCTCGACCGCGAGATCGACGTGTCGCGTGGCGACGTGCTGGCGGCCCAGGCTACTCCCCTGGAGCCGTCCGACCAGTTCGCGGCGCATCTGGTGTGGCTGCACGAGGCGCCGCTGATGCCCGGCCGCGCCTATTTGTTCAAGCTCGGCGCGCGCACCGTCTCGGGCACCGTGACCCGCATCCGCCACCGCATCGACGTCAACACGCGCGAGAAGCTGCAGGCGCACACGCTGGCGCTGAACGACGTGGCGACGGTGCAGATCTCGCTCGCCGCCCCGGTGGGCTGGATGCCGTATTCGGAGAGCCGCGACCTCGGCGGCTTCATCATGATCGACCGAATGAGCAACGCCACGGTGGGCGTTGGCATGATCCAGTTCGCGCTGATGCGCGCGGCCAACGTGCGCTGGCAGGAAATCGCGACCGACCGCGCCGCGCGCGCCGCGATGAAGGGGCAGCGCGCTTGCGTGGTGTGGTTCACCGGCCTGTCCGGCTCCGGCAAGTCGACCGTGGCCAACCTGGTCGAGCGTCGGCTGCACGCGCTCGGCCGCCACACCACCATGCTCGACGGCGACAACGTCCGCCACGGCCTCAACCGCGACCTCGGTTTCAGCGAGGTCGACCGGGTGGAGAACATCCGTCGGGTGAGCGAGGTGGCGGCGCTGATGGCCGATGCCGGGCTCATCGTGATCGTGTCGTTCATCTCGCCCTACCGCGCCGAGCGCGACGCGGCGCGGGCCAAGCTGCCGGAGGGCGAGTTCATCGAGGTGTTCGTCGATACCTCCGTCGAGGTGTGCGCCGCGCGCGACCCGAAGGGGCTGTATGCCAAGGCGCGCGCCGGGCTGATCCCCAACTTCACCGGCGTCAGCGCGCCCTACGAGCCGCCGCTGGCGCCCGACATCCACCTGCGCGCCGGCGAGCGCTCGGCCGAGGCGATGGCGGAGCTGGTGGCGGACGCGGTGCTGCGGCGGTAGCGCCGGACGTCATGCGGCCGGGCGCGCCGGCCGCATGGTCGCCGCCGTCCCGGCCGACGCCGCGATGACGAGGGCGATCCCGGCAGCCTGGGCGAGCGTCGGTCGCTCGTGCAGGAAGACGAAGCCCATCATGGCGCCGAGCGCCGGCTCCAGGCTGGTCAGCGTCCCGTAGGCGCGGGCCGGCAGGCGCACCAGCGCCATCATCTCCAGCCAGAACGGCAGCGCGCTGGAGAACACCGCCACCACGGCGGCGGCGAGCAACGCCGGAAGCGTGAACAGCGCGGCCCCGGCGTGCGCCAAGCCGAACGGGGCCACGAGGCAGGCGCCGATGGCGAGGCCGAAGGCGACCGTCGACGGGCCGTGCGCCGCACCTGCCTTGCGCCCGAGGGTGGCGTACAGCGCCCAGAGCGCGCCCGCCCCCAGCGCGTACAGTGCCCCGGCGGGATCGAGCGCGGAGCCGATGCCGGCGACCGGCAGCAACAGCAGCAGCCCGGCCACCGCCAGGGCGACCCAGGCCACGTCGCTCCAGCGCCGCGAGTGCGCCAGCGCCAAGGCGAGCGGGCCGGTGAACTCCAGCGAGACGGCGATGCCGAGCGGGATGGTGCGCAGCGCCAGGTAGAACATGAGGTTCATGGCGCCGATCGTGGCGCCGTAGGCGACCAGCAGCGGCAGGCCGCGGAGCGGCAGCCCGGTGCGCCAGGGCCGCAACGCCGCCAGCAGGATGATCGCTCCGAGGCCGAGGCGCAGCGTGGTGGCGCCCTGGGCGCCGACCAGCGGGAACAGGCGCTCCGCGAACGTGGCCCCGAACGTGACCGAGACCATGGCGCCCAGCAGCGCCGCGAACGGCAGGAGGATGGCGGCCGCAGCCGGACGCGAGACCCTGGGACGGAGTGCCGTCATGTGACAATCCCCGTCCGTATGCGCAGCGCGGCGTTATGTCACGCGGCGAGGTGGACGCAAATCGCCGACCCTGGCTATGGCTCGGCGTCATGGCAGCGGCAGCGGCTTCCCTCTGGACCAGCGCGTTCGTCCACACCTTCAGCATCATCGTCGTGGCGTTCGGCCTCGGCCTCGCCATCGGCTTCGAGCGGCAGTGGCGGCAGCGCACCGCAGGGCTGCGCACCAACGTGCTGGTCGCGGTCGGCGCCGCCGCGTTCGCCGAGCTCGGGATGCGGCTGCTGGGCGCCGAGGGGGCGACCCGCATCGTCGCCTACGTCGTCTCCGGCATCGGCTTCCTCGGCGCCGGGGTGATTGTCAAGGACGGCACCAACATCCGCGGGCTGAACACGGCGGCGACGCTGTGGTGCTCGGGCGCGGTGGGCGCCTTCGCCGGCAGCGGGCTGTTCGCCGAGGCCACGGCGCTCACCGCCGCCGTGCTGGCCGGCAACACCCTGCTGCGCCCGCTGGTCAACTGGATCAACCGGCGCCCGATCAGCGCCGCCGTCACCGAGGCGGAATACCGCGTCATCGTGGTGTGCGGCCGCCAAGCCGTCTCCGACGTGCGCGACCTGCTCGATGCCGAACTCGACCTGGCGCACCTGCCGATCCGCGAGATCGAGATCCTGTCCGACGCCGCCGACCGGGTGGAACTCGCGGCGATCCTGGTGCCGACGACGGCGGAGGACCACGAACTCGACGCGGTGGCGGCGGCGCTGCGACGCTCGTCGCTGGTGCGCTCCGCCACCTGGAGCGTCGAGACGACTTCCTGATGGGTCAACCGCCGGTCAGGGCGTGGCGCAGGAAGGCCACCGTCTGCGCCGTCGCCGCCTGCGCCCTGGTAGCCAAGCCGTCGAGCGTCACGAAGTCTTGGATGACACCGTGGTAGCGGGACGAGGTCGCGGGGTGTTACCCGGCCCGGAGCTGTCAGCCACCCTTGCCGTGCTCGCTTTCGCCGGTGCTCGGGTCGGGCGGGCCGGTATAGGGCAGCGCTCCACAGGCCGTCATCCCCAGGAGCACGACGCTCAGCAGCACGGTCGCCCATAACGCGCGGCCCAGCCGCCAGGGCCGGTCGACCGGCGTACGGTGTTTCAGGATCATGCAGCAGTCCGTCAGTGGCACTCTTACTACGCGCCAGCACTTCCAGAGTTACGCCATCCCTGTTCTGCGTGAACTGGCCGGAAAAGATTTGGGTCTTGCCCGGCGACGCGGGCATCCTGGCTGCACCGGCGCGGTTCCGTCCTTGACGGCGGAGCGGCCGCAAGCCGGGATCAGGGAGGATGCACCATGTATGACAGCGCGAACCTGGCCAAGCTGCCGGCATTGAAGGCCTTGGCGCCCGAAGCGATGGCAGGCTTCGAGGCGCTCGACCGCGCGGCCCTGGCCGACGGCGCGATCCCAAGGAAATACAAGGAGCTGATGGCGCTCGCGGTGGCGCTGACGACCCAGTGCCCGTACTGCCTGGACGTGCATCGCGAGGCCGCCAGGCAGGCAGGTGCCAGCGAAGCGGAGTTGGCGGAGACCGTGTTCGTGGCCGTGGCGCTGCGGGCGGGCGCCGCCCTGACACACGGGACGCACCTGATGCCGTAGGCAGTGAAAAGCCGAAGGCGCCCCGGCGCCTTCGGCTCCGCTGCAGCCGCCGCCATGGGCCAAGGCGTTGGTCCGCCACTCGGGCGACTAACCGCACGATCTCGGACGCGCTCACCGGGCGCGCTCACCGGGTCGGATTGAAAGGACCAGCCGATTGAAGCTATCGTCTTGGTCGCGAGAACCTATGGACGCCGATGCTCTCCAGCTTGGCCGGCCTGTCGCTGCGCGACCTCGAATACGCCGTGGCGGTGGCGCGCAGCCGGCACTTCGGCCGCGCCGCCGCGACCTGTGGCGTCAGCCAGCCGGCGCTCAGCGAGCAGGTGCGCAAGCTGGAGGCGCTGCTCGGGGTGACGCTGTTCGAGCGCGGCCGCAAGGGCGTCCAGGTCACGCCCGAGTGCCAGGCGCTGCTCGCCAAGGCGGAGCAGGTGTTGGCCGAGGCACACGGTCTGGTGGAGATGGCGCGCGACTCCGGCGGCGCGCTGGCCGGCACGCTGCGCCTGGCGGCGATCCAGACGCTCGGCCCGTACTACCTGCCGTTCCTGCTGCGTCAGGTGCGCCGGGCGTACCCGCACGTGGCGCTGCAACTGGCGGAGGGGTTGACCGAGCCGCTGCTCGACGAGCTGCGCGGCGGCGGCACCGACCTGGTGCTGGCGGCGCTGCCGCTGCCCGGCGACGGGCTCACCACGGTGCCGCTGTTCCGCGAGCCGTTCGTGCTGGCCTGTCCCGCCGGGCATCGGCTGGCGACGCTCACGCACCTGCACTTGCCGGACCTCGCGGCGCACGACCTGATCCTGCTCGAGGAGGGCCACTGCCTGCGCGACCACGCGCTGTCGCTGTGCGAGGCGGCGGCGCCCCGGGCGCGCCATGCCACCAGCATCGAGACGCTGTGGCACATGATCGCCGCGGGCGAGGGCTACTCGCTGCTGCCGGCGCTGAGCGTCGTCGGGCGAGAGGCCATGGACGAGCTGGTGGTGCGTCGCAACCTGACGGAGCCGGAAGCCGGGCGCACCATCGCGGTCGCCTGGCGCAGCACCGACCCGCGCGGGCCGGAGCTGCTCAAGCTGGCGGCCCTGCTGCGCTCCGACCTGCCGGCGGGCGTCACCGCCGCGGGCTGACCGTCAGCCGCGCAGCATGGCGGTGCGGGCGGGATCGGTCAGCGTGTTCGCGGCGAGGACCATCGCGATGTGCGACAGCGCCTGCGGGGTGTTGCCGATCATCTCGCGCCGCTCGGTGTCGAACTCCTCCGTCAGCAGCCCGACGTCGTTGCCAAGCTCCACCTGGCGCGCGAACAGCAGCTCGGCCTCGGACCGGCGGCCCATCAGCGCCAATACCGACACCATCCAGAAGCCGCAGGCGATGAACGCGCCCTCGGGCCGGCCGGCGCCACTCGGGCGGTAGCGGAACATCAGCCCGTCCCGGGTCATCAGTTCGTCGGCGATGGCGGCCACGGTGCCGACGACGCGCGGGTCGTCCACCGGCAGGAAACCCACCAGCGGCAGCTGCAGCACCGAGGCGTCGAGTGCCGTGCTGCCGTAGTGCTGCACGAAGCTGCCGCGCTTGCGGTCGAACCCGCGCGCGCAGACGTCGCGGTGGATCGCGGCGCGCGTCGCCTTCCAGCGCGCCAGCGGCGCCTCCAGCCCGCACTCCTCGGCCGCCTTGATGCTGCGGTCGAGCGCCACCCAGGCCATCACCTTGGAATGCACGTAATGCCGTGGGCGGTTGCGGAACTCCCAGAAACCGCTGTCCGGGCGCCGCCAGCGCGCTTCCACGCAATCGACCAGGCCGCGCTGCATGGCCCAGGTGTCCTCGCCGAGTTCGATGCCGGACCGGCGCAGCACGTGCAGCGTGCCGATCAGCTCGCCATAGATGTCGAGCTGGAACTGCTGCGAGGCGGCGTTGCCGAAGCGCACCGGCCGGCTGCCGCGATAGCCGGCCAGCCAGCCGATCTCGCCCTCCGGCAGGTAGAGCTCGCCGGCCAGGCCATACATCACCCGCAGCTCGGCCGGGTCGCCGGCGGCGGCGCGCAGCAGCCAGTCGCGCCACGCCTCTGCCTCGGCGGTGAAGCCGCCGGCCAGCAGGGCGGCCACGGTGAACGAGGCGTCGCGCACCCAGCAATAGCGGTAGTCCCAATTCAATGCCCCGCCAAGCCGCTCCGGCAGCGAGGTGGTGGCCGCCGCCGCGACGCCGCCGGTCGGCTGGTAGGCCAGCGCCTTCAACGTCAGCAACGAGCGCTCCACCGCCTCGCGCCCATGGATGTGCGCCGGGATGCGGGCGGCCCAGCCGGTCCAGGTCCGCTCGCAGGTCGCTTCGAGCGCGTCGACGTCGCGCGGCCCGGGGGCCGGAAGGTGCGATTTCGACCAGCTTAGGCTGAAATCCTGGCGCTAGCCGACGGCCCCCTCGAACTCGCAAACGGTCTTGAAGTCGCGGCTTTGCAGCGGCAGCGACGCGCGCAGGTGGAGCATCTCGATGCCCGCGATGAAGCGCATCCCGTCCGGCTGGTGCGTCGCCCACGGCTTGATCTGCCCGTAGTTGAAGCGCAGCACTGCCTCCATCCGCATCGCGACGCGGCCGGACACGCCCTCGACCCGACGCACCAGGTCGACCTCGTCGGCCGCCACCGGGAAAGCGAGGAAATCGGTCAGGCGGGCGGCGCCGTCCGGGGTCTCGAACAGCGTCTCCAGGATCATCGTGCCGGGCCGGTAACGCCGCCGCGCGGCGCGCAAGCCGTCACGCGGGCCGATCCGCCAGCGGCCGTTGTCCGGCGTGCCGAGCAGGTTCGCGAGGCACGCCGGCCCGTCCAGCCGAGGCAGGCACAGCCAGTCGATCGAGCCGTCGCGGCCCACCAGCGCCGCGGTGTGGCAGTTGGCGATCAGCGCGTAGTCGGAGATGGCGAGGTCGCTCATCGCCGACTACGAAGCCGGCTTGGCGTCCTTGGCCGGCGGCAAGGCCAGGCGCAGCGACAGCTCCCGCAGCCGTTCCGGCGCGACTTCGGCGGGCGCGTTCATCATCAGGTCCTCGCCCTGTTGATTGAGCGGGAACAGGATCACCTCGCGGATGTTCGGCTCGTCGGCCAGCAGCATGACGATGCGGTCGATCCCCGGCGCCGAGCCGCCATGCGGCGGCGCTCCGTAGCGGAAGGCGTTCAACATGCCGCCGAACCGCGCCTCGACCTCGCTCGCGGGATAGCCGGCGATCTCGAAGGCGCGGACCATGATGTCGGGGCGGTGGTTGCGGATGGCGCCCGAGGACAGCTCGATGCCGTTGCACACGATGTCGTACTGGAACGCCTTGATCGTGAGCGGGTCCATGGTCTCCAGCGCCGCCATCTCGCCCTGCGGCATCGAGAACGGGTTGTGGCTGAAGTCGATGCGCCCGGTCTCCTCGTTGACCTCGTACATCGGGAAATCGGTGATCCAGCAGAAGCGGAACTCGCCCTCGGCGATCAGGCCGAGGTCCTGGCCCAGCCGCGTGCGCACGGCGCCCGCGAACTTCGCCGCCGTCTCGCGCGGTCCCGCGGCGAAGAACACGCTGTCGCCGGGGTTGGCGCCGCACGCCACGCGCACCGCCTCGGCCCGCGCTGGCTCCAGGTTGCGGGCGATCGGGCCGCGCGCGGCACCCTCGGCGTCGAACTGGATGTAGCCGAGGCCGCCGGCGCCCGCCTCGCGCGCCCAGTCGTTCAGCTTGTCGAAGAAGCTGCGCGGCCGGTCGGCGGTGCCCGGCGCCGGGATCGCGCGCACCACGCCGCCCGAGGCCGCGATCTTGGCGAACAGGCCGAAACCCGACCCGGCGAACTGCCCGGTGACATCGGTCACGCGCAGCGGGTTGCGCAAATCGGGCTTGTCGGAGCCGTAGGCCAGCAGCGCCTCGTCGTACGGGACGCGCGGGAACGGCGGCTTGGTCACGCCGCGCCCGTCGGCGAACTCCTCGAACACCGCTGCCATCACCGGCTCCAGGGTGGCGAACACGTCCTCCTGGGTCACGAAGCTCATCTCGAAGTCGAGCTGGTAGAACTCGCCCGGCGAGCGGTCGGCGCGGCTGGCCTCGTCGCGGAAGCAGGGCGCGATCTGGAAGTAGCGGTCGAAGCCCGCCACCATGGCGAGTTGCTTGAACTGCTGCGGCGCCTGCGGCAGCGCGTAGAAGCGGCCCGGATGCGTGCGCGACGGCACCAGGAAGTCGCGCGCGCCCTCGGGCGAGGAAGCGGTCAGGATCGGCGTCTGGAACTCGGTGAAGCCCGCTCCGATCATGTGCCGCCGGAACGCCGCGATGACGCCGGCGCGAAGCATCATGTTGCGGTGCACCTTGTCGCGGCGCAGGTCGATGTAGCGGTATTTCAGCCGGATCTCGTCCGGGTAGCGCTCGTCGCCCGCGACCTGCATCGGCAGCACCGCCGCCTCCGACCGCACCGTGACTGAAATGGCCTTCAACTCGATCTCGCCCGTTGCGAGCTTCGGATTGACTGTTGTTGCCTCACGCCGCACCACCTCGCCAGTGACCGTGACCACGCTCTCCGGCCGCAGCCAATCAGCGACTTCGAACGCTTCGGTGCCGACGGCGAACACGCACTGGGTCATGCCGTAATGGTCGCGCAGGTCGATAAACAGCAGGCCGCCATGGTCGCGCTTGGCGTGCACCCAGCCGGACAGCCGCGCCGTTGTGCCGGCGTCCTCGGCGCGCAGTTCGCCGCAGGTATGGGTGCGATAGGCGTGCATGGCGCGATCCGTTGCTGGAATTGGGCGTGAGCGGCGGAGACACACCGCAGCATCCGGCAAGTCAAGGCGGTCGGACCGCTGGCTCGCCCGACCCGCCGGCAGGTGTCGCGGCCGGCGGCGTCAACGTGCAATCAAACAGATGTGTGCAGGATGGAACCAGGAATGACTCTAGCCCGTCTCTCAGTCACAACCAAGTATTGCCAGTTGGATCAGATGGGTTGGTCTAATGTTGATTTTTATCGCTTGCAGGGAGGAAAGTCATGATTGTAATGTGCAAAAACTACTTTTTGGTTGGTGCTGTTCTGTTCGGCGCGATCGGCGCCGCAGCCGCGCAAGCGGCGGACTCGCAGCCGCCCTCGGCCAGCGCTCCCGTGAGCGCCGCGGCGCCAGGCGGCCCTGCGGAAGGGGCGACGCCGGTCGGCAAGCTGGTGCTGCTGTTCTCGACCGGCGCGGCGGCGCTGGACGCCAAGAACAACGCGCTGCTCGACAAGGCGGCGCGGCTCTATGCCGAGGGCCGGCCGATCATCATGATCGTGACCGGGAGCACGGACCGGGTCGGCTCGCCGGAGGACAACCTGCTGCTCTCGCAGCGCCGCGCCACCATGGTCGTGCACGGCATGATCGCGCGCGGCATCCCCGCCGACCGGACCCAGATCCTGGCCAAGGGGGAGACCAACCCCGCCGTGTCGACGGCGCGCGGGGTGTCCGAGGCGGAGAACCGGCGGGTCGAGATCACCTGGCGGTGACGAGGGAGCAACCCCGTTCGCAACAACCCAAGCCATCCCGTCATGGCCGGGCTTGACCCGGCCATCCACGCGACGCCGGCGGCACCAGTCGCCCCAAGCATCGTGCCCAATTTCGGTCAGCCTGAGGAGCGGCACCGCGTGGATGCGCGGGTCAAGCCCGCGCATGACGAGTTTGGCGGCAAGTCATCGGGAACCGGACAGCAGTGGGCTTGGCCCGGCAATGACTTTCCACCCTTGCGGCCGACCGGTCGGCCGCGCATGGTTCACGTATGCCAAAGCCGATATCGGTGGTTCTGGCGGCCCACGATCCAGAGTGGGCGCACCTCGCGGCGCGCGAGACCGAGCGCCTGGGCGTGCTGGGTCCGACGCTGCTCGCTGTCCATCATATCGGTTCGACCGCGGTGCCGGGGCTCGCCGCCAAGCCGATCATCGACCTGATGCCTCTCGTCACCACACTGGCGGACCTCGACCGGGGACGGGGGCGCCTGGAACGGCTCGGCTACGACTGGCATGGCGAACTCGGCATAGCGGGGCGGCGATACTGCTCCCTGTCGGACTCCGGCCGGCGGGTGGCGCAACTGCATTTCTTCTCGAAGGACTCGCCCCAGGTCGCGCGGCACCTTGCGTTCGGGGACTACCTACGCGCGCACCCTGCGGCGGTCAGAGCGTACGAGGCGGAAAAACGCCGGGCGCAAGCCCTGCATCCGAACGACTCCCACGCCTACAACGATGCGAAGAACGCCTGGATTCGCGCCGCCGAAACCGAGGCGCTCCGATGGGCGGCCGAACTGGGTCCGGTCACAGCCAGCCCCGGACGCGGAACCAGACCAGCGGCGCCACCGCGCTGACCAGCATCAGCGCCAGCGCGTACTGGTAGCCCCAGCCCCATTGCAGCTCCGGGATGTTCTTGAAGTTCATCCCGTACAGGCTGGCGATGAAGGTCGGCGGCACGCCTACGATGCTCACCACGGTCAGCACCTTGATGATGTTGCTCTGCTGGATGCCGATGAAGCCCAACGTCGCGTCGAGCAGGAACTGCACCTTGTTCGACAGTTGCGCGTCGTAGTCGGACAGCGAGGCGATGTCGGCCCGCAGCGAGGCGAAGCGCGGGCGCTGCGCCGGCGGCAGCCAGTCGGCCGCGTTGGCCTCGACGAAAGGGACGATGCGGCCGATGCCCAGCAGGGTGTCGCGCAGCCGCGACAGCAGGTCGCCGACCCGGCCGATCTGGCGCAACGCGGCGCGCAACTCGCGGTCGGCCCGCGACGGCTTGCTGGCATCGGCGCCGAACACGCCCCGCGAGGCGGCGTCCAGCTCGTCGGCCTCGCGCTCCAGCACGTCGGCGATGCGGTCCACCACGGACTCCAACAGGCCCAGGAACAGCTCGCCGCTGCCGCGCGGGGCATCGGCGCCGGCGCAGTCGCGGCTGAAGTTCTCGAACGCCGGCAGCGCCGCGAAGCGCACGGTCAGCAGCCGCTCGCGGGTCAGCACGTAGCCGACCGGCGTCACCACCGGCCCGCGCCCGTCGCGCATCACGCTGGGGGTGCTGAGGTACAGCGCCTCGCCACGCCGCCGCAGCCGGCTCGAGGTCTCGATCTCGTTCAGCTCGGCCAGCGTCGGCACGTGCAGCCCGGTCAGCTCGGCGACCAGCCTGGCCTCGGCGTCGGTCGGGTCGAGCAGGTCGATCCACACCGCCGCCGGGTGCAGCGCGCCCGCGTCTCCGGTGGCGTTTGGGAAGGCTTGCAGCATTAGCGAAATCCTCATGACTTTCGGGGTTGCGTGCGTGGGTGTATCTATCATGCCATGCCCCGCCAGACCCGCGACGCGTTCGCCGCCCCCGTGCTCATCACCCAGACCGCCGAACTCGAAGCGCTCTGCGTCCGGCTGCGGCGCGAGCGCTTCGTCACCGTCGACACCGAGTTCATGCGCGAGCGCACCTACTGGCCCGAGCTGTGCGTGGTGCAGTTGGCCGGCGCTGAGGACGTGGCGGTGGTGGACGCGCTGGCGCCCGGTATAGGCCTCGCGAGCCTGGGCGAGCTGCTCGCCGACCCTGGCGTCACCAAGGTGTTCCACGCCGCGCGGCAGGACATCGAGATCTTCGTGCTGCGCTTCGGCGACGTGCCGCGGCCGCTGTTCGACACCCAGATCGCGGCCATGGTGGCGGGGTTCGGCGACCAGGTGGGCTACGACGCGCTGGTGGCGGCGCTGGCCGGCGGGCAGATCGACAAGGCGCACCGCTTCAGCGACTGGTCGGCCCGCCCCCTGTCGCCGGCCCAGGTCGCCTACGCCGCCGCCGACGTGACGCACCTGCGCGTCGCCTACGAGCGCCTGTGCGAGCGGCTCGCCCACGACGGGCGGCTCGACTGGGTGGCCGAGGAGATGGCGAACCTGGCCGACCCCGCCACCTACCGGCCCGACCCGGAGACGATGTGGGAGCGGCTGCGCCCGCGCACCGGCAACCGCCGGCTGCTTGGCATCCTGCGCGCGGTCGCGGCCTGGCGGGAGCGCGAGGCGCAGCGCTCCAACGTGCCGCGGCAACGGATGTTGAAGGACGAGGCGCTGCTGGAGATCGCCGCCACCGGGCCGGACACGCCCGAGGAGCTGGCGCGGGCGCGTGGCGTCACCCGCGGCTTCGCCGAGGGCCGCGGCGGCGCCGCGCTGCTCGCCGCCATCGCCGCCGCCAAGGCGCTGCCCGACGGCGCGATGCCGGAGGCGCCGGGCGGGCGCGACGGGCCGAAACCTTCGCCGGGCCTGGTGTCGCTGCTGAAGGTGCTGCTGGCGGCGAGTTGCGAGGCGCATCACGTGGCGCCGAAGCTGGTCGCCTCCTCGGACGACATCGACCGCCTGGCGACCGAGGACGCGCCCGAAATCCCCGCCGTGCACGGCTGGCGGGCGGAGGTGTTCGGCCACGACGCGGCGGCGCTCAAGGCCGGGCGGATGGCGCTCGGCGTCGAGGGCCGGCGGGTCAAGCTGCTGCGCAGTTGAGCGCCACCATGCGGTCTCTCGTCGCGGTCTGCTTCGCGTGGGCGTTGCTCGCCGGGAGTGCCGCACGGGCGCGCGTGCTGCCGGCCGAGCCGGGATCGCCCATCGCCCAGTGCCTGCAGGCGGCGGCGGCGGCCGGCATCATCGAGGGCGTGCCTGACGGGCTGATGGGGCGCATCGCCCAGGTCGAGAGCGCGCAGCGCCAGGCCGACGGCGTCTGGCGGCCATGGCCCTGGACCATCGACGCCGACGGCGCCGGCCTGGCGTTCCCGACCAAGCGCGACGCCGTGCTCTGGGCGGCGCGGGCGCCGATGCGCGGGGTCAAGCTGCTCGACGTCGGCTGCCTGCAGGTCAACCTGCAGCACCACCCGCACGCCTTCGCCTCGCTGGGCGAGGCGTTCGACCCATGGGAGAACGCCCGCTACGCCGCGCACTACCTGCGGGCACTGCACGACAGCGACGCCGCCGGCGACTGGTCGGTGGCGGTCGGCATGTACCACTCGCACACCCCGGAACTGGCCTACGAATACCGGGCGCGGGTGGCGGCGCTGGGGGCCGGGATCATCGCCGGCCTGCCGCCCGACGCGGTGGCGTTCCGGATGATGGCCCTGGCGCCGATGCGGCTGTCGCTGGCCAACGGCCATGTGCTGAGCCTGATGCTGCACCGCCAGCCGACCTCGCGCGGCTACCGGCGGCCGAGCGCCTGTCAGGTCATGGGCGTGCTGGCGCCGGAGTTCGCCGTCGCGGTGCGCTCGCGTACCTGCGGCTCGGGCTATCGGACCCTGGTTCGCTGAGGCAGCCCAGCCCCGCCAGCGTCCGGCGCACCGCCTCGTCGAGCGGGGTATGCGGCTCGGCGCCGAGCGCCGCGACCAGGTGCCGGTTGTCCAGCCGCAGCGGTTCGCGCCACAGATAGCGCATCTCCATCATCTCGCGCAGGGTGGTCACGAACGGCGACGCCGCCACCAGCAACGGCCAAGGGAAGCGTCGCGCGCGCAGCCCCGGCAGGCCGGCGGCACGGCCGATCGCCGCCGCCATCGCGGTCCCGTCCGGATCCCAGTGCCCGGCGAAGTGGAACCGCTCGAACGTCTCCCGCGCGGCGTCACGCTGCACCAGCCGCACCATCGTCTCCGCGATGTCGGGCAGGAACGCCCATGAGTGCCCGACGCCCGGCCGGCCCGGGTTGGCAACCGAGCGCACCGGGCGGCCCGGCTTGACCAGCGCCTGCGAGAACCAGTTGCTCTTGGCGCCGGGGCCGAAGTAGTCGCCGGCGCGCACGATCAGCACGCGCACCCCGCCGTCGGCCGCGTCCCGGAGCCGGTCCTCCATCTCGACCCGGATCGCGCCCTTGCGGGTGCGCGGGTGCTGCGGCGAGTCGTCCGCCAGCAGCGGGAACGCGTCCGGCCCGTAATTGTAGATGGTGCCCGGCAGTATGATCCGCGCGCCGCTGGCCCGTGCCGCGGCGATGCTGCTGTCCAGCATCGGCAACACCAGCTCGCCCCAGTTGCGATAGCCCGGCGGGTTCACCGCATGGACGATGAGTCCGGCGCCGGCGGCCGCTCCGGCCACGTCGGCGGGGCGCATCACGTCCCCGGTCAGCCAGGCGATGCCGCCGACTGCGTTGCGCCGCGCCACCTCCGCCGGGTCGCGCTGCAACGCGCGCACCGTCCAGCCATGGCGCTGCAACGCCGCCGCCACCTCGCCGCCGATGCCGCCCGTGGCGCCGAGCACCAGCGCCGTCCGTGTCCGCTGCATCCTGGCCTCCTGCTATCCTGCGAGCCGGAACATGGGCGTGGGGCAGGCAATACGGAATTGGCGTCTCCCGTGCAGCGCCTATACAGGGATGCATGGAACAGCCGGAGCCGGGCTGGGAGTTGTACCGCACCTTGCTCGCGGTGTTGCTGGAGGGGTCGCTGTCCGCCGCCGCGCGGGCGCTCGGCTTGGCGCAGCCCACCGTCGGGCGGCACATCGAGGCGCTGGAGCGGGCGCTCGGGGTGGCGCTGTTCACCCGGTCCGGCCACGGCCTGACTCCGACCGACGCCGCGCTGG
>CAXUHK010000011.1:2580-25055 GCA_964250775.1 uncultured Acetobacteraceae bacterium | reverse complement strand
CCCGCGGGGGGGCGCGCGGCCCCCGCCCCCCCCACGCCCCCACCCCGCCCCCCGCCGCCCGGGCGCGCCCCCCCCACGCCCAGGCGCGGGCGGCCAGCGCCGCGGCCCTGCTACGCGCCGCCTCCGGCCAGGGCGCCGGCACGCGCGGCACGGTCCGCGTCACCGCCAGCGACGTGGTCGGCGTCGAGGTGCTGCCGCCGATCCTGGCGCGGCTGCACCAGGCGCATCCGGAGCTCGCCATCGAGCTGGCACTGTCCAACCGCGTCCAGGACCTGCTCCGCCGCGACGCCGACATCGCCGTGCGCATGGTGCGGCCGGTGCAGGAGGCGCTGCTGACCCGCCATCTCGGGGACGTCGAACTGGGACTGTACGCGCATCCCAACTACCTCGGCCGGCGCGGCACGCCACGCGAACCGGAGGAGTTGGCGGCGCACGCGCTGATCGGCTTCGACACCGAGACCGCGTACATCCGTCGCCTGATCGTCGAGCGCGCCGTGCTGCGACGGCGGATGTTCGCGTTGCGCACCGACAGCGACCTGGCCCAGCTTGCCGCGATCCGCGCCGGTTTCGGCATCGGCGGATGTCAGGTGGCGCTGGCCCGGCGCCAACCCGTGCTGGTCCGCGTGCTGCCGCAGGCGTTTTGCCCGCGGCTCGAAATCTGGCTGACCATGCACGAGGATTTGCGCGCCAGCGCCCGGTGCCGCACGGTCTACGACGCGCTGGCGGCCGGGCTGTCCGATCATCTCGCCGCTCCCGCCTGAACCGCCATGCCGCGGCGGCTTCGTTACAATCGGGGCCGGGCGCTGCTATGACGGCGGACTCGAACCGAATCGCGCCGGGAGCGTACCGAATGATCGCCTCGATGACCGGCTTCGCGCGCAGCGAGGGGATGGAGGCCGGCCTTGCCTGGGCCTGGGAGTTGCGCAGCGTCAACGGTCGCGGGCTGGAGTTGCGGCTGAAGCTGCCGACCGGCTACGACGCGCTGGAGCAGCCGCTGGGGGTGGCGGCGTGGGGGCTGCTGAAGCGCGGCAACGTCGCCGCCAACCTGGCGCTGAAGCGCGAGGAGCGGGCGCTGCTGACGGTCGACCCGGCGGCGCTGGAGCAGGTGCTGGCGCTGGCGCTGGACCTTGCCGGGCGCATCCCCGGCAGCGCGCCGCCGCGGCCGGAGGCGCTGCTGGCGCTGCCCGGCGTGCTGCGGCAGGCGGCCAACGGCGGCGAGGCGGCGCCGTTGGCGACGCGCCAGGCGGAGTCGCTGCGGGCCGGGTTTGACGTGGCACTGGCCGAGCTGGTGGCGGCGCGCCAGGGCGAGGGCGCCCGCACCGCCGCCATCCTGTCCACCCTGCTCGACGAGATCGAGACGTTGCGCGCGCGCGCCGTGGGCGAGGCGGCGGAACAGCCAGCGGCGCAGCGGGCGCGCATGACGATCAGCGTGCAGGCGCTGCTGGGCGAGCTGCCGGCGCTGCCGGCGGAGCGGATCGCGCAGGAGGTGGCTATGCTGGCGGCGCGCTCCGACGTGCGCGAGGAGCTCGACCGGCTGGCGAGCCATGTCGCGGCGGCGCGGGCGCTGCTGGCCGAGGACGCCGCGGTCGGCCGCCGCTTCGACTTCCTGGTGCAGGAATTCAACCGCGAGGCCAACACGCTGTGCAGCAAGTCGGCCTCGGCTGCGTTGACCAACACCGGCCTGCAGTTGAAGGCGGCGATCGAGCAGTTGCGCGAGCAGGTGCAGAACGTCGAATGACGCCGAAGGAGCCAGCAGGGGGCCTCCCCGACATCGCCCGGCGCGGCCTGTGCCTGGTCATCGCCGCCCCGTCGGGGGCCGGCAAGAGTTCCATCACCCGGGCGCTGCTCGACGCCGAGCCCGCCCTGTCGCTCTCGGTCAGCGTCACCACCCGCGCGGCCCGGCCGCAGGAGCGCGACGGCGTGCACTACCATTTCCGCACCGACGCGCAGTTCGACGCGATGGCGGCCGGAGGCGAGCTGCTGGAATGGGCGCGGGTGTTCGGCCGTGGCTACGGCACGCCGCGCCACCCCGTCGAGCAGGCGCTGGCTTCGGGGCGCGACATGGTGTTCGACGTCGACTGGCAGGGCCACCGGCTGCTGCGGGCGGCGCTGCCGGGCGACGTCGTGGGCCTGTTCATCCTGCCGCCGTCGCTGTCCGAGCTGGAGGCGCGGCTGCGCCGCCGCGCCAGCGACGACGAGGCGGAGATCGCGCGCCGGATGGCCGCCGCCTGGGCCGAGATGGCGCACGTGGCCGAGTTCGACCACGTGCTGGTCAACGCCGACTTCGCGACCGCCGTGGCGCAGACCCGCGCCGTGCTGCAGGCGGCGCGGCTGGCGACCGGGCGGCTGTCCGGGCTCGCGGCGTTCGCCGCGGCGATGGGGTGACGGGCAATCTCGGTCCGGCGCTATCCGACCGTCTCGCGCGGCGCCGCCGCATCCCGCGACGCGAGGCCCGCGCCGTAGCGTAGCCCGTCGACGAGCAGCGCGACCATGCGCCGGGTCTGGGCGGCGCTGTCGTCGCCGGCGCGCATCCCCAGGCGTCCGACCGCGCTGAGCAGGTCGTTCGGATCGACGTCGGCGCGCACCTCTCCGGCTGCGGCCGCGGCCTGCAGCAACGCCCGCAGGGCCGGCAGGAACCGCCGCTGGAAGTAGTCGGGCAAGGCGTCGAACGCCGGGTCGCCCGAATGCAGGGCCGCGGCCAAGCCGCGCTTGGTCGAGATGAAGCCGGCGTAGCGCTGCATCCACCGCGCCAGCGCCTCGGCCGGCCCATGCTCGGCCGCCAGCGCCGTCGCGGCGTCCGCGCACGCATCGACCTCGTGACGGAACACCGCGGCCACCAGGTCGGAGCGTCGCGGGAAATGACGGTACAGGGTTCCGACGCCGACGCCGGCGCGGGCGGCGACATCCCGCACCGGAGCGTCCACGCCCGAGGCCGCGAACACCTCCAGCGCCGCCTTCAGCAACGAGTCCAGGCTCCGTTGCGCGTCCGCCCGCGCCGGCTTCGATGCGGCGGCCTTGTCCCCGGCGTCGTCGCTCCCCCCGAACGCGTGCGTGCTCATCCTCGAAACCCCGCTTGCAAAACGGAACAAAGTTCCGTATTTATACGGAGGACGGTTCCGTTTTACCTGGATAGCGGAATGGGGCGGCACTGGCCACCGATCAATGGCCCCGAAGCAGGGGCGCCTCCAGGAAAGGACACGAGCCGTGAACAACCTGATCCACGAAGCCCGCCATATCCCCATCGTCGATGCGACACCCATCCTGTCCGTGGCCCCCGTGACGCTTGCCGAACCGGACCGAGGGCTGGACCTCGAACTGAGGGTGACGGCTCCGGTCACTGGAAGCGACCTGCCGATCATCCTCCTGTCCCACGGCCACGGACCGTCGCGCTACCTTCCCTCGAAGGACGGGTATGGCCCGATCGTGGACTTCCTGGCCGCCCATGGCTTCGCCGTGATCCAGCCCACGCACCTGAACTCGCGGGTGGCCGGCCTGCCCGCGGACGCCCCGGGCGGTCCGCTGTTCTGGCGATCCCGCGTCCTGGACATGAAGCGCGTCCTGGACCGGCTTGACGACATCGAGGCGGCCATTCCCGCCATGAGTGGCCGCCTCGATCGGAACAGGATCGGCGCGGTCGGGCACTCGATGGGTGGACAGACCGTCGGGATGCTGCTTGGGGCCCGGTTGACCGATCCCCAGGATGCGGACGCGACGGACGTGGACATGATGGAGCCGCGCATCGTCGCGGGTGTGCTGCTGGCGCCGCCCGGCAATGGCGGAGACGATCTCAGCGAGTTCGCGGCCAAGAACTTCTCGGCCCTGAATCCCGATTTCTCCCACATGACGACACCGGCGCTGGTGGTTGCCGGCGATTGCGACGACTCCCCCTATCTCACTGTCCGGGGCGCCGGCTGGCATGAAGATGCCTACCGCCGCAGCCCGGGAAGCAAGTGCCTGCTGACCCTGTTCGGGGGAAAGCATGGGCTGGGCGGGATCGCTGGCTACGACGCGAAGGAAACCGACGACGAGGATCCGGATCGCCTGGCCGTCGTGCAGCGGCTGACCTGGGCCTACTTGCGCTCCGCGCTCCGTGCCGGCGATCCCGCCTGGTCCGAGGCGTGCAAGGCGCTGGAGCGCCATGCCAGTTCGCAAGGCCGTGTCGAATGTAAGTAGGGTTGGCTGTAAGTAGGGGTGGCGTGGGCCGGCACGAGGCGCGGTCGCCCGCCTGCCGGCTCCGCCTCGGCCTACTCGCCGAACATGTACGCCTGCACGTTCAGGATGTGCTCGCGCAGGCGCGCGCCGGCGTCCGTCCGGTCGCGGCGGCGGAACGCCTCGACGATGGCGCGGTGCTCCACCTGCAGCGCCGCCTTCCGCTCGGGCGTCATGCTGCGCGCCTTGAGCTGGCCCCACTCGGCCCGCAACCGGACCCTGGCCAGCGTGCGGGCCACGGCGATCACGGTCTGGTTGTGGGTCGCGACCGCGACCGCGTCGTGGAACGCCGCGTCGCCGGCCGCGAAGCCGGCGACGTCGCGGGCGGCGTCGGCGCGGCGCAGGCACGCCTCCATCCGGTCGAGGTCGGCATGGCTGGCACGGGCCACGACGAGCGGCGCCAGGCCGGGCTCGAAGGCCAGCCGGCACTCCAGCACGTCGGCCGGGCTGGCCCCCTCGATGCCCTCCGGCTCAGGCACCGGCCCGGACAGCGGCTCGGGCACCGACCCGGGCACCGACCCGGGCACCGGCGCGGCCGCCGCCTTGAAGGTGCCGCGCCCGACATGGCGGACAATGAGGCCATCGGTCTCGAGGCCCTGGAGCGCCCGGCGCACCGTGTTGCGGGCCAGCCCGTGCCGCTCGCCGAGTTCGCGCTCCGTCGGCAGCCGGTCGCCCTCGCGCCAGCGGCTCGACGCCAGCTTGCGCCGCAGCGCCGCCTGGAGGCCGGTCGCATCGCCACGCTGGCGTGCCGCGGAGGGTCGTTCGAACGCCGATCCATCGTCCATGGCTGCCAACCTAACAGTTGACTCGGTGAACCAATAGCGCCCAAATCCAGGCGTAACAGACCAACCGGGTCAAAATTGGTTGGGATTGGTATAGGAGGGGAGGCGTCATGAAGCTCGCCACGATCCTGCACGAGGGACGTGCCACGGTCGCCCTGGTCGATCCCGCCGCCGGGTTGTACTGGCCGCTGGACGAGGCGGTGCCCGGCCTGCCGGCGCGCATCGCCGGCGACATGGTGGCGTGCATCGCCCATCTCGGCCGGAGCGCCAGCCTCGCGGCGCCCGGCGCCTCGGGGCACCCGCTCGACGCGGCGAGGCTGCTGGCGCCGATCCCGGCGCCGCCGCACAACGTCATGTGCGTGGGCAAGAACTACCAAGCCCACGCGCACGAGTTCACCCGCAGCGGCTTCGACGCCGGGGCCACGCCAACGGATGCCATCCCCAAGCACCCGATCATCTTCACCAAGCCGTCCTCCGCCATCGCCGGCCCGCATGACGACATCCCGCTCTGGCCGGGCCTGCACCAGGCGGTGGACTACGAGGCGGAACTGGCCGTGGTCATTGGCCGCGGCGGTCGCGCCATCGCGCGCGAGCGGGCCATGGCGCACGTGTTCGGCTACACGATCATCAACGACGTGACGGCGCGCGACCTGCAGCAGGCGCACAAGCAATGGTTCCTGGGCAAGGGGATCGACGGCTTCGGCCCGATGGGGCCATGGATCGTCACCGCCGACGAATTGGACGGCGCCGACCTGCGCGTGACCTGCCGGGTCAACGGCGAGCCGCGCCAGGACGGCAGCACCGCCGACCTGATCTTCGACATCCCGACGCTGATCGAGGTCATCTCGCGCAGCGTCACGCTCGCACCGGGAGACGTGATCGCGACCGGCACGCCGGAGGGCGTGGGCATCGGCTTCGACCCGCCGCGCTTCCTGCGGGACGGCGACGTGGTCGAGGTCGAAATCGCCGGCATCGGCGCGATCCGCAACACGGTCCGCCGCGTGGCTGCGGGGCAGGGGCAAGGCGCCGACCGCGAGGCGGTCGCCGCGCGATAGGGAGCGTGACCGATGGCGGGGACGATGGCCGGCAGGTTCGTCGAGGAACTGGGCGGCAAGGGCGAGGCGCTGGTCCTGGTGCACGGCCTCGGCGGCAGCAGCAACACCTGGTATCCGCAGGCGCAGGTGCTGCAGCGCGACCTGCGCCTCGTCGCCTACGACCTCGCCGGCTCCGGGCGCAGCGCGGTCGCGGACGGCATCTCGATCGCGAGCCATGTCGCCGACCTGCTCGCGGTCGCGGGCGAGGGGCGGGTGCACCTCGCCGGGCATTCGCTCGGCACAATCATCTGCCAGCACTTCGCGGCGCAGTACCCGGAGCGGGTCGCGAGCCTCGCCTTGATCGGGCCGTTCCCGCAGCCGCCGGACGCGGCGCGGGCCGCGCTGCGCGATCGGGCGGCCAAGGCGCGCCAGGAGGGGATGCGCGGCATCGCCGACGCCATCGTCGCCGGCGGCACCTCGGACGACACCAAGGTGAACCAGCCCGCGGCGGCCGCCTTCGTGCGGGAGAGCGTGATGGCGCAGCCGCCCGAGGGCTATGCCCGCAACTGCGAGGCGCTGGCCGAAGCCCGTGGCGCCGACTTGTCGCGCATCGCCTGCCCGACGCTGCTCGTCACCGGCGACCAGGACCGCACCGCGCCGCCGGACGTGGGCCGCGCCATGGCCAGCACGATCAGGGACGCCGAGCTGCAGGTGCTCACGGCCTGCGGGCACTGGGCCACGATCGAGCGGGCCAAGCAGGTCAACTACGCGCTGACCGTGTTCTACGCCCGCCGGCGGCAGGCCGGCGCGTGACCACCGGCCGCATCTTCGTCTGCGCGACCTGCGACCGCTACGCCGCGTCGCCGGCCGCACAGGCGAGGCCCGGGCAGGCGCTCGCCCAGGCGATACGCCAGCGGGCGGCCCAGCGCGGCGCGGCCATCGCGGTGCGCGCCGTCGAGTGCCTGAACGGCTGCCCGCACCCGTGCGCGGCGGCGCTGCGGATGCCGGGCAAGATGGTCATCCGGTTCTCCGGGTTGACGGTCGACGACGCGCCCGCCCTGCTCGATGTGGCTTACCGCTACGCCGACAGTCCGGATGGCGACGTGCCGACGGAGACGCTGCCGGAATCGCTGCGCGGCAAGGTGTCCGACCGGGTATCCGTGCCGACGCCCTGAACCAATGCGAACCAAAGAACAAGGGGAGAGAAGAATGTCGAGGACTCTGTTCACCAACGTCATGGTCTTCGAGGGCACCGGCAAGGACGTGACGCCGGGCGAGGTGCTGGTGCAGGGCAACCGCATCCACGCCGTCGCGTCGCCGGGCGAGACCCTGCCGCGCGACGGCAGCGAGGTGCTGGACGCGGGCGGCGCCACGCTGATGCCGGGCATGGTCAACACCCACTGCCACCTGACCTACAACAACGGCACGTCGGTCGCCGAACTCACGGCGCTGCCGGTCGAGGAGCACGTGCTGCTGACCATGCACAACGCGAAGCAGGCGCTCGACATGGGCTTCACCGCAGCGATCGGCGCCGCCTCGGCCAAGCCGCGGCTCGACATCGTGATCCGCAACGAGATCAACAAGGGCAAGATCCCCGGTCCCCGCCTGCTCGCCGGTTCGCCGGAACTGACCGTGACCGGCGGGCTGGCCGACGACAACCAGCTCGACGCCAAGCACCCGTCGATCTCGATCATCTGCGACACGCCGGACGAGTTCCGCAAGGTCGTACGCACGATGATCCGCGAGGGCGTCGACCTGATCAAGTTCAACAACTCGGGCGACAGCTTCTGCTTCCCGCGCATGGCCGCCTACGACAACCCGATGACCGACGCCGAGGTCGCGGCGATCTGCGACACCGCCAACAACATCGGCAAGCGCCTGGCCGCCCACGCCCACGCCGACAGCTCGGTGCGGCAGTGCATGAAGTACGACGTGGAGTTCATCTTCCACGCCACCTTCGCCACAGACGAGACCATCGAGCAATTGGAGCGGGCAAAGCACAAGCACTACGTCTCGCCGGCGATCGCGGCGCGCTACAACACCACCTACGAGGCGAAGGACTGGGGCATCACCACCGACGTGGCGGAGATGATCGGCAACAAGCGCGAGCTGGACGAGGGCATCAAGGTGATGCGCAAGATGCGCGCCGCCGGCATCAAGGTGATGCCGTTCGGCGATTACGGCTTCGCCTGGCTGCCGCAGGGTACCGAAGCGCGCGACCTGGAGCACTTCGTCAACCTGTTCGGCTTCGAGCCGTGGGAGGCGCTGCGGGCGGCGACGGCCTATGGCGGTGAGGCCTGGGTGGGGCGCTCGGGCGAGAAGATGGGTCGCGTGGCGCCGGGCTACCTCGCCGACATCCTGCTGGTGGACGGCAACCCGTTGCACGACCTCAGCCTGCTGCAGGACCGCAACGCGCTGCTGGCGATCATGAAGGACGGCCAGTTCCACAAGCCGTTCCAGGGCCGCGTCGCCATGGGACAGGCGATCGCGGCCGAGTAGGGACGCTCTGCGGCGAGCCGCGCGGACTTTCCGAGGTCGTGAGCGGCTATGCTGCCGCGATGGCCTCGATTTCGCCGGTGAGCCATCCCGAGAACGCGGTCGCGGCGGGGCTAAGCGTCCTCCCAGGCCGGGTGAGCACGTAGTAGGCGCCAGGCAGCTTGTAGCGGAGATCCGGAAACGGAACGGCCAGCTCGCCACGCTGGACTGTCTGCTCGGCGAACTCGAGCGCGCAGAGCGCCACGCCGTTGCCGAGTGCCGCCGCCTGCCACAGCACCACCGTGTCGCCGAACACGTGCCCGTCCCGCCGCGCCACGCCGGCGATGCCGGCCAATTCAAGCCACGCCGCCCAGCCGTCGTAGTCGCGGTCGTGCAGCAAGGTGCATCCGGCCAGCGCGCGGGCGTCGTGCAGCCGCGCCGCCAGCGCCGGCTGGCACATCGGCGTGAGATGCAGATCCATCAGGTAACGCGCCTGGTAGCCCGGCCAGTGACCGCCGCCCCATTTGATCGCGATCTCGGTCTCGCCCACGAACTCCACGCGCGCGTTGCTGATGTTGATGCTGAGCGCCACGTCCGGGAACAGCGCCGAGAAGCGCGCCAGCCGGGGAGTCATCCAGTTCATGCTGAACGAGGATTCTAGCTCGACGCCGAGCGGCTCTCGCGGCACCCGACCCCGCCCCGAGAACGCCGCCTCGAGATCGCGCAACGCCGGCCTGACACTCTTGAGCAATTCGGACCCGGCGCCGGTCAACTCGACATGGTGCGGCGAGCGCGTCAGCAGCGTGAGGCCGGTTTCGGCCTCCAGACGCCTGATCTGATGGCTCACCGCCGACTGCGTGATGCGCAGCCGCTCCGCCGCCCGCGTGAAGCTGCTGCATTCCGCGACAGCTTCGAAGGCCAACAGCAGGTCGAGGCTGGGGATGCGCGAACCCATTCATCATGATCGGCCGTCATGATCGGGATGTAAACTCTTCGCTTCCATTCCCCTCGCAAGCTCGCAGACTGGTGCCGCCACGAGCCGATGTTCCTCGCCCACCTCGCCGAGGCCCGCGCGATGCTGGCCGAGGACGCCCCCGACTACGCCGCTAAGTCCAGGCCCACCAGGCCGCACTACGGAGAGATCGCATGAAGCAGGTCAATTTCTCGCAGATGAAGTACGGCACCAAGGAGGACTACCTGCTGCTTGCCGAACTCGAAGAAGGTTATGTCGCCCGTACCGCCGACCGCGTGCTGCGCGAGCTCGCGAGCCACGCGCAGGACACGTTCGAGGGCTACAAGATCAGCCGGCTGCGCCACGCCACCCAGTCGGCGACCCGCGCCTGGCGCGACGGCGCCGACGCCGACTGGGTAGTCTCGGCGCTGCTGCACGACATCGGCGATGGGCTGGCGCCACGCAACCACGACCGCTTCTCGGCCGAGATCCTGCGCCCGTTCGTGCGCGACGAGTGCGCCTGGGTGGTCGAGCACCACGGCATCTTCCAGACGCTGTACTACGGCCACCACTACGGCTGGGACCGCAACGCGCGCGACAGGTTTCGCGGCCATCCCTGCTTCGACGCCTGCGGCGAGTTCTGCGAACGCTGGGACCAGGCCTCGTTCGACCCCGATTACGACGACCTGCCGCTGGAGTTCTTCGAGGGCCAGGTGCGCGAGGTGTTCGACCGCAAGCCGTACGACCCGGCGGTGATCCAGGAGGGCGTCGTGCTCGGGCTACCGGCGGCATCCGGCTCGCCGCGCCCCTAGCCGGAGTTCCCGCCGCAGCGTCCGGCAATCCCCCCAACAAGCCTCGTCCAAGGGTCCACGTCCAGAATCGGCGGAGCGCTTCGAGGAGATCGCGCAGGCGCTGCGCCGGCTACGGCCGCAGGTGCGCACGATCGCGCTCTCGCTCGACGAGGAGGCCGTGACGTTGTTCCTGGCCAGGTTCGATCCCACTTCGCCAAACTAAATCTGGAACCGATGCGGTTCGGCTCCCCGCCGTACACCACCGCGGTGTGGCCGTCCAGCGGCGGGCGGCCGCCGGGCTGCGTCGGGTCCCCCCCGCGCCCGCCGGGACGGCCGGGTGCCGCCGCGGCCTGAGGCCGGGGCGCGGCGCATGACGGGAATGGGGTATCCTGCACCAGCAACCGAAGGCCACGCCATGCCCGCCGCTCCCGCTCCCGCCGATACCCCGCCGCCGTTCGCCGCCTTCGCCTCCGGGCTCGACGCGCCGACGCCGTTGCGGGCCGCGATCACGCGGCACACCCGCGCGCCCGAGCCGGCCTGCGTGGCGGCCCTGCTCGATGCGGCCACCCTGCCAGCCGCGACCGTGGCGCGGGCGCGGGCCACCGCGACCACGCTGATCGAGGCGCTGCGGGCGCGCGGCACGCGCGGCACCGTCGAGGGCCTGGTGCGCGAATACGACCTGTCGAGCCAGGAGGGGGTGGCGCTGATGTGCCTGGCCGAGGCGCTGCTGCGCATCCCCGACCGCGCCACGCGCGACGCGCTGATCCGCGACAAGATCGGCAGCGGCGACTGGCGCGGGCATGTCGGCCAGTCCGCGTCGCTGTTCGTCAACGCCGCGACCTGGGGCCTCGTCGTCACCGGCCGGCTGACGTCCACTGCCACCGAGGCTGGCCTCGGCGCCGCGCTGACCCGCCTGATCGCCCGCGGCGGGGAGCCGGTGATCCGCAAGGCGGTCGACATGGCGATGCGCCTGATGGGCGAGCAGTTCGTCACCGGGCAGACCATCGAGGCGGCGCTGCGCCACGCCCGGCCGCTGGAGGCGCGCGGCTTCCGCCACTCCTACGACATGCTGGGCGAGGCCGCGACCACGGCCGCCGACGCGCTGCGCTACTGGCGCGACTACGAGGCGGCGATCCACGCTATCGGCCGCGCCGCCGCCGGGCGCGGCATCCACGAAGGCCCCGGCATCTCGATCAAGCTGTCGGCGCTGCACCCGCGCTATTGCCGCGCGCAGCGCGGCCGCGTGCTGGGCGAGCTGCTGCCGCGCCTTACGGCGCTGGCGCTGCTGGCCCGGCGTTACGACATCGGCCTCAACATCGACGCCGAGGAGGCCGACAGGCTGGAGCTGTCGCTCGACCTGCTGGAGGCGCTGTGCCTCGATCCCGGCTTGGCCGGTTGGGACGGCATCGGCTTCGTGGTGCAGGCGTACCAGAAGCGGGCGCCGTTCGTGCTCGACTGGCTGGTCGACCTCGGGCGGCGCAGCGGCCATCGGCTGATGGTGCGCCTGGTCAAGGGCGCCTACTGGGACAGCGAGATCAAGCGCGCCCAGGTGGACGGGCTGGACGGCTTCCCGGTGTTCACCCGCAAGCTGCACACTGACGTCTCGTACCTGGCCTGCGCCCGCAAGCTGCTGGCGGCCCCCGACGCGGTGTTCCCGCAATTCGCCACCCACAACGCCTACACCGTGGCCGCCGTGCTCGCCATGGCGGAGGAGAATGGGGCGGGCGAGGGTTTCCAAATCGGGCAGTACGAGTTCCAGTGCCTGCACGGCATGGGCGAGCCGCTCTACGACGAGGTGGTCGGCCACAACAAGCTGAACCGCCCGTGCCGCATCTACGCCCCGGTCGGCACCCACGAGACGCTGCTGGCCTACCTGGTGCGCCGGCTGCTGGAGAATGGCGCCAACGCCTCGTTCGTCAACCGCGTCCAGGACCCGGACGTCACGGTGGCCGAGCTGGCCGCCGACCCGGTCGCGGCGGTGGCGGGCCGGCAGCCGGTGGGGGCGCCGCACCAGCGGATCGCCCTGCCGCGCCACCTGTTCGCGCCGGCGCGCGCCAACTCCGCCGGGCTCGACCTCAACGACGACCGGCACCTGGCGGCGCTGGCTGTGGACCTCAGCGCCCACCGTGACTGGCGTGCCGTCCCCACGACCGGCGGGGCCGGTGCGAGCATGGAAATTCACAACCCCGCCGACCATCGCGACTTGGTGGGCCATGTGGCCGAGGCCACATCGGCGCAGGTCGATGCCGCGCTGGCACGGGCGACGGCGGCGTCGGCAGGGTGGCAGGCCACACCGCCGGTCGAGCGCGCCGCCTGCCTGCTGCGCGCCGCCGACCTGCTGGAGGCGCGCAGGACAGCGCTGCTAGGCTTGATCGTGCGCGAGGCCGGCAAGTCGCTGGCCAACGCGGTGGGCGAGCTGCGCGAGGCGGTCGACTTCCTGCGCTACTACGCGACCGAGGCCAGCGCGCTCGGCCGCGCAAATGCCGGCCTGGGCGTCGTCGCCTGCATCTCGCCGTGGAACTTCCCGCTGGCGATCTTCACCGGCCAGGTCGCGGCGGCGCTGGCCGCCGGCAACGCCGTGCTGGCCAAGCCTGCCGAAGAGACGCCGCTGATCGCCGCCCAGGCGGTCGCCCTGTTGCACCAGGCCGGCGTGCCGCGCGACGCGCTGCAGTTGCTGCCGGGCGCGGGCGACGTCGGCGCCCGCCTGGTGGCCGACCCGCGCACCCGCACCGTGGTGTTCACCGGCTCGACCGAGGTGGCGCGGTCGATCCAGCGGCAACTGGCCGGGCGGCTCAACCGCGACGGCAGCCCCGTGCCGCTGGTCGCCGAGACTGGCGGGCAGAACGCCATGGTGGTCGACTCCTCCGCGCTCGCCGAGCAGGTGGTGGCGGACGTGCTGGCCTCCGCCTTCGACAGCGCGGGACAGCGTTGCTCCGCGCTGCGGCTGCTGTGCCTGCAGGAGGAAGTCGCGGACCGTACGCTGGCCATGCTGCGCGGGGCACTGGCCGAGCTCGCGGTCGGCAACCCCGACCGCCTGGCAACCGACATCGGCCCGGTCATCAGCGCGGCGGCACGCGACAGCATCGCGGCACACGTCGCGGCGATGCGCGCGGCGGGGTGCGCGGTGTTCCAGGCGGCGCTACCGCCGGACTGCGCGCACGGCAGCTTCGTGGCGCCCGCCATCGTCGAGCTGGACAGCCTGGCGGCACTCGAGCGCGAGGTGTTCGGCCCGGTGCTGCACGTGCTGCGCTACCGGCGGGACGGGCTGGACCGCCTGCTGGCCGACATCGCCGCCACAGGCTACGGCCTGACCTTCGGCCTGCACACTCGGCTCGACGAGACCGCGGCGCGGGTGACGGCGCTGGCCCCGGCCGGCAACATCTATGTCAATCGCAACATGGTCGGCGCCGTGGTCGGCGTGCAGCCGTTCGGCGGCCACGGCCTGTCCGGCACCGGGCCCAAGGCCGGCGGCCCGCTCTACCTGCGCCGCCTGCTGGCGCGCCCGCCCGCCGCCACCGGATTGGCCGGCCATGCGCCGGAGGCGGCGCGGCTGTGGGAAGATTGGCTGCGCCAGGCGGGCGAGACCGCCGCCGCCGCGTCCTGCGCCGCCGACCTGGCGCGCACGCCGCTCGGCGTGGGACGGGAGCTGGCCGGCCCGGTCGGCGAGCGCAACCTGTACGCGACCGAGGCGCGCGGCGCCGTGCTGTGCCTGGCCGCAGGCCGCGACGGGCTGCTGCGCCAGGTCGGCGCGACGCTGGCCACCGGCAACCGCGCCGTGATCGCGGCGGGCACGCTGCAGGGCCTGCCGCCGCTTCCGGCGGCGCTGTCCGGCTGGCTGCACCAGGCATCGGACCCGCAGCGCGAGGCGATCGACGCCGCCCTGTTCGACGGCACCGCCGAGGACTTGCTGTCGCTCGGCCGCACGCTTGCCGACCGGGATGGCCCGATCGTGGCCATCCACACCGCCCGCCCGGACGGGGCCTACCCGCTGGAGTGGCTAGTGCGCGAGCGCTGCATCAGCACCAACACCACCGCCGCCGGCGGCAACGCCCACCTGATGACGATCGGCTGAGTCGCCCCCGCCGTGCCCGACGGAGCCGCCAACGCCTCACGCCAGCCGCCGTCGCAACTCGCTCGGGCGCGGCATCAAAGTCGATGGTGTCCAAGGCGCGTTTCCGGCGCGGTCGCTGAAGCGTCGGTTGCACAAGACGAACATCAGATGCAGCGTGATATCCGATCGCGTTACCGCGTCTGGCGTCCGCGCCGGCAAAGAGGTGCTTCGTCACGCAAGACGCGCAGATCGCGAGTTGCCATCTCGGGTGCGCAGCCCTGGTAAATCGGGCTCGGTTCCCGAAACACCCGGCCGGCACGCGTGCAGGGAAGGGAACTCAGGCCCGGGTTCCCCTCGCGGCTTCGAGTTTACCCGAAGACCAGCGCACGTACCTCGATGCTTTCCCGGGGCGGCGCATCGGACGGTGTATTCGGCGCCTCGAAGGCGGTATGCGGCGCGAACCTCGCGCGGCCGTCGGTCTCGGAATCATAGCACTTGAGCAGCAGGGCCTCATCAGCCTGCATCCCGGGAACGTAGAACCAGCGATGCGCCGGGTTGTAGGTGACGGCATAGGTCTCGCCGACGCGGTTCGGGTAGACCAGATCGGAAGGCACCAGGTCCGAGGGTGCAACGCTGCGCGCATCGCACACGGCCAGCGGCATGTCGTACAGCGGGCCACGGATCGGCCGCCACAAATTGACGATCCTCACACGGCCTTGCAGCAGCGCTTCGGCTTCTTCGCCAAGCCGGTTGCGCACGTTCTGTGGACCAGAGGTCGCCGTGTGATCGACATGCACGCGCGGCACCGGCTGACGCGGCACGCCGACCCGATCGTCGGTAGCGCCGGCTACACGCTTCCGGACCGTGTGATCGAAGATCAGGGCCCGCGAACCGCCGGTGGTCGCGAGCAGCGCGCGCTCCACTTCCGGGTAGTACTTCGCGCTCACCTGGTCGCCATCGTAGAAGTCGCTGACCGCGGTCGGCGCCTCGACCAGGGCAAAGCCCTCGCGGTCGAGCGAGATCTCGCTCGCGATCGGCCGCAGGTCGCGAATGGCGACGTGGCGCGGCTCGTAGACAGCGTTGCTGCGTGGGATGCCAGGGGGCGGCGTCTCCACATAGCTGCGCGGCCGAGTGCCGGTCGGCGTCAGATAGAACAGGTCGCTTTCTACCGCCGGCAAAGTCTGTTGCCGGTCAAAATGCTGGGTCATTTCGCTTGAATCTTTCGCGTTACGGCACGATGGACGAAACACACCGCCCTGCAGGGTACATAACGGACCTTGCCGGTGTGCAGTCACGACTGCCGGGCTGGCAATTCGATTTCAGTTGGTGTCGCCCGCCACGTTCGTGGGGTTGAACGGGCGCCCTGAAACCGTAATCGCGGTCGTCAGCGCCGACGATCCGGGACTCATCGATCCAGGACTCGATTTTGAGCATCTTGCGGTCGTGGCAGGCCGGCTTGTCGAACCCTATGGCGTTGCCGCGCGTCACGTGTCTGTGCGGTCGGCGGTCGGCGGTCGCGTCGCGTCGCGTCAGCCGCCCCGTGGTCAACAGATGCCCAACGACGTGTCGAACGTCGGGCAGAGATGACCATTCGCTGCCGTCCAGTTCTTCCACACGCGGGTCGACCGCAACAAAGCGGTATCCGCTACCGTTGCCCACGGCGGCTCCGGCGAATAGGCCACCGATCTCGACGACATGCGAACGTATCATGACCTGCCCTGGAGTCATTTGGCACCTAAGTCGACGGAGCGCGACGCTGGGTTTCACATCATGTGCCGGGATAGTCAAGGTTCTTCCCAGAAATATATGTAAATCCATAAAACTACATAATAAATTCGTGGAATAGGGTGGCGTCGAATCCGCGGCCGCTCGTCACTCGATGGCGAGGGCACTTGCAGGCTCGCCAGCCTCGAATTGTTCAACGGCCCTCGGCGTGATCTCGCGCTGTGGCGCCCGGCCTCGTTCAGGGACTTCGGTTCATCCTCCTTGTCGGGAATTGTCCGACTGTGTCCGTCTCAATTTCAGGTTTCACCCCACGTTTGGCGGACAGCCAAAATGTGGCGGCGGCAACAACAGAGTGACTGCATGATCGCACCCCGCCGTCACGTCACCGGCCACGCCCGCATGGCGTAGGCGCCGACCGCGAGCAGTTCGCCGCGCGACGCGCCATCCCGGGCCTGCACGGCCATGCCTCGGAACACGGCGGCGAAATACCCCGCCAGCGCGTCCGCATCCGTCTCCGCCGACAACTCGCCTTCCGCGATCCCGCGCCGGACACGCTCCGCCAGGGCTTGCTGGGACCCCTGCCTGGCCCGCGTCGCGAAGGTACTCGGCGATGTCGGCGTCCGAGAACGTCTCCGGGTCGGCGGTCTTGCGGCGCAGGAACCAGTCCAGGTACTCGCGCTCCCGGCCGGCAATGAGCGTCTCCGGCAAGTCCGGAATGGCGTGGAACGCGAAGTGCCAGGTTCGCCACGCCCGATCCGGGGCGGTCGGCAGGGCTTCCGGCAAGGTGATGCCGGGAATGCCCGCATCCATCAGCACCAGGCGTTGCACCTCGTCCCCGAACAGGGCGGCATAGGGGTAGGCGACCCAGGCCCCGACGTCATGGGAGACGAGGGAGTACCGACCGATGCCGAGCTGCCGAAGCAGGCCATGCACCGTCGTTGCCAGGGTCTGGGTGTCATACCCGCCCAGCGGGCGATCGGAGTCGCCCTGGCCCGGCAAGTCGGGTGCGATGATCCTGTACGCTGTGGCAAGCGACGGCATGAGCTTTCGCCAGGCGAACCAGCTTTCCGGAAACCCGGCGAGCAGGACGACGACCTCGCCACCGGCATGGCCTCCGATGACGTAATGCAGCCTGACGCCGCCGACGGTCTCGAACCGGTGTTCGAAGCCGTCCAACCCATTTACCGACCGAGATGATGCGGGGGTCTCGATTACCGTCGGCGTGGGCTGGAACCTTGATTTCGGGGCCTGCTCCGTCATGGATTTCCACCTTCTCGTTTTATGGAGCCGCGACCGGCCGGCAGTGCGCCGAGTCGGAAGGCGTGTGCCCGGGCGCCAGACGCGTGCGGCGGCCGACCCCGAGATCGAGGACCAGATGGCGGAGCACGGCAGGCATGTTGCCGACCGGATCGGATCGCCGGCAGACAACGCGTCCGGTCCCTCGCGATCCTGGTCCTGCTCGATGCTGCGGAGCCATGGCAACACGTCGTCCCACGACCAGCCGTCAGCCCCTGCTGCGAGCCAGCGTTCGTAGTCGGATTCCTGTCCGCGCGGCGCGACCAGGCCGGCGATGCTCGAGCCGCCACCCATGACCCTGCCCTGCGGACAAGGCCGCAGCGCCTGCCCAGCTTTGACCGTTGCCTTCAGGCCTTGCCAGAGCTGGGCGGGAACGGCAGTCGAGCTGGGGAATATATCGTCGATGTCGGCAGGCGTGCGGCTTGGTGGCGTGTCCTCGCCTGCCTCGATCAGCGGGACCTGCTTGGCGGCCCGCTCCGACAGCCTGGCCGCCATGATGCAGCCGGCCGTGCCGCCGCCGATGACGATCAACTCATACGGTTGGGCTATGAACTCCTGCACGCTTAGCCCTCGCTGTGGTGATGACCATCACGTCAAACTGGCAACATTGCTACTCCCGGATTTCATCGGAAAACTGCAGCTCTCTTCGTAAGGGCAGTGTTTTTACATCCTGCGATAGCCCCGGAAACTACTCAGTGCCGTGACGCCCTGACGATCAACGTCCCGCCCGTCGCCGACACCTCGGCCAACGCCGCCCCATCATGATCCGCGCTCCCGTGCGCAATGGCGTCGAGCAGGTTGTCCTGCATGACGCCCGCGAACGGCTTGGGCGTCGCGGCGTGCTCCGCCGTCTCTAGCACGGGCCGAACGTCCTTCAGCGGATGTTCAGTCCTCAACAGCATGAGCGGCGCTGGACCGGGAACTGGCAGCCCCTTCCTTTTGCGGTCCTTAAGGCGCCGCTCCGTCGGGTCGCGAGGCAAACCCGGCGGCAGCAAGCAGGACGCCGACGAGCGGCAGCGGCCAAGGCCTGCCCACCCCGAGGTGTCGCACGAACGCCGCGCCGCAGGACCCGGTCAGTAGGCTTCCCCACATCGCGGCTTGAACCAGCCACGACAGGTCGGCGCGCCTGCCGGTGGCCCAGTTCCCCAATCCTTGGCCGAACTTGACCAGTGCTCCGGTCACGAAGGTCAAGCTCACATTGGCCGCACCGACCTTGCTGATCGCCGCGTTCAGGGATCCCATTGCCAGTATGAAGGCGTACACAGTCCAGCTTGGGATGAGCAGGGGCACGCAAAGCACGGCTGACACCGCCGAGAGAACCGCGGGCGTTTGGGACCGTCCGAACACATTGGCGAGCACGCCGCCGCCCGCGGCACCGAGGACGAATAGGCCGATCAGGACGCCAATCGTCGCCGCGCGAGCAGGGTCGCCGGTGCCCAGCGCCACGCCGAGCATCGTGGTGTTGCCGCTCATGAACGAAACGTAGAGGTCGTGCAGCTCCGCAAGGCCATACACGTCCGTAGCCCCTGCCAGGAAAGCCATTCCAGCCGCAAGGGCGAGGACCGGCGCCTGACCGTGCTCGGCCCCAGGCCCGGAATGGAGGGGGTTGGTCATCCGATGGCTTCTGCGCGGTGCAGTCGAACCGGAACGGAGAACATCAGGGCCAATGCGGCCGCGGCGACACCTACCCCGAGCAATGGGAGCTGGGCATAGCCGATGCCCGCTGTCAGCGCGACGGCGCTCAGCGAGGCGCCCACGGCGTTGCCAAGATTGAAGGCACTCTGATTGAGCGTGGATGCAAGATTTGGCGCATCCCTTGCCGCGTCCAGGACCCAGACTTGCAGCGGCGAGATGAGCGCGAATGCAAAAGCGCCCCAGATCGCCATCACCGTAATCGTTGCAAGCTCGACATTGCTCACCAGCGTCAGCAGGAGCAGCGTGGTCATCACCCCGCAAAAGCTGCCCAGGATCGTTGCTCTCAGGTTGACGTCCGCCAAGCGTCCCCCGACGAGATTGCCGATCGTGAGACCAAGGCCGATGGCCAGGAGGGCGATGGTGACCGCGTGCGGGGTCAGGCCGGTCACCTGCTCAAGGAACGGCGCGACGTAGGTGAACACGCTAAACAGGCTGACCGAGGCGAGCGTTGAGACGAGTATTGGCTGCAGCACCTGCCAGCGCCCGAGCGACCGGAACTCCGAGCTGAGTTTGCCGCGCGATCCTGGCAGACCCGCAGGAACGAACGCGGCGATAGCGAGGGCGGCAACAAGCCCGATCGCGACGACGGCCCAAAAGGTCCAGCGCCAACCACCCCATTGGCCAAGCGCGGTGCCCAATGGCACCCCGAGCACGTTGGCAAGCGTCAGCCCCGCGAACATCACCGATATGGCTTGGGTTTTGCGCTCGGGCGGCACGAGGTCGCGCGCCACGACCGCCCCGATGCCGAAGAACGAGCCATGGGCGAAGGCGGTGACCACGCGGGCGGCCATCAGCATTCCATAGGTTGGACCCAGCGCACAGCCCACGTTTCCCAACAGGAAAATGGCCATCAGGCTCAACAGCACCGATTTGCGAGGCAGGCGTGCCGTTGCCATCGCGACCAGCGGCCCGCCGACGACGACCCCAAGCGCATAGCCGGAAACCAGGTAGCCCGCCTGCGGCACCGTCACGCCGAGGCTCTGAGCCACCTCGGGCAGCAGGCCCATGATGACGAACTCGGTCGTGCCAATCCCGAACGAGGCAAGTGCAAGTGCCAGGATGGGAAGCGAGAACATGCCTGCCTTGCGCCAAGGCGAAGGGCAGCAGGGCCGCAAGAAGGTCCGCCGGCCGTTCCTCTGGCACGTGGTGGCCGCACCCGTTCAGCACGGCGCCTTGAACATTCACCACGGCTTGGCCCAGCGACTTCGCCATGGCTTCCCCCAGGCTGGACGCCCCACCCACCGCAAGCACCGGCATGGCAAGCGGCGTCGATGCGGTTGCCTGGTTCTGCTCAATCGACTTGAAGATCGAGCGGTAGTAGCCCATCCCGCCGCTCCAGCGGCCCGGCTGCGAGTATGCCTTGACGTAGACGTCGAGGGCCTGCGGGTCGAAGCCGGTGTCCCACTGCACCGATTTCGTTCGGAACGACCATGTCAAGAACTCCCGCTCCCGCCCGGCGATAAGCAGTTCAGGCAAGTCAGGGATGTAGTAGAAGTAGAAGTGCCGGACCTTCCTGGCAGTTTCGGGAGAGAAGCGGAACGCCTCCGGCGACGACAGCCCTGGGATGGCGGCGTCGATCAACGCCAGGCATTTCACCCGGTCTGGACGCCGCGCCGCGTAGGCGTAACCCACCCAGGCGCCTACGTCATGTCCGACCAGGGTGCAGTCACGCGCGCCGAAGGCGTCAAGCACGGCATCGAGGTGGAGGGCACTCGATCCCGTATCGTAGCCGTCCCTGGGAAAGTCGCTGTCGCCTAAGCCCGGCAGGTCCACCGCCACTACCCGGAACCGCCGCGAGAGTTCCGGCATGACCTTGCGCCAGGAGTACCATGTCTGGGGCCAGCCGGAGACAAGCAGCATCAACGGCCCGGCACCCGCTTCGACCACGTGCAACTCGATGCCAGACGTGGTGATCCGGTGGTGCCTGAATCCCCCTGCGGCAGCGTCCTCGTTCGGCCTGGTCACGGAGGTGTCTCCTGGAGGGCGATGGCGGCTGGAACCCGTCCGGCGGCAGGCTGGGATGGACGGATCAAAGCGTGACCGTGGAGCGCGGCTGTGGGCCAAACCAGAGTCGGAAACTACTCATGCGGCAAGGGTCGCGGCCTCGTCCCGTGCCGCTGCGCCTGGCGCTGGCTCTCAGTGTCGCGCCGCGCGAGGCTGGCGCCGACGCGCTCACCTGCTTGCAAGGCGGCGGTCAGCTCGGCCACCCAGTCCAGGTCCGGCCGCTGCTCGGGCGTGACGGAACGCACCATGACGGTGTCCGGCTGTCCCCGGCCCACAGCATGTGGAAGGCGGTCACTTGGCGGCATCGTCGCATCCGCCGCGCACGAGCACGGTGCCGCCGCCGCAGCGGAACTCGGTCGCCTCACGTCGATCCCGACCCTCAAAGGCGTGCGACGGCTGATCCAGCACCACGCTGCCCGCAAATGCGGTTCGTGCTCGACCATGTCGCGAAGCCGGCGGTCGCGTCAGGTGGACGAGAACCGTGGGCGACCGACCTGCGCGCCGTGGCTCCGCTACCCAACATCGCGAAGTCGCCGATGGCGCAGCGCTCCGACGCCAGATCATCCAGGTGGCTCAAACGCCTGCATGTCAGCACCGGAGGAAACTCGGCCTAGTGCAGGATGGCGGAAGGCTTGCTGCGCTGCGAGACAAGTCTCGCCGACGGCATTGCGCGGCGTGGGAGCTGCATGATAGAAATTGCGGAACGAGAAAAGTTTTTATGGGGCGACGCGTGGCGATCGACAGCGGGCACTCAGGCGGCAGCGACGAGGCGGCATTGGCCGCCCGTGCCGCTTGGCTGTACTACGTCGAGGACCTGACCCAGGCCGAGGTGGCCAGGCGGCTCGGGCTGGCGCCGCTCAAGGCGCACCGCATCATCGCCCACGCCACCCGCAGCGGCCTGGTGCGGGTGTTCGTGGACGGCCCGATCAGCGGCTGCATGGAGCTCGAACGCGCGCTCGGCCAACAGTTCGGCCTGCGATATTGCCGCGTGGTGCCGAGCCCGGCCGCGGAGGCGGCCCAAGGTGCCGCATTGCCGCTGCGCGCGATCGGCCGCGCCGCCGCAGGCTACCTGACCAACCTGCTGGAGACGGGCGAGCACAAGGTCATCGGCGTGGGCCACGGCCGCACCCTGGCCGCCATGGTGAGCGAGATGCCGAGCCACCCGGCCCCCGCCGGCGTGCGGTTCATCTCGATCCTGGGCAGCCTGCCGCACGTCATGGCGGCCAACCCGTACGACGTGATCTACCGCCTGGCGGACAAGACCTCGGCCGACGCCGACGTGATGCCGGTGCCGTTCCTGGCCAACACCGCCGCCGACCGCACGGTGCTGCTGCGCCAGGACGGCGTCGCCGAGACGCTGCAGGCGGCGGCGGCGGCGACGCTGTTCCTGGTCGGCATCGGCGAGGTGGGCGGCCGCGCCTTCCTGCCCGCCAGCAGCGCCATCGTGGCCCGCGAGGTGGC
>CAXUHK010000011.1:0-2570 GCA_964250775.1 uncultured Acetobacteraceae bacterium | reverse complement strand
GGGGGGGGGGGGCGCCCGCGCCCCCCCGCCCGCCCCCCCCCCCGGGGGGCGCGGGGGGGGGGCGTCGGGGGGCCCGCCCGGCGCGGTCGGCGAGGCGCTGGGCTTCTACTTCGACGCCGACGGCCGGCTACTCGACACCCCCTTGCACGACAAGGTCATCACCCTGTCGCCCGAGGCGCTGCGCGGCCGCCACACGGTGGGCGTCGCCGGCGGCAGTGGCAAGGCGGCCGCGATCCGCGCCATCCTGCGCAGCGGCCTGCTCACCGGCCTGATCACCGACGAGGCGACCGCGCGGAGCCTGGTCGGGCCCCCCATCCACCGCGCCAACATCCAAGGACGAGACATGCAGAACACGCTTAAGAAAACGGGCCCGAAAACCCGGCAGAAGACCGCGTTGGCGGCGATGACCGCGCTGTGCGCGACCCTGGCCGTCGCTGGCGGCGGCGCCCGCGCCGCGGACGTGGCCAACGTCAAGGTGGCGTTCCTGATGCCCGATGAGGGCTCGACCCGCTACGAGGAGCACGACCGCCCTGGCTTCGTGGCCGAGATGAAGCGGCTGTGCCCGACCTGCGAGGTGCTGTACCAGAACGCCAACTCCGACGCCTCGCGCCAGCAGCAGCAGTTCAACTCGGTGATCTCGCAGGGCGCCAAGGCGATCGTGATCGACCCGGTCGACAGCACTGCCGCCGCCTCGCTGGTGCACCAGGCGCAGGGCCAAGGCATCAAGGTGATCGCCTACGACCGCCCGATCCCCTCGGCCAAGGCCGACTACTACGTCTCGTTCAACAACGAGCAGATCGGCAAGACCATCGCGCAGTCCCTGGTCCGCCATCTCAAGGCCAACAAGGTGCCGACGGGGGGCGTCGGCCTGCTCGAGATCAACGGCTCGCCCACCGACGCCGCGGCCGGGCTGATCAAGAAGGGCGTGCACGAGGGCCTGGCCGGCAGCGGCTACAAGACCCTGGCCGAGTACGACACCCCGGACTGGCAGCCGTCCAAGGCGCAGCAATGGGCCAGCGGCCAGGTGACGCGGTTCAACAAGAAGATCGTGGGCGTGGTCGCCGCCAACGACGGCACCGGCGGCGGCGCCATCGCCGCGTTCAAGGCCGCCGGCATGGACCCGGTGCCGCCGGTCACCGGCAACGATGCCACCATCGCCGGCCTGCAGCTCATCATCGCCGGCGACCAGTACAACACCATCGTCAAGCCGAGCGAGATCGTCGCCGCCGCCGCCGCCAACGTCGCGATCGACCTGCTGCGCGGCGCGCCGCCGAAGGCCAAGACCACCCTGTTCGGCACGCCGACCGAGCTGTTCATCCCGACGCTGGTCACTGCCGAGAACCTCAAGACCGAGATCGTCGACAAGCAGGTCGCGGGCAAGCCGATCGAGACCGCCACGGTGCTGTGCACCGACCGCTACGCCGCCGGCTGCACCAAGCTCGGCATCACGCCCTGAGAGTCGTGGGGGGGGGGCCGCCCCGCCCCCCCCGGCGCGCCGGCCGGCCCCGCCCCCCCCCCCCGCCGGGGCGCCCCCCCCCCCCCGCCCCCCGCGGCGGGGGCGGTCACTCGTCCAACCGAATGGCCGGAGACTTGCCACGCATGATCGACACAGCAATGCCCCCAGCGGAGACGTCGCCGGCGGGTGACGTGGTGCTCAGCCTGCGCCGCGTCTCCAAGCAGTTCGGCGCGGTCTCGGCGTTGACCGACATCGACCTCGAGGTGCGCGCCGGAGAGGTGGTGGCGCTGGTGGGCGACAACGGTGCCGGCAAGTCCACCCTGGTCAAGGTGCTGGCCGGCGTGCATCAGCCGACCTCCGGCACGATCAGCTTCCAGGGCCGCGAGGTGACGCTGGCCGACCCCAGCGCCTCGCTGGCGCTGGGCATCGCCACCGTGTTCCAGGATCTCGCCCTGTGCGAGAACCTCGACGTCGTGGCCAACATCTATCTCGGTAAGGAGCTCAGGCCACGCCAACTCGACGAGGTGGCGATGGAGGTGCGCGCCTGGACGCTGCTGCGCGAGCTGTCGGCGCGCATCCCCAGCGTGCGCATCCCGGTCGCCTCGCTGTCCGGCGGTCAGCGCCAGACCGTCGCCATCGCCCGCTCGCTGCTGCTGGAACCCAAGCTGATCCTGCTTGACGAGCCGACCGCGGCACTGGGTGTCGCGCAGACCGCCGAGGTGCTTGACTTGATCGAGCGGGTGCGCGAGCGCGGGCTGGGCGTCATCATGATCAGCCACAATATGGAGGACGTACGCGCCGTGGCCGACCGCATCGTGGTGTTGCGGCTCGGGCGCAACAACGGCGTGTTCACCCCCGACGCCTCGAACCAGGAGCTGGTCAGCGCCATCACCGGGGCTTCCGACAACTCGGTCTCGCGCCGCTCCCGGCGTCGGGCAGAGGCCACCACGACCCTGGCGGACGCAACGCAGGAGGTGCGGCCATGAGCGGCGACAAGGCGGGCGCGCCGCTGCTCGACCGCGCCGACGAGCGGGTCACGCACGCGAGCGGCATCGGCGGCGCGGTGCGCGGCTTCGTCGACCGGGTGCGCTCGGGCGACCTCGGCTCGCTGCCG
>CAXUHK010000010.1:20113-44376 GCA_964250775.1 uncultured Acetobacteraceae bacterium | reverse complement strand
GGGGGGTTTGGCCGCGGGCTTGTGTGGGCGGGGCCCCCCGGGGGGTTGGTTTTTACGGCCCCAGGGCGGGGCTGCCCCGGGCCACGACAGTTTTAGAGGGCACCGGGGAGCGGCATGGGCGAGCTTGCGATTGCGGACGACACCTCGAAGCTGAGCGCCGCCGACCTGGCCGACCTGCGCCGTGCGGTGCGCCTGCTGGAAAGCAACCACCTGGTCGCGCGCATGACCGCGCTGTTCGGGCAGACCTTCAACGCCGGCGCCGGGTTCGCGGCCCGGTTCCTGCCGCGCCCGCTGCGCGCCGGGCTGCACGGCGTGGTGTCGCAGGCGCTGCTGCGTGCGGTCAGCGTCGCCCTGATGACCATGGGCACCGAGAGCGGGCCGCGCTGGCAGTGGCTCGCCCGGCAACAGGGCTCGCGCTGGTACGCCGCCGCCTCCGTCGCCGTGACCGGCGCCGGCGGCGGCGCGGGCGGGCGGGCCAGCACGCTGGCCGAGTTCCCGATCACCACCACGCTGATGATGCGCAGCATCCTGCGCATCGCCCGCGACGAGGGCGAGGACTTGGCCACGCCCGAGGCGCGGCTGGCCTGCCTGCAGGTGTTCGCGCTGGGCGGCCCGAACGACGATCCGGAGATGGGCGAGAGCAGCTACTACATGCTGCGCATGGGCATGGCGGAGTTGCTGACGCAGACCGCCGGGCGGACGCTGGTGGAGGCGATGCCGCGTCTGACGGCAGCGGTGGCGACCCGGTTCGGGGTGCCGGCGGCCTGGAAGTTCGCGGGCCAGGCGGTCCCGGCGGTGGGGGCGGCGACCGGGGCGCTGATCAACGTCGCCTTCATCGAGCATTTCCGCCAGAAGGCGCAGGGCCACTTCACCGTCCGCCGCCTGGAGCGGCGCTACGGCGAGGGCATGGTGCAGGCGGAGTACCGGCGCCTCTCCCTAGACCGGCTGTAGGTCGACCGACACCTTGACGCCGTGCCGGCCGCCGCCGAGCAGGATGCCGCGCACCGGGCTGATGTCGCCGTAGTCGCGGCCCCAGGCCAGCACGACGTGCTCCTCGGCCACCACCAGGTCGTTGGTCGGGTCGAGGTCGATCCAGCCATGCTCCGGCCCGAGCCACGCGCCGACCCAGGCGTGCGATTGGTCGACGCCGCGCCGCGCCAGCATCCCCGGCGGCGGCCTGGTGCGGATGTAGCCCGACACGTAGCGCCCCGCGAGGCCCAGCGCCCGCAGGCCGCTGATCATCAAGTGGGTGAAGTCCTGGCACACGCCGGCGCGCTGCCGCAGCACGGTCGCCACCGGGGTCGAGATGGTGGTGACACCGGCGCGGAAGGCGAACTCGCGCCGGATGCGGGCATTGAGGTCGAGCAACGCGGCCAGGATCGGCCGGCCGGGCGGGAACGAGCCGGAAACGAACTCGCCGGCGCCGGGGTCGGCCGCCACCATCGGGCTGTCGAAGGCGAACTCGGCGGCGTCCCAGCAATCCGGGCCGCCGGCGCGCAGCGACGCCGCCACGCTCTCCCATGGCGGCGTCGCGTGGGGATCGAGCGGTCGCGGGAAGCCCACCTCGACCGTGGCGTCGAGCGCCACCTCGAACTCCTGGTGCGGCGTGTCGAGGAACATCCAGGCGATGCGATTGCCGAAATGGTCCAGCGCCTCGTGGCGGCGCGACGGCAGCGGCTGGCCGGTGATCGACAGCTCCAACACCGCCTGGTGCGCCAGGTCGCGCGGCATCAGGTGCAACATGTGGCGGGCGAGGTCGACCGGCTGCGCGTAGGCGTACGAGGTCACGTGCCGGACCCGGTACTTCACGCCATGGCCTCGGCGCGGTCGGGTTGCGGGTCGTCGGCGTCGTCGCCCCAGCCGAGCGCCTGCAGCGCCGGCAGTAGGGTGAAGAACCGGCGGTCGATGCGCCCCGACAACTCGGTCAACTGGCGGCCGACCTCCCGCAGGTCGGGGGCCAGGGCGGCCGCCGCGACGGCTTGGTCCGGCGCCGACAGCACGCTCTCGACCATCGCCTCCGCCTCGGCGAGCAGGCCCGCCACGGCGCCCGCGAGCCCTTCGCGGCCGAGGCCGTCCGGGGTCAGGTCGTCGAGCAGGCCGTGCATCGCCGCCAATTGGAAGCCGAGGCCGCGCGGGTTGCCCTGGTCGGCCAGCACCAGGTCGAGCACAGGCGCCGGCTGCAGCGCGTTCAGGTAGCGGGTGCGGTAGGTGATGGCGCTGTCGCACAGCTCCAGAATGAGCAGCAGGCCGCTCTCGATATGTCCGGCAGGCTGGTCGAGCGCCGCCGCGACCTCGCCGGCGACCGCCTTCGCGCGCTCCAGCCGGCGGCCGAGGTCGAGGAACAGGAAGCCCCCGCCGCGCACCATGTTCTCCGCCGCCACGCCCGACACCGCGGTCGCGAAGCGCTGGATGCACACCATCGCGTCACCCACCGCGTCGAGCCTGCCGCCGACCCGCTCGGTCTCCGCCCGCGCCTGCGCCAGCGTGTGCGTGAAGGTCGCGTAGGTATCGTCGGTGAAGCGGTCGCGCACCGCCTCGGTCAGCCGCCGCGCCTCGTTGAACATGGCCAGGATCGAGCCGCGTCCGCGCAAGCGGTCGCTATCCAGGCCGTCGCTTCGAGGATGCGGCCGCAGCATCGCCAGCAGCGCGCCCGGCAGGGTGGCGGGGACCGTTTCCTCGGGGTCGACCATGCCCGCCTCGCCGAGGCAGCGCAGCAGCGCCTGCAGCTCGGCGGCCTCGCGCGGCAGCAGCACCGGGGCGCGGATCAGGCGGTGGACGGCGGCCCGCACCAGCCGCGCCGCCCGCTCCAGCCGCTCGATGGTGCGGCCCAGCCAGAACAGGTCGTCGGCGACGCGGCTCGGCAACTCGCCGTTCGAGCGGCGCAACGCCACTGGCACGGCGGCGGCATAGGCCGGTCCCACGATCGGCGCGCGCTCCTCGCTCAGCACCCAGACGTCCTTCGACAAGCCCCCCGGCGGCAGCGTGCCGCCGACCGCCTGGCCGGGCTCGACGATGCGGGCCAGGCCGCCCGGCATCACCCGCCATTCGGCGCCGTCGAAGGCCGCGAACAGGCGCAGCACGACAGGGCGCGGCTGCAAGCCCTCGGGCGCGTAGCAGGGCGCCACGGACGGCGGCACGTCCCGCACCGCCGCCCACCGCCACGGCTGCGCCGCGACCTCGCGCAGCACGCCGGGGCACGCCTCGACCGGCGCCGCCCGGCTGTCGAAGGCCGGCCGCAGCCGCCAGCCGGAGAAGTCCGCCGGCAGCTCGGCCAAGGCCCGCGTGTCGCCGAGCCAGGCCGACGCCACACCGTCCAGGCGCAATGCCTCGCCCAGGAGATGTCGCGCGAGCCGGGGCGCGAAGCCGGCCAGGGCCGGCGCCTCGGCGAGGCCGGTCCCCGGATCGTTCGAGATCGTGAGATTGCCGCCGCGCGCCGCGTCGAGCATCCCGGAGACGCCCTGCAGGCCCCGGCCTTCGAGTTCGAGCGGGTCGAGCGCGTGGCCGCCGACCCGGCGCAGCAGCACGTCGACGCGCTGCAGCCCTTTCAGGGTCTTGAGGAACAACTGCCCGGCCCGCGCCGTGAGGTCGTTGTCCTCGACCAAGACGCAGGACAGCTCGCGCGCCAGGTACATGTGCTCGAACCAATGCGGGTCGGCGGTGCCGGCGGTCAGCAGGGCGACGCGGGGGTTGGGCCGGCCCGGAGGCGCCAGGCGCTGCAGCGAGTCCTGCCAGCGGTCGAAGAACGGCCGGTGCGGCGCCACCTGCATCGCCCGGAACGGCTCCGGCACCACGCGGCCCAGCAGGCGGCGGTTCTCGCGGGCATGGCCGATGCCGGACGCGGCGCCGGTCCGGTCGGCGACCACGCGCCAGGAGCCGTCCGGGCCGCGCAACAGGTCGGCGGCGTAGAATTGCAGCCGCCCGTGCGGCGGGCGGGCGACCCGCGACGGATCGTGGCAGGCGCGCAGGAAGCCGGGGTTGGCGTAGACCAGCGCCGGCGGCAGCACGCCGTCGCGGAGCACGGTCTGCGCGCCGTAGAGGTCGTCGACCAGCGCCGCCATCAGCCGCGCCCGCTGCGCCACTGCCGCTTCGAGCAGCGCGAACTCGGTGGCCGAGAGCGGCAGCGGCACCGGGTCGCAGCGCCACATGCGGGCCTGCTCGGTGGCGCCGGGCAGCACGGCGGTGACGCCTTCCTCGGCGAACGCCCGGTCGAGCCGGCGCACCCGCTCCTGCAGGCCGCCGGCCCCGAAGCCCTGCAGGCCGCCCAGGATCGGCCGCCAGTGCGGGCGCAAACCGCCCTGCCCGTCCACCATCTCGTCGCTGCCCGAAATCATCGGAGCCTCAGGGGAACCGGCGCAGGTCGAGGGTGCGGGGGTGCTCGCGGCCCAGGTCGCCGACGCCGCGCGGCGTCGGCATCATGCCCGGGGTGTGGCGGACGGGCGAGAACAGCTTGCGCCGGCGCGCCTCGGCCTCCAGCGCGTTGACCGGACGGGTCTCGTAGTTGCGGCCGCCGGGGTGGGCCATGTGGGTGGTGCAACCGCCGACGCTGCGGCCGCTCCAGCCGTCGAACACGTCGAACACCAGCGGCGCCTGCGCCGGAATCGTCGGGTGCAGCGCGCTGGGCGGCTGCCATGCCTTGAAGCGGACGCCACCGACATGCTCGCCGGCCTGCTCGGTGCGCCATAGCGGCACCGCGACGCCGTTGCACGCCAAGGTGTAGCGCTCGGGCTCCCAGCCGGTCACGCGCGCCTGCAGCCGCTCAGCCGAGCTGTCGACGTAGCGCGCCGCGCCGGTGGGCGTCGCCTCCTCGCCCAACACGTGCCAGGGCTCCAGCGCGTACCGCAGCTCGAGGTCGACGCCGCCCACCGCGACCTGGCCGAGTTGCGGGAAGCGGAACGCGAAATGCGGGTCGAACCAGGCGGGGTCGAGGCCGAAACCGTGCGCCTGCAGCTCCTCCAGCGCGTCGCGGAAATCCTGCGCGCAATAGTGCGGCAGCATGAAGTCGTCGTGCAGGCGGGTGCCCCAGCGGATCAGGCGGCGCTCGTACGGGCGGCTCCAGAACGCCGCCAGCGCCGAACGCAGCAGCAGCGCCTGCGCCGCCGCCATGCGCGGGTGCGGCGGCATCTCCAGCGCCCGGAACTCGACCAGGCCGCGCCGGCCGGACGCGCTGTTCGGATCGAACATCTTGTCGATGCAGAACTCGGTGCGATGGGTGTTGCCGGTCATGTCGATCAGGATGTTGCGCAGCAGCCGGTCGGTGCGCCACGGCGGCACCTCCGCGAACGACGCGATCTGCGCGAAGGCGATCTCCAACTCGGCCACGGCGTCGTCGCGCGCCTCGTCGATGCGCGGGTGCTGGCTGGTCGGGCCGATGAACTGGCCGCTGAAGGCGAACGACAGGCTGGGGTGGTTGTGCCAGAAACCGAGCAGGCTCTTCAGCAAGTCGGGACGGCGCAGGAACGGGCTGTCCTGCGCCCGTGCGGCGCCCATGACGATGTGGTTGCCGCCGCCGGTGCCGACATGGCGGCCGTCGACCATGAACTTCTCGCAGGCGAGGCCGACCTGCCGCGCCTCCTCGTAGAGCTGCTCGGTGCGCAGCACGTGCTCGGCCCAGCTCGACGCGGGCTGGACGTTGACCTCGATCACGCCGGGATCGGGCGTGACCGAGAACGTCGCCAGCCGTTCGTCGTGCGGCGGCTGGTAGCCCTCGATCACCACCGGCTGACCCGCTTCGGCGGCGGTGGCCTCGATCGCGGCGACCAGCTCGATCCAGTCGCCGGCGTCGGTGAGTGGCGGCAGGAACACGTGCAGGACGCCGCCCCGCGCCTCCACCGCCAGCGCGGTGCGCACCAGGTCCGGTTCCCCTCGGCCGGCGACCAGTTGCGGCTGCCCGACCGGCGCCACGTCGCCGGTGGCGTGCAACGCGGCCTGCCGGGGGAACGGCGCCACGCGCGCCATCGGATCGGGCCCGAAGCTCAGCTCGACGCTGGCGGGATCGGCCCAAGGCAGGCTCTCCAGGGGCAGCCGCAGGCCGACCGGGCTGTCGCCGGGCACCAGGAACATCACGCCGTCGCGGAACGACCAGGCGCCGGTTCGCCAGCGCCGCTTCAGGCGGCGCAGCGGCAGCACGCTACCGACCGGCGACGCGAGGCCCTGGCCGAACACCCGAACCATCCGCGCCCGTTCCAACGGCTCGCTCAGGCGGTTGTCCTCGGCGACGACGTTGGCCGGCAGGCGGTGCTCCTTCCAGAGATAGTAGTGGACGTCCTCGTAGGCGGGCAGCACCGCGCCGGGATCGACCTGCAGACGCTGCGCCAGCGCGCTGGCGAAGGCGGCGGCGTGGTCGGTCGTAGCGGCCCCGCGGCCGCGCTCCGGGTCGGCCAGCAAGCCAGCGTCGCGCCACACCGGCTCGCCGTCGGCGCGCCAGGTCGCGTGCAGCGCCCAGCGCGGGAGCTGCTCGCCAGGGTATTGCTTGCCCATGGCGTAGCTGAGCACCGCTCCGGGCGCCCACAGCTTCGCCAGCCGGCGGATCAGCTTGCCGGCATAGCTGCGCTTGGTGGGGCCGAGCGCGTCGGAATTCCACTCCGGGGCGTCGCCGTCGCTGGCCGAGACGAAGGTGGGCTCGCCGCCCAGGGTCAGCCGCACGTCGCCGGCGGCCAGCGCGCGGTCGACCGCCTCGCCGGCTTCCAGGATGCGCTGCCACTGCCGCTCGGCGTAGGGTCGGGTCACGCGCGGCGTCTCGCGCACCCGGCGCACCTGCATCGCGACGTCGAAGGTGGTCTCGCACTCGCTGACCAGGCCGCTGATCGCCGCCGCCGATTGCGGAGCGGGGCTGGCGGCGAGCGGGATGTGGCCCTCGCCGGTCAACAGCCCGGACGTGGCGTCGAGGCCGATCCACCCGGCGCCGGGCAGATACACCTCGGCCCAGGCGTGCAGGTCGGTGAAGTCGGCGGCGGCGCCGGCGGGGCCGTCGAGCGGCTTCACGTCGGCGACCAACTGGATCAGGTAGCCGGACACGAACCGCGCGGCGCAACCCAGGTGGCGCAACGCCTGCACCAGCAGCCAAGCCGAATCACGGCAACTGCCGCGGCCTTCCGCCAGCGTCTGTTCCGGCGTCCACACGCCCGGCTCCATGCGCACGATGTAGGCGACGCGGCTCTGCACCATGCGGTTCAGGCCCACCAGCCAGTCGATCGTGGCCTGCTCGTGGCGCGGCACCTCGGCCAGCAGCGCCCCCAGGCGCTCGGCCGCCGGCCCCGCTTGCCGAAACGGCGCCAGTTCCTCGTCCAGCGTGGGATCGTAGCCGAACGGGTAGGTCTCCGCCTGCGGCTCCAGGAAGAAGTCGAACGGGTTGATGGTCGCCATGTCGGCCACCAGGTCGACCACGACCTCGAACCGCGTCACCCGCTCGGGGAACACCACGCGGGCGAGGAAATTGCCCTGCGGGTCCTGCAGCCAGTTGAGGAAGTGCGGCTCGGGGCTGAGCTTGAGCGAGTACGACAGGATCGGCGTGCGCGCCTGCGGCGCCGGGCGCAGGCGGATGGTCTGCGGCCCCAGCGTCACCAGGCGGTCGTACGCGTACGCGGTGCGGTGCGTGAGCGCCACGTGGATCGACATCGCTAGGCCTTGGCCATGGCGAAACGGCGCGGGTCGATCGCCGGCAGGATGCGCCCGACCGGCCCCGGATCGCGCCCGGAGATCACGTCGGCCACCAGTCGCCCGGCCGCCGGCGAGGTCTGGATGCCGTAGCCGCCCTGCCCCACGCACCAGAAGAAGCTTTCGGCGTCGCCCGCCCAGCCGAACGCCAGGTTGCGGTCGGGCGAGAAAGTGCGCAGGCCCGCCCAACTGTGCTCGGTGCGGCGCACCTCGATGTCGAGCGCCTGCTGCATCCGGTCGATGGCGATGGCGATGTCCATTTCGTCCGGCTGCACGTCGTGCGGGTCCATGTCGGTCTCGTCGGCGGGCGAGACCATCAGCCGGGTGCGCGCCTCCGGCCGCGCATACCAGGTGTGCGCCACGTCGTTTATCATCGGCCAGGACGGCACATCCCACGGGGTTGGCTCGATCACCACGCCGGTGCGCCGCTTGGGCACCAGCCCCAGGGGCGCCACGCCGGCCTGTTCCGCCACTACGTCGCCCCAGGCGCCGGCGGCGTCGACCACCACGGGGGCGGCGAAGCGCTCGCCGCCGGTGACGTCGACCTGCCACTCGCCCGCGACGCGGGCGATGCGGCCGGTGCGGCTGCGCAGCGCGATGGTGCCGTCATGGGCGCGCAACTGGCGCAGGAAGCCGTGGTGCAGCGAAGCCACGTCCATGTCGAACGCGTCGTCCTCGACCGCCGCCGCGGCGGCGTAGCCAGGGCGCAGCGCCGGCACCATGGCGCGCGCCGCGTCGAGCGACAGGGGACGCAGCCCGTTGCCTTCCACCAGCAGGCGGTCGAGGGCGTCGCGCTGATCTTGCGGGGCGAGGAACAGCACCGGGCGGCGGCTCATGATCGGCGTCTCGGTGAAGCCCGGCGGCGGCGCCTCGAAGAAGCCGCGCGACGCGCCGGTCAACACCTGCACGTCGGGCGGGCCGTAGTTCAGGATCCACTGGGCCGCCGAGCGCCCGGTGCTGTGATAGCCGGCGACCGCCTCGGCTTCGATCAGCGCCACTCGGTGATCGACGGCCAAGTGCGCCGCGACCGTGGCGCCGACGATCCCCGCTCCCACCACGATGACGTCGAACCGATGTTGTTCCATGCGTCGCAGCATCGACCGCCGCAGCGGCCGCCGCAAGCCAAGCCTGCGCTAATGCGTCGCCGGCGGCGGGCAGTCGCAGCCGGCGGTGGGGCCGTCGTCGCCGCGCACGAGGTGGTGGTCGATCCACTCGGCCACCAGCCGGCGCGCCTCGTTCAGCGACGCCTCGGGGTGGTGGATGCGGTACAACGTCGTGCAGGCGCCGAACGCCGCCATGTCGCCGGTGCCAAGCGCCCGCAACTCGCCATAGGCGGTCACCACCGCCCGTTCGCATCGCCTGGCTATGCTGCCGAGCTCGCGGCCCATCGCTTGCTGCCCCAAACCTGTTGCCCGATGCTACCGCGTGACAAGGGGCGCTGTCACCCGAGCGGAAAGCGCCGCCTGATCTCCTCGACCACGCGGCCGGCCTCGTCGAACGGCGGCCGGACCCAGGGCTTCAGGTCGCGGCCTAGCATCCGGACCTGCCCGGCCTGGGTCATGCGCGCCAGGAAGTGCCGATGCCGCGGCCCGGCCAGTTCGGGCAGCGCCACGTAGACGGAAGCGGTGGTGGCGCAGGCCTCGCTCACCATGGCGATCGAATCCGCCGTGACGATGACGGCGTCGGCGGTGGCGAGGTGCCCGAGATAGGGGTTCTCGCCCGGTTCGCCCCAGCGATGCAGCTGGTGCATGACCTGGCCCAGCCCGGCCGCCAGCGCGTCGGCGGCCTCGGCGCCGGTGCGGCGGCTGGTGCTGGCCAGCACCGACCCGCCGTTGCGCGCGACCAAGCCCGCGACCTTGAGGCCGAGCGCGTGCGCCCGCGCCGGCTCCAAGTTGCGCCCACGCAGCCGACCGCCGACCAGCAGCGCCACCCTCGGGTGCGGCAGGTGGTCGAGCCGTTCGGACCATTGCTGCGTCGCGTGGCGCAGCGCCGCCGGCGACACCCGGTGCGGGGCGCCCACGACCTGCAGCAGGTTCGCGGCCGATGCCGGCAGGTCGTGCTCGGAGGCGACCAGCAGGTCGTACTCCGACCGCCGCACCATCCCGGCCAGGCCGGAGCCCATGCAATGCACCAGCTTGGCCCCGAACCGGGCCTTGAGCCAGAGCGCCACCGCCGCCGGCCGCCGGCCCGACGACAGCACCAGCAGCGGCGGCGCCACCCCGGCCGGCAGGTCGAACGCCAGCTTGGCCGCGTCCGCCTGCGACAGGCCGAGCAACGAGCCGCGCGGCAGCGACGGCGCCAAATGGGCAAGCCAGTTCCAGCTCAGCGGCACCCGCCGGTACGGCACGCCCAGCCGCTCGGCGACACCCAACGCCCGCGAGACGCCGCCCGCATGGGGGTCGTCCAGCACCCAGACCCGCGCGTTGGCGGCGCTGCCCAGCGCCTTCGGCTTGGCGCCCGAGGCCATGCGCTCACGCTCGGTCATGACATGCGTACCCGATCCCGGCTAGGAACGGCGGGCCGCAAGCGACAGGGGACGGGCGCCATGACCAAGCTGCACATGACGGATTGGGATCGTGACGCCGCGTTGACCACTGCGCGCATCCTGCTCGAGATAAAGGCCATCAATTTCCGCCCCGCCGAACCCTACACCTTTACCTCGGGCTGGAAATCGCCCGTCTACATCGATTGCCGCAGGATCATCTACTTCCCCCGAGCCCGCTCGAAAATCTGCGAGCTGGCGGTGGAGAAGATCGGCCGGCACGTCGGCTACGAAAGCATCGAGGCGGTCGCCGGCGGCGAGACGGCGGGCATCCCGTTCGCCGCCTGGATCGCCGATCGGATGCTGGCTCCGATGGCCTATGTGCGCAAGCAGCCAAAGGGCTTCGGTCGCAATGCGTTGATCGAGGGCGACGTGCCGCTGGGCCGCCGCACGTTGCTGGTCGAGGACCTCACCACCGACGGGCAATCGAAAATCCGCTTCGCCACCGCGTTGCGCGAAGCGGGGGCGATCGTGGATCACGCTTTCGTGGTGTTCTTCTACGGCGTGTTCCCCGGCAGCTTCGAGACGCTGGCCAAGATGGACGTGACGCTACACCATCTCTGTACCTGGTGGGACGTGCTGGAGGCGTGCCGCGACCGGCCGTATTTCGACGAACCGGCGCTGGCCGAGGTGCGCCGCTTCCTGGAGAACCCGGTCGCATGGTCGGCGGCCCATGGCGGCGTCGCCAGCGCCGCCGAGGCCGCCGCCACCCGTAGCGCTTCTCGTCAGGATGCCGGAATGCAAGGCGCTGGGATGGCAGCGGCGGCGGGTTCGGAGGTAAGCTGAGTCCGTCAAATTGAAGGTCGGTTCGATGACCCCTCCCCGCGCCAACTCCGCCGCCGCCCGCGACATCGCCCACGTGCTGCACCCGTACACCGACCTGCGGGCGCACCAAGACGTCGGGCCATTGGTGATTAGCCGGGGCGAAGGGGTGCGGGTGTTCGACGATGCCGGCAAGTCGTACATCGATTCGGTGGCCGGCCTGTGGTGCGCCAGCCTCGGCTTCAGCAACGAGCGGCTGGTCGAGGCGGCGGCGGCGCAGATGCGAAAGCTGCCGTTCTACCACTCGTTCACCGCCAAGTCGCACGAGCCGGCGATCGACCTCGCCGAGATGCTGATCGCGCGCGCGCCGGTGCCGATGAGCAAGGTGTTCTTCGCCAACTCCGGCTCCGAGGCGAACGACACCGCGATCAAGATGGTCTGGTACTTCAACAACGCGCTCGGCCGGCCGGAGAAGAAGAAGCTGATCGGGCGCGTCAAGGGCTACCACGGCATCACCCTGGCGGCCAGCAGCCTGACCGGCCTGCCGTACAACCACCGCAGCTTCGACGTGCCGCTGGATCGCTTCTTTCACACCACGACGCCGCACTTCTACCATGGCGGCCAGGACGGCGAGACCGAGGAGATGTTCGCCGACCGCTGCGCCGCCGAACTGGAGCAGTTGATCCTGGCCGAAGGCCCAGACACCGTGGCCGCGATGTGGGCCGAGCCGGTCATGGGCGCCGGCGGCGTGATCGTGCCGCCGCGCGGCTACTTCGAGAAGATCCAGGCGGTGCTGCGCAAGTACGACGTGCTGCTGGTGGCCGACGAGGTGATCTGCGGCTTCTGGCGCACCGGCAACTACTGGGGCAGCCAGACCTTCGGCGTCGAGCCCGACATCCTGGTGTGCGCCAAGGCGCTGAGTGCCGCCTACCTGCCGATCAGCGCCGTCATGGTCAACGACCGGGTGTTCCAGGCGCTGGCCGACGAAAGCCACGCCATCGGCACGTTCGGGCACGGCTATACCTATTCCGGCCATCCCGTCGCCGCCGCGGTGGCGATCGAGACGCTCAGGATCTACGACGAGACCGACGTCGGCGGGCACGTGGCCGAGGTGGCGCCGCATTTCCAGGCCGGGCTGCGCGGCCGCTTCGCCGGGCACCCGCTGGTGGGCGAGGTGCGTGGGGTGGGCCTGATCGGCGCCATCGAGCTGGTCGCGGACAAGGCCGCGCACCGCAACTTCGACCCTGCCCGCAAGGTCGCCGCCCGCGTCGTGAAGCTCGCCGAGGCACATGGGGTGATCGGCCGCGCCGCGTCCAACGACACGATGGTGTTCAGCCCGCCGCTGATTATCGACAAGGCGGAGATAGACACCGTGCTGGATGGCTTCCTCGCCGCCCTCGACGAGGTCGCCGTACAGGTGCGGCGCGAGGAGATGGCGCTGGTGGGGTAGCGGTCAGCGGGCGCGGCTGACGGTGTAGTCGCCGACCGCCAGCAGGCTGCGGCGCAGCGGCGACTCGGGGAAACCGCCGAGGCTGGCCTTGGCGGCTTCGGCGAACCTGGCGGCGCGGTGCATCGTCGCCTCGATGGCGCGGTGCCGGGTGATGAGGTCGAACGCGTGGTCAAGGTCGGCGTCGGTCTGCTCGCTGGATTCGATGGTGCGCTGCCAGAACAGCCGCTCCTCGCGGTCGCCGGCGGCATAGGCGACCAGCACCGGCAACGTGATCTTGCCCTCGCGGAAGTCGTCGCCGACCGTCTTGCCCAACGTGGCTTGGTCGGCCGCATAGTCGAGCGCGTCGTCAACCAGCTGGAACGCCATGCCGAGGTTGGTGCCGTATTGCCGCAACGCCATCCGGTCGGCGGCCGGCCGGTCGGCCACCACCGCGCCCACCTCGCAGGCGGCGGCGAACAGCGCCGCGGTCTTGCCCCGCACCACGTCGAGGTACTGCGCCTCGTCGGTCGAGAGGTCATTCTGGGTCGCGAGCTGCAGCACCTCGCCCTCGGCGATGGTGGCGGCGGCGCTGGATAGGATCGCCAGCACGGTCAGCGAGCCGTCCTCGACCATCAATTGGAACGCGCGCGCGAACAGGAAGTCGCCGACCAGGACCGACGCCTTGTTGCCGAACACCGCGTTGGCGCTGGCCAGGCCGCGGCGCAGCAGGCTCTCGTCCACCACATCGTCATGCAGCAGGGTCGCGGTGTGGATGAACTCGACGCAGGCGGCGAGCTTGACGTGGCGCCGGCCGGCGTAGCCGCACAGCCGCGCGGCCGCCAGCGTCAGCAGCGGCCGCAGCCGCTTGCCGCCGGCCGCCACGATATGCGCGGCGAGCTGCGGGATCAGCGCCACCGGGCTTGCCATCCGCGCCACGATCTCGGTGTTGCAGGCGCCCAGGTCGTCGCCCAGCAGGCCCAGCAACGTGTCGAGCGCGTCCTGGCCCTGGTCGCGTGCCACGGGTGATGCGGCCGACTGAACGGCTTCAGCCGAACCGATGACAATGCCCAACGGGCCCTCCCTGCCGAGAACGGCCCAAAGGCATGGGCATCAAAATGGCCTGTCACCATATCGGCGGCGAAGAAGCAGGGTCAAGGCGAGTGCCTCACGGCTTGCGTTGCCCCGGGAAAGCCGGAGAAGTCGCCCGATGCACGTGCTGCTCTCGACCAACGACCCGGTTCGCCTCAGCTTCGTCGTGGCATTGCTGCGCGACGCTGGGATCGAGGTCGTGCTGCTCGATGGTGCGATGAGCGCCGTCGAGGGTAGCATCATGGCGATCCCGCGCCGCCTCGCCGTCGCGACCGACCGGGCGGCGTACGCCCGGCGCGTGCTGCGGGATGCCGGCGAGGCGTGAGCCTGCACAGCGACGGCTTCCTGCTGGGCGGCCGGGTGCGCCACGCCCAGCCGGTGCGCGGGCATCGCACCGGCATCGAGCCGGTGCTGCTTGCCGCCAGCCTGCCGGCGCGCCCGGGCCAGCGCGTGCTCGAAGCGGGTACTGGCTCCGGGGCGGCGCTGCTCTGCCTCGCGTGGCGGGTTCCGGGAGTGTTCGGCGTCGGGCTCGAACTCGATCCGGACCTGGCCGCGCTGGCGGCGCGCAACGCGGCCGAGAACGGCTTCGGTTCGGTCTCGGCGCTGGCCTGCGATGTCGAGCGGTTCGCCGCCGCTGTGCCGTTCGACCATGCCATCGCGAACCCGCCCTGGCACCACCCTGCCGGCACCAGGTCGGCCGACGCCCGGCGGGAGTTGGCGCGCCGCGCCGCGCCGCGCCTGCTCGCTCGGTGGGTGGCGGCGTTGGCGCGGTGCCTACGGTCGCGCGGCACGATCACCACGGTGACGGATGCCGCGTCGCTGCCGGTCCTGCTCGCGGCGTTCGAGGAGTGCCAGTGCGGCGGCGCCGCCGCGTTCCCACTCTGGCCGAAAGCGGGCGCGGCCGCCAAGCTGGTGCTGCTGCGCGCAACCAAATCGAGCCGTGGGCCGTTCCGGATGCTGCCGGGCCTCGTGCTGCATGAGGCCGACGGCCGCTTCACCCACGTCGCCGAGGCGGTGCTGCGGGACGGGGCGGCCCTGCCGATCTAGCAACCAGTCGCAATACAGCGCTGACAAGTCGGGTTCTGCTTCAGCATCTCCCAAGTCCATGTAAAGCATGGGGAGCGGGCGATACTGGCATTGTCAGCGTAGCTGCCGGTAGCGCACCATCGGCAAGACTGCTCCAATCCACAAGCAACGTACGGTCCATGGAACATGGCTTACAGCGAGTCCGATGACGTTGCGCACGCCTCGCCGGGGTCGGACCATCCAGGTCCGGCAGGCTGGCCGCATTCCCGGCCGTTGTCCCCGGCGCAGCTGCCGATCTGGTACGCCGAGATGCTGCGCCGCGACACGCCGCGCTGGACGCAGTTCAGCGTCACGACCCTGGACGGCGCCGTGGACCGCGCCAGGCTGGAACGGGCGTTGGCGGCGGCGGTCGCATCGTACCCGGCGCTGCGCACCTGCCTGGTCCGGCGCCAACACGGCATCCGTCAATTGCTCCACGACGCAAGCGGCTTCGAGGTCGGGTGGCGGGATCTGTCGGGCCTGCCCCCGGACACCCGCGAACGGACGCTGGCCGATATCCTGGGCGCGGGCGAGCGTGCCCGGTTCGAGCTGCACGGGCAGTGGCTGTTCCGCGCCGAGGTGGTGGCCTGCGCCGCCGACCGTTTCCTGCTGCTGCTGTTCATCCACCACATCGCGGCAGATGGCATGTCCCTGCCGCTGATCCTGCGGCGCGTGGCGGAGGCATATCGCGGCGAGGCCGACGAGACGGAGGTTGGGCAATACGAACGGTGGCTCGACTGGCAAAGCGGGCCGGAAATCGCGGCGGCGGTCGGACCCGCGCGGGAGTTCTACCGGCAGGCCCTGGCTGGCGGCACGCTCTGGCACGAGCGGCTGTACGGTCGCGCGGACAGCGCCGCCGTCCCGCGCGACCCGCCCGACCTGCCGCAGAGCACCCGCGTGCTGGAGGAGGAAGCGGTGCGGCGCCTGTCGCAGTTGGCCGAGCGCACGGGGTCCACCCTGTTCATCGTCTGCCTGGCGGCGTACGGCGTGGCGTTGGGCCGGATGCTGGGCACGCGAGATGTGGTGGTCGCAGTGTTCGTGTCCGGGCGCGGCCGCGACACCGGGTTGGTGGCGATGGCGGTCAACACGCTGCTGGTGCGGCTGCGGCTGGATGGCGCCGCGCCGGAGGCTATGGTGCGCGCCGCCAAGGAAGCGTGGCGGCCGGTGCGGCGGCTGGCCACGGTGCCCGTCCACGCGCTGCGCCAGCCGGGCGGCGGCGGCCCGGTGCCGGACGGCGTGCAGTTCGCGATCAACTTCCTCGACATGCGGACCATGACGTTCGACCTGCCGGGCGTCGCCGCGCGTACCACCTATCCGCAGTCGGCATTCCCGCTGAACGACGTGCTGCTGCTCCTGTTCCGCGAGCAGGACGGCAGCTTGCGGCTGCGGCTGTTCAATGGCAGCGGGACGCCGCGCCTCGGCGTCGGCTGGCTGGCGATGATGGTGGAGGCCATGGCCGACGTGCTGCATCAGTGGAGCGGCGAACGGCCGGCGGCCCTGCCGCTCCCCTGACCTGGGCCTTATGCGAGCACGGCGCCGGACGGCTGCTCGGTCTCGAACACGCGGCCCGCGAACGCCTCCTCCCACGAGCCGGTGGTGGACGCGCGGCTGTACTCGGTGGCGCGGTTCTCGAAGAAGTTGGCGTGCTCCGGCGCGTTCAGCATGTCGTCGAGCCAGGGCAGCGGGTTGCGCTCGACATGGTAGAGCGGGTTGAGGCCCAACTGGGTCAGCCGGCGGTCGGCGATGAAGCGGATGTACTGCTTGACCGCCTGCGCATCCATGCCCTCGACCGGACCCAGCTCGAACGCCAGGTCGATGAAGGCGTCCTCGTGGTCGACGATGGTGGCGCAGGTCTGGTACAGCTCGCGCCGCAGATCCTCGGTCCAGATCTCCGGGTTCTCGGCCACGAAGGTGCGGAACAGGCGGATCACCGACAGGCAGTGCAGCGTCTCGTCACGCACCGACCAGCTCACGATCTGGCCCATGCCCTTCATCTTGCCGAAGCGCGGGAAGTTCAGCAGCATCGCGAAGCTGGCGAACAGTTGCAGCCCCTCGGTGAACGCGCCGAACGCCGCCAGCGTCTTGGCGATCTCGTGCTTGCTGGAGACGGAGAAGTTCTGCATGTAGTCGAACTTGTCTTTCATCTCCTTGTATTTGAGGAAGGCGGTGTATTCGACCTCGGGCATCCCGATGGTGTCGAGCAGGTGGCTGTAGGCAGCGACGTGGATGGTCTCGATGTTGGAGAACGCCGAGAGCATCATCAGCACCTCGGTCGGCTTGAACACCTGGCTGTAGTGCTTCATGTAGCAGTTGTTCACCTCGACGTCGGCCTGGGTGAAGAAGCGGAAGATCTGCGTCAGCAGGTTGCGCTCGGCCTCCGACAGGTTGCGGTGCCAGTCCTTCACGTCGTCGGCGAGCGGCACCTCCTCGGGCAGCCAATGCACCCGCTGCTGCGTCAGCCACGCCTCGTAGGCCCAGGGATAGCGGAACGGCTTGTACACCGGGTTCTCGGTCAGCAGGTCGAAGCGGACCGGAACGCTGGTCGGTGACGCCGTCATGCCATCCATCAGGAAACTCCTCGTGAGTGTTAGGAACTGTATGTAGCGGGCGCTGCGATTCCCGCAACCAGATATGGTATCAAAATGCGAGTTGCACCTTCATTGCCCGCGCGCGGTCGCCGGCCAGGGCGAATGCCGGCACAGCGTCGCGCAGCGGCAACACCGCGGTCAGCAGCGGCGTCACGTCGATGGCGCCCGAGGCGATGAAGCCCGCCGCCCAGGCGAACTCCTCGTGGAAGCGGAAGGTGCCGCGCAACGCGATCTCCTTGGCGACCACGGTGTTCAGCGGGATCGTCGCCTCGCCGCCGCCCAAGCCCACCTGCACGACGGTGGCACCCGGCCGTGCCACCTGCAGCCCGCCCGCCACAGCGGCAGGGCTGCCGGAGGCTTCCAGCACCACGTCGAACACCCCTTTGTCGGCCTTGTAGGGGTTCAGCCCGGCCGGGTCGTCGCGCAGGTTGACGGTATGGTCGGCCCCAATCTGGCGCGCCAGCGCCAGCGGCGCGTCGAGCAGGTCGGTCGCCACAACCTCGCGGGCGCCGGCGTGGCGGGCCACCAGGACCAGCAGCGCGCCGATCGGCCCGGTGCCGCTGACCAGCACCCGGGCACCTTGCAGCGACCCGGCCTGGCGGGCCGCGTGCAGGCACACCGCCAGGGGCTCGGCGAAGGCGGCGCTGGTGAACGCCAGGCCGGGCGGCAGCACAACCGCCTGCGATTCGTGGCAGGCCAGCCGTTCGCGGAACCCGCCCTGGACGTGCGGCGTCCGCATGGCGCTGCCGTAGAAGCGCATGTCGAGGCAGTGGTTGGGCTGCCCGGCGAGGCAGAAGCGGCAATGGCCGCACGGCAGGCTCGGGTTCACCGCCACGTGGTCGCCCGGTCGCACCAACGTCGCTTCCGGGCCAACCTCCGTGACCTCGCCGGCGATCTCGTGGCCCAGCACCATCGGCTCACGCAGCCGGACCGCGCCGAAGCCGCCGTGCTGGAAGTAGTGCAGGTCGGAGCCGCAGATGCCGCCGGCGCGCACCCGCACGAGGACGTCGCGTGGGCCGAGCGCCGGGTCCGGCCGCTCCTCGACCCGCAGGTCGCCGGCCGCGTGGATCACCACCGCTTGCATCGCTTTCCTTCCACCCGGCCGTCGCCTATCCAGGCCGGGACGAGCCTCGTGGGAGCGGCGCATGACTCTGGCGGCATTCGACCTCGGCGGCAAGCGCGCCCTGGTCACTGGCTCCGGCCAGGGCATCGGCCTCGCCCTGGCGACGGCCTTGGCCGAGGCGGGCTGCGCCGTGGTGCTGAACGGGCGCGACGCGGCCAAGCTCGACCGCGCCGCGGCCGTCTTGCGCGCCGCCGGGCACACGGTCGACACCACCGCCTTCGACGTCACCGACCACGCGGCGGTGGGTGAAGCGGTGGCGCGCGCCGAACGCGAGTTGGGGCCGCTCGACATCCTGGTCAACAACGCGGGCATCCAGCGCCGCACGCCGTTGCAAGACTACCCGGTCGAGACCTGGCACGAGATCGTGGCCGCCAATCTTGACAGCGTGTTCTACGTGAGCCAGGCGGTGGCACGGCACATGATCCCGCGCCGGCGCGGCAAGGTCATCAACATCGTCTCGGTGCAGAGCGAGCTGGGCCGGCAGACTATCGCGCCATACACGGCGACCAAGGGGGCCGTGAAGATGCTGACGAAGGGGATGTGCGCCGATTGGGCGCGCTTCGGCATCCAGTGCAACGGCATCGGCCCCGGCTACTTCGCCACGCCCTTGAACCAGGCGCTGGTGGACGACGCCGCGTTCTCCGACTGGCTGTGCCGGCGCACGCCAGCGGGGCGCTGGGGCCGCGTCGAGGAGCTTGGGGGCGCTGCGGTGTTCCTGGCCTCGGACGCCTCGAATTTTGTCAATGGGCAGATCATTTACGTCGATGGCGGACTGACCGCGGTCGTGTAGCTATCATCGACCTTGCATCGAACACCGCAGGCTTCCGAATTCGACCAGATGTTGCCATTCAGAGCAACTAATGCCCCGACTGAAAGCTGCCCCTCCTGGGGGTATCCAGGGTGCTTGGGCCAGCTAAGGTTGGCCTACTTCATTGCTGCGCGTCATCGTATGCGCGCCGGTACTCCTCGATGCGAGGCCAGTTGTCCCTGATCCACGAGGTGAATCCCTCAAGGGCAGGCAGCATGCTGGCGCCCATCTCGGTCAGTTCGTATTCGACGCGCGGTGGCACCTCGGGGAAGTAATGGCGCACCAGAAGGCCGTCACGCTCCAGGTTGCGGAGCGTGAGCGTCAGCATCCGCTGAGTGATCCCTTCAATACCGCTCTTGAGCGCCGAAAAGCGGAGCCGGTGCCCGCTCGCCACCGCGAGGTGCGACATGACGAGAATGGTCCACTTGTCCCCGAGCCGTGCCAGGACGCCGTTGGGAGCGCACGGTCTGAAACGAAGGCCGTTCTCCGTCTCCTCGTAGGGGCGCCCGTGGATCAGTCGGTCCAAGCGTATCATCCCTGTGCCTGAGGTTGAAAAATGTGCCGTCTTCCAGCCGCCTCGCCCCGGTATATATGAGTAACCCTTGTTCAAGCACGAAGGTATTTCATGTCTGATGGCAAACAGCCGATCCTGGTCTTCGGCGCGACCGGCCAGCAGGGCGGATCGGTCGCCGTGGCACTTCTGAAGGCGGGATGGCCGGTTCGCGCCCTCGTTCGGGATCCCGCCTCGCCGAGGTCGGTTCCGCTTCGCGGCGCGGGCGTCGAGCTCGTGCAGGGCACGTTCGCCGACGCCGACGTGATCCGGGCCGCGATGAAGGGCGTTCACGGCGTCTTCAGCGTGCAGCCAAGTTCGCCCAGTGGCACCGTGAGCGACGAGGACGAGGTACGCTACGGCATCGCCGTCGCCGACCTGGCGGCCGAGAGCGGCGTCGAGCACCTCGTCTACACCTCGGGCGGCGCTGTCGGCGACGAGCCCACCGGAATGGGGCATTTCGACAGCAAGGCCCGCATCGAGGCGCATATCCGCACGCTGCCGATCACCGCGACCATCGTCCGGCCGGTGGCGTTCATGGAGATCCTGGTGATGCCGGGCTTCGGGCTGGACGAGGATCGCTTCAACTTCTTCGCCAAGCCGGACCAGTCGATGCAGCTCCTGGCCGTGGAAGACATCGGCAAGTTCGTCGCCGCGATCTTCGCCGATCAGGCGCGATTTGGCGGGAAGACGTTCGAGATCGCGAGCGATACCGTAACAGGCGGCGACCTGGAAGCCCTGTTCACGGAAGCGGCCGGCCGTCCCATCGCCTATGCGCGTTTCCCCGACGAAGTTCTGACGGCAAATCCCTTTCTCGGGAAGCTGACCGCCCTGGTGGACCAACGCCCCCTTGCTGGTCACGCGGACCTCGACGCGCTGCGCGAGATCAATCCGGAGATGCAGTCTTTCCGGTCATGGCTTGCAGGGAGTGGACGCAAGGCGTTCGAGCAGGCACTCGGCACGGCCGGTGCGTGGGAATACGCTAACGCATGAGGATCTGATCGACCTATCCTTGGTGTTGAGCGGAAATGGCTGCTTTGATCGCCACGCCTGAAAGCAGTCCGTCCAAGGAGTCCCAATCTTTGCCGTAAGCGGTTGGACCGTTCACCACCACACCCGGCCGTTCCAATGATGCTAGTTAGCGACCCAACTGCGGACCATTTGCCGCTGTGACGCACGCACCGCCGCATCCGGCGCTATGGTAGGCTGGCCAATTACTCGGCCAGCAACGCGAAGAACCCGTCGGCGTCGAGGCTTTCGAGCAGCGTCACGTTTGGCGCAGCCGGTTGCCGCCCCCAACGGTCGACCACGGTGCGCCCGCGCCCGGTCCCGGCGCACTCGACCGTGACGTGCGCCGGACGGTGCGTGAACAGGTGTGGCGCCACCAGCCAGGCCACGGCGCAGGCGTCGTGCTGTTCGTGGCCTGCGTTGCCGGAGCGGCGCGACGGCGGCACGCTGGCCCAGATGTCGGCGGCGGCACGGGCGCAGGCCCCCGGAAGGGTCCGCATCGCCGCGACGTGCTCCGGTCGGCACAGCGCCTGGTTGGTGACGTCGAGCGTCGCCAGCGTGACCGGGCGGCCGCAGGCCAGCACGATCGCCAGCGCCTCCGGGTCGCTCCAGGCGTTGAACTCGGCCGAGGCCGTGACGTTGCCCTCGCTCCAGGCCCCGGTCATCAGCACGATCTCGGCAAGCCGGTCGGCTAGGCCCGGTTCGAGCGCCAGGAGCAGGCCCAAATTCGTCGCCGGCCCGATGCCGACCAGCGTGACCGAGGCGGCCGCCGCGTCGCGCAGGAGGGCGCGCGTGGCGTCGACCGCGTGGCCAGGTTGCGGCGGCTTGCCCGGCGGCAGCGCCACGCCGCCCAGCCCGTCGTCGCCATGCACGTAGGCGGCGTCCGCGAACCCGCCCAGCAGCGGCCGCGCCGAGCCGGCGACCACCGGCACTGTCTTGCCGGACAGCCCGACGATGGCGCAGGCGTTCGCCACCGTGCGCTCCAGCCCCACGTTGCCGCCGACCACGCTGACCAGCCTCAGGTCCAGCTCAGGCGAGGCCAGCGCCAGCCACAGGGCGATAGCGTCGTCGGTGCCAGGGTCGCAATCGATGATCGTGGCGCGGGCGGTCATGCGGGTTGCCTAGCGGAGCGGTCGAGCCAGCCCATGCTGGCGGCGGGCACGCTGTCGGTGGTGGGCAAATACGGCTTGATGTCCAGCAGCGGCGTGCCGTCGACGCAGTCGAGGTAGCGCAGCCGCAGCCGGCCGGGCGCCGCGAAACCCTCGAACGCCACCACCGACAGGCCGACCGGGTTGGGCCGCCAGGGCGCCCGGGTCGCGAACACGCCGCGCGGCGAGTCGTCGAACGGCGGCGTGAAGGTCAGCGCTTTCCCGCCTTCGCGCAAATGCAGCCAATACAGCACGATCAGGTGCGAGAAGCCTTCCAGCGAGAGCAGGCCGGGCCGGAACGCGGCGTCGACCTCGGCGTGGCACAGCGGCGGCTCGGCGGGCTGGTGGCCGTTGCGCGGGCAGTCGGCCGCTGTCGCGAACGGCGTCGAAAGCGAGCCGATGGCGCGCAGGCGCATCTCAGCCAAGTTGGGCCAGCCGCCGCTCCTGGCGCGCGACCAGGAACGCGATGTCGCCGAGGTCCTGCGGGCCGAGCTTGCTGGCCGGCCGGCGCTGCGCCGGAGACGGGATCGCGCCGCGCTGCGCCAGCAGGTGCTTGCGCACCGCGAGGCCGATTCCCGGCTGCTGCTCGTAGCGCGCCAGCGGCAGGTAGGCGTCGAACAGGTCGCAAGCGCGCCCGGCGTCGCCGCTGCGGTGCGCCGCCAGCACGTCGCGCATCATCTCGCCATAGGCGAAGCCGGTCATCGCCCCGTCGGCGCCGCGCCGCAGCTCCTCTGGCAGGAACAGCCCGCCATTGCCGGTCAGGATGCTGACCCGGCGCAGCCCCGTTGCCTCGCGCAACGCGGCGATCTTGGGCAGCCCGGGCCAGTCCTCCGCCTTCAGCATGACGCAGGAGGGGACGCTCTCGACCACCCGGCGGATCACCGACACGCTCATCTGCACGCCGGACGCCAGCGGGTAGTCCTGCAGCACCAGGGGCGCGGCCGCGACGGTCTCGGCGGCCGCCTGCATGTAGGCGAGCAACTGGTCGTCGGTGCGCAGCGTGGCCGGCGGGGCCACCATGACGCCGGCGGCGCCCTCGCCCATCGACGCCCGCGCCAGCTCGGCCATCGCGGCGAAGCCGGGGCTGGAGACTCCGACCACGACCGGCACCCGGCCGCCCACGCGGTCCAGCACCCGGCGCACCACCGCCGCCGACTCGCTGCCGGACAGCTTCGGCGCCTCGCCCATGATGCCCAGGATGGTGAGTCCGGTGGCGCCGCGCTCGAGGTAGAACTCGACCATGCGGTCGCAGCCTTCGAGGTCGAGCGCGCCGTCGTCGCGGAACGGCGTCACCGCGATCACGAACACGCCCGAAGCGGTCTCGTCCAGCAACGCCGTCATCCGGGACCTCCTTGCAACCGTCGGCTCAACGCGTCGCTCAGCCCGACGGTGCCGCGCCCCGACAAGGCAGCATAGCCGCCCGCCGTCGCCTTGGGCAGGCGCAGGCGCGCCATCGCCTCGGCCAGCGCCACGGCGCAGGAGACGCCCTCCACGACCGGCACCGGCACGCGCGCCTGGATGCGCGCCGGCATCGCCGCCATCACCGCGCCCACCAGCACGATCACGTCGGGGCCATGCTCCTCGACCATGGCCAGGGCCGCGCCTGCCACGAGGCCGGCCAGCTCGTCCGGCCGCTCCAGCAGTTGCGGCGGTGTCGCGTCGAGCGCCCGCTGGGCGCAGCAGCGCGTCGAGAGCCCGGTGGCGTCGATCAGCTCGCGCAGCGTGTGGCCGCTGCGGCGCGACAGGGTGATGGCAGCGAACCGCCCGCCGGCCAGGCAGGCGACGTGCAGCGCCGACTCGGTGAGGCCCAGCACCGGGACCGCCAGCAGCTCGCGCGCGGCGCGCACGCCGCTGTCGGTCGAGGCCGCGACCACCACCGCGTCGCAGCCGGCCGCCTCGCGGGCGATCAGGTCGAGGCTGGCGTGCTCGGCCACCGCCAGCTCGGCGCGGCTGCCGATCACGCGCGCGCCGAAACTTGCCGTGACCGGGACGATCTCGGTTCCCGCGCTGGCCACGGCCCGCGCCGCCGCCGCCACGGCGTCGGTCACCGCCTGCGAGGTGTTGGGGTTGGCGAGCAGCAGGCGCATCAACTGCCACGATAGGTCGAGTAGCCGAACGGCGCCAGGATCAGCGGCACGTGGCAGTGCGCGGCGGGGTCGGCGATGCGGAAGCGGATCGGCACGGTGTCGTAGAAGCCGCTTCCGCCGCGCCAGCCAACGACGTCGAACAGCAGCTCGTATTCGCCGGGCACGAACGCCGCGTCGGCCAGCAACGGCGCGTCGGTGCGGCCGCCGGCGTTGGTGGTCCAAACGCCGAGGCTTTGGCGCGTGCCGTCGGTCAGCAGGCGGTGGAGCGCGAGGCGCAGGCCGGCGACATCCTCGAGCGCCTGACGGCGAGCGGCCTCGGCATCGTCGACGTGTCGACTCGCGAGGCCGATCTCGAGGACGTCTTCCTCAAGCTCACACGACGGGCGGCACCGGCGGTGCCGGGCGCAGCGG
>CAXUHK010000010.1:0-20103 GCA_964250775.1 uncultured Acetobacteraceae bacterium | reverse complement strand
GCGGGCCCGCACCGGCGGGGCGGGGCGGCGGCCGGCGTTGGTGGCCCAAACGCCGAGGCTGTGGCGCGTGCCGGCGGTCAGCAGGCGGGGGAGCGCGCGGCGCAGGCCGGCGGCCGGCGCGCCGGCTACCGTATCGAGCACATGCGTTGTGAGACGGCTCAGGCGGCAGCTTCCTTGGCCGGACCGTACATGCCGGCAGCCCGGAGTCGTACACTTAAAACTTCAATCCCGATCACCTGGCCCGAAGCGTCCAAGTCGATCATGACACCATCCGCCGCCTCGATCGTCTCGGCGATCGGCGTCCCGTCGGGCACGAACCGTGCGTAGTAGGCGTCCGCCTCCGGGTCGTAGCTTGTCCCATTCATGAGCCTGATCCCTCTATCGGAACGCGCTTGTAGAACAACAGCGTATCGTGCGAGGCGCCAGCCGCGTCGACGGCGTAGTCCGGGATGGTGCCGGCGTGAGTCCAACCCAGCGAGCCGTATAGCCCTGCCCCGGCGTGATCGGCGCGGGTGTCGAGCGTGAGCAGGGTGCGGCCGTGGTGGGCGGCCTCTTGCTCGGCTCGGGTCATCAGCGCGCGCCACGCCGCGCCGGCGCGCCTCGGGATGCACCAGCAGCTTGGTGATCTCGGCCCGGTGCGGCTGGTTCTGCGGCGTGTCGCAGTCGAGTGTGACCGTGCCCGCCAGCACGCCCTCGACCCAGGCCGCCAGCACGACCCGCACGCCGCGCGCCACCGCCGGGCCGGCGCGGTGCCAGACGGCGCGCGCCTCGGGCAGCGGCAGCGGCGCCAGGAACGACACCGCGGCGCCGCTATCGACGCAGGTCTTGAGGATGACGGCCAGCCGCCCCTCGGCCGAGCCCAGCGCCGCCACGTCGAGTGCCCGCACCACCACGCCGGTCAGCGGCTTGGCGTAGGCGAACTCGATCGAGTTCGACTTGTCGCCCAGCGCGCGCAGGCCCCCGGCGCGCACGTAGCCGGCCTTCTCGTAGAAGGCGTGCGCGCGGTCGAACCGGGTGTCGGAGAACAGCCGCATCTCGGCGGCGCCGGCGGCGCGGGCGTGCGCCTCAGCGGTGTCGAGCAACGCGCGCGCGGCGCCCTGGCCGCGATGTCGGGCCGCCACGTACATCTTGCCGACTTCCCAGGTCCGTCCCTCGTGCGGCCAAGACGCGCACAAGCCGATCACCTCACCATCGGCCTCCGCCGCCCAGGCGGCGCCGGACTTCGCCCCCATCGCCGAGGCCAGCGCCCGCAGCTCCGGCGCCTCGCCGTCGATGTCGCTGACGCAGCCGGGATACTCGTCCCAGCACGCGCTCACGATGGCGATGAACGCTTCGGCGTCCGCGTCGGCGGCGGGTCGGACGGCGCTCACCGCAGCCCGGACACGAACGCCGCGATGCGCTCGCAGGCGCGGGCCAGCAGGGCGCGGTCGGCGGCGTAGCTGAGGCGCAGGTAGGGGCTCATGCCGAACGCGGCGCCATGCACCACCGCGACGTGCTGCTCGTCGAGCAGCGCCAGCGCGAAATCCTCGTCGCTGTCGATCGCACGCCCGCCGGCGCTGCGCCGCCCGAGGCACCCGGCGACCGAGGGGTAGACGTAGAACGCCCCCTCCGGCCGGTGGCACGCGAGGCCGGGGATCGCGGCCAGCGCGTCCACCACCAAATCGCGGCGCTCGCGGTAGCTGGCGACGCATTCGGCCACCAGTTCCTGCGGGCCGTCCAGCGCCGCCGACGCGGCGGCCTGGCCCACGGTCGAGACCCCGGCCGTCGCCTGGCCCTGCATGTTGGCCATCGCCGCGATCAGGTCGGCCGGCCCGGCGCCGAAGCCGATGCGCCAGCCGGTCATGGCGTAGGCCTTGGACACGCCGTTGACGATCAGGATGCGGTCGCGCAGGCCCGGCGCCAGTTCGGCCAGCGTCACCGGCTTCTCGCCGTCGTAGCGCAGATGGCTGTACAGGTCGTCGGACAGCACCCAGACATGCGGATGGCGGCGCAGCACGTCGCCGATCAGCCCCAGTTCGTCGCGCGACAGCGCCGCCCCGGTCGGGTTGTTGGGCGAGTTCAGGAACACCCAGCGCGTCGCGGGCGTGATCGCGGCGTCGAGGTCGACGGCGTCGAGCCGGAAGCCGTTGTCCTGGCGGCATTCGACGAAGGTCGGCGTGCCGCCGCAGACCTGGGTCATCAGCGCGTAGGCCGACCAGTACGGCGCCGGGATCAGCACCTCGTCGCCCTCCTCCACGGTCGCCAGCAGGGCATCGAAGATCACCTGCTTGCCGCCGTTGCCGACCACGATCCGCTCGGGGCCGAACGACAGCCCGTGGTCGCGCGCGAACATCCGCGCGACCGCCTGCTTGAGCTTCCTGGTGCCGTCCTGCGGCGGGTATTTGGTGTCGCCCTCGAGCGCCGCCGCGTGCGCCGCGACGATGGCGTGCGGCGGGGTCGCGAAGTCCGGCTCGCCGATGGTGAGCGCGATGACGTCCGCGCCCTGCTCGCGCAACGCCCGCGCGCGCGCCGTCATGGCGACGGTGGCCGCCGTCTTGCTCCGCGCCAGCCGCTCGGCGAACGCCGGCATGGCTCAGCGCAGGCCGGCGCAGAACGCCTGGATGCGCCGGCACGCCTCGCGCAGGCTGTCGGTGTCGGTGGCGTAGCTGATGCGGAAATGGCCGGGATACATGAACGCGGCGCCATGCACCGCCGCAACCCCTTGTTCTTCCAGCAACGCCACGACGAACGCCTCGTCGTCGGCGATCACGGCGCCAGCCTCCGAGGTCTTGCCGATGCAGCCATGCACGCTCGGGAACACGTAGAACGCGCCCTCCGGCTTGTGGCAGTGGATGCCGGGGGCGGCGTTCAGCATATCGACCACCAGGTCGCGCCGCTCGCGGTAGACCGCGACCATCTCGCCGATGAACTCCTGCGGGCCGGTCAGCGCCTCGATCGCGGCGGCCTGGCTCACGCTGCTGGTGTTGCTGGTGGACTGGCTCTGCAGCTTGTCCAGCGCCTTGATGAGGGCCAGCGGCCCGCCGGCGAAGCCGATGCGCCAGCCGGTCATCGCGTACGCCTTGCTGCACCCGTTCATGGTCAACGTGCGGCTGCGCAGCTTCGGCTCGACCTCCACGACGGTCGCCGGCCTGAAGCCGTCATAGGCCAACTTCTCGTAGATGTCGTCGGTGAACACCCAGACGTCGGGGTGGCGCAGCAGCACGTCGCAGATCGGGCGCAGCTCCTCGGCCGAGTAGGCGGCGCCGGTCGGGTTGCACGGGTTGTTCAGCATGAACCAGCGCGTGCGCGGCGTGATCGCCGCCTCCAAATCCTCGGCGCGCAGCTTGAAGCCGTGGTTCTGGCCGCACGGCACCAGCACCGGCTTCCCGTCGGCCAGCGTCACGATGTCGGGGTAGCTGACCCAAGCGGGCGTCGGGATGATCGCCTCGTCGCCGGCGTTCATGGTGGCCAGCATGGCGTTGAAGATCACCTGCTTGCCGCCGGTCGAGACGATGATCTCCTCGGGCGCGTAGTCGAGCCCGCTGTCGCGCTTGAACTTCGCGGCCACGGCGCGGCGCAGCGCCATGGTGCCGGCGACGTCGGTATACTTGGTCTCGCCCGCCTGGATGGCGCGGATGGCGGCGTCCTTGACGTTCTGCGGCGTGTCGAAGTCGGGCTCGCCGGCCGACAGGCCGATCACGTCGCGACCGAGCGCCTTGAGCGCGCGCGCCTTGGTCGAGATGGCGATGGTCTGGCTGGGGCTGATCCGGTCGAGGCGGTCGGCGGTCAGGTGCATGGTCGGTCCGGGATGCTTGGGCAGCCAAGTTAGGACCGGCGGCCGGGCGGGGCAACCGAGGCCAGCACCTCGGCCGGACTGACGCCGGCCGCGCGGAGCTGGCGCAGCGTGGCGGCGGCGTCGCGCTTGGCGAGGCGGCGGCCCTGCGCGTCCAAGACCAGGGCATGATGCGCGTAGGCGGGCGCCGGCCAGCCCATGACCTCCTGCAACAGCCGATGCACCGCGGTCACGGGCCGCAGGTCGAGGCCCCGATGCACCACCGTGACCCCCTGCATCGCGTCGTCATGGGTCACGCACAGGTGGTAGCCGCACGGCGCGTCGCGGCGGGCCAGCACGACGTCGCCGAACGGCCTCGGGTCGCACACCACCTGGCCCTCGCCCTCCTCGCGGAAGGTGATCGGCTGGCGGACCTGCGCCATCGCGGAAGCCATGTCGAGCCGCACTGCGAACGATCGTCCCGCCGCGATCCGCAGCGCACGGTCTCGCGGCGACAGCACTCGGCAGGTTCCGGGATAGCGTACGCTGCCGTCCGGGGCGGCGTGCGGCGCCGACGCAGCGGCGGCGATGTCGGAGCGGGTGCAGAAGCACGGATAGGTCAGGCCCTCGGCCGCAAGCCGCTCGAGCGCCGCCTGGTATTCGGCGAGGTGATCGGATTGCCGGCGCGCCTCGCGGTCCCAGCCCAGCCCGAGCCAGGCGAGATCCTCGACGCAGGCGGCATAGAACTCCGGCCGGCAACGTCCGGCGTCGATGTCCTCGAAGCGCAGCAGGAAGCGCCCACCATCGGCACGCGCCCGCGTCCAGGCGGCGAGCGCGGCGCGGGCGTGGCCCCGGTGCAGCAGGCCGGTCGGACTCGGCGCGAACCGCGTGGTGGTCGGCATCGCAGGGGCTATACCGCAGGCGAACGGTGGAGCGACAGCGATGCCCAACCTCGACGGACCGCGTTTCGGACCCGCCTCCGGCGGCCCGGCGCAGCAACTGGTGGTGCTGTGCCACGGCGTCGGCGCCGACGGCCATGACCTGATCGACCTGGCGCCGCACTGGGCGCAGGCGCTGCCGCACGCCGCCTTCGCCAGCCCCGACGGGCCGGAGCGCTACGACATGGGCCCAGCGGGGGCGCCGACGGGCCGGCAGTGGTTCAGCCTGAAGGACCGCGCCCCGGAGCGCATGGACGCGGGCGTCGCGGTCGCCGCCGTGGCGCTCGGCCGGTTCGTCGACGCCGAGTTGGCGCGGCTCGGCTTGAGCCCGGACGCCTACGCGCTGATGGGGTTCAGCCAGGGCGCCATGACGGCGCTCTACACCGGGTTGCGGCGTGATCCGCCGCCCAAGGCGATCCTGGCGTATTCGGGGGCGCTTCTGGCGCCGGGGCGGATGGACCAGGTGGTGGGCCGGCCGCCGGTGCTGCTGGCGCACGGCGAGATCGACGACGTGGTGCCGGTCGAGCGCAGCCGGGCGGCGGAGCGGGCGTTGCGCGGCCACGGCGTCCCGGTGGAGTCGCTGTACTGCGACCGGCTCGGGCATGGCTTGGACGATGTGGGCCTCGCCGCCGGGGCGTTGTTCCTGCAGCGGGCGTTCGCCGCCCCGGATGGCGCCGGCATGTGACGCGGCGGTGAAACCGCGGGGCGGCTGCTTGCGGCGCGGCGAGGCGGATGCCATAGATTCATTGCGTGGCGTCAAGCGCCGTCGCCGAATCGAACGGAGAGCGGGTCTTGCCGGACGGCGGACAACACTTCCCTGCGCTGGTGCTGAACGCGGATTTTCGCCCGCTTTCCTATTTCCCGCTCTCGGTCTGGGCGTGGCAGGACGCCGTGAAGGCGGTGTTCCTGGACCGGGTCTCGGTTCTCAACGAGTACGAGCACGAGGTCCACTCGCCCAGCATGACGATGCGGCTGCCGAGCGTGATCGCGCTCAAGGACTACATCCCGGCCGCGCGCAAGCCGGCGTTCACCCGCTTCAACGTGTTCCTGCGCGACGCGTTCGCTTGCCAGTACTGCCACGACCGCCAGGCGGCGCCGGACCTCACCTTCGACCACGTGATCCCACGCAGCCGCGGCGGCCGGACCACCTGGGAGAACGTCGTGACCGCGTGCGGCGTCTGCAACTTGCGCAAGGGCAGCCGGTTGCCGCGCGAGTGCCGCATGTTCCCGCGCCACCCGCCGCGCCAGCCCTCGACCTGGGAGCTGCAGGAGAACGGACGGGCGTTCCCGCCCAATTACCTGCACGAGAGCTGGCGAGATTACCTTTACTGGGACAGCGAACTGGAGAGTTGACTGGCGTCCCGTAGGGGATTCGAACCCCTGTTACCGCCGTGAGAGAGATCACCAGTTGCACAAATGCACACATTTATGGACGTTTAAGCCATTGATTTAACGGTAAAATCGAAATCGTCAGACAAGTGTGGACGAGCGCGGTTGGCGCCGTATACTGGGTGCCATACTGGACAAGTCCCGGAACCGAATGCCCCGCACAACCGACGATGTTCCTATCACCACCCGCGCCGCGCGCGACCGGCTGGCGGTGCGCAACAAGCCGTATTGGCGGGCGATCGATACGGGCGCAGCAATCGGATACCGCAAGGGCGCGACCGGCCGGCAATGGCTGGTCCGCATCGCCAACCCGGCGCAACAGGGTGCATACCGCCAGGCGGCGCTGGGCCGAGCCGACGATGCCCTGAAAGCCGCGGGTGACACCGTGCTCGACTGGCGCGCGGCCGAGGCGAAGGCGCGCGATTGGATCGCTCGACAGCACCGCATCGCCGCTGGCCTGGAACCGGAGCCGGACGCCGCGCCGGCCGCGCCCTACACCGTGGCTGACGCCATGGCGGACTACATCGCCGATTACGTGGCGCGTGGCGGCAAGGCGCTCGGCAACATGCGGACGTCGACCAATGCCTATATCCTGCCGGCGATGGGCAAGGTGCCGGTCGGCAGGCTCACGCGCGAACTGGTGAGGAACTGGCACCGCGCCATAGCCGCCAGCCCTGCCCGCGTGCGTTCAAAGCCGGGGCAGCAGCGCCACCGGGATGCCAGCGCCGATCCCGATGCGCTCCGCCGGCGCCACTCGACCGCGAACCGCGTCTTGACGGTCCTGAAAGCCGCCCTGAACCACGCTCGATCCGAGGGCAAGGCCACCTGCCCGGCGGATGCTTGGGCAGCCGTGAAGGCGTTCCGTGAGGCCGACAAGGCAAGAGTCCGGTATCTGCTGGAGCCCGAAATCACCCGGCTGTGGAATGCCTGCCCGCCCGATTTCCGCGAGCTGGTCACGGCGGCACTGCTGACAGGCTGCCGTTACGGCGAGCTTGCGGCGATGGTTGTGAGCGACTTCGATCCGCAAGCCGGCACCGTCACCATCGGGCGCAGCAAGAGCGGGAAACCGCGGCATGTGGCGCTCACGGATGAAGGGCAGCGATTCTTCGCGCAGATGGCGGCCGGCAAGCCCGGAACCGATCGCCTGTTTCAACGCGAACGCATCGCGAAGCAGGCGAGCCGCACGCGCCCGGCGCAGATGGCGCGCGTGCCCTGGGCGAAGTCGGACCAATCCCGGTTGATGCACAATGCTTGTGCGGCGGCGGGCATCACCCCGGCGGCATCGTTCCACGAACTGCGCCACACCTACGGCTCGCGGCTCGCCGGCAAAGGCGTGCCGCTGGTTGTGATCGCGGCGCAGCTTGGACATGCCGACACCCGAATGACGGAACGGCACTACGCGCACCTGGCTCCATCCTACATCGCCGATACCGTGCGGCAGTCGTTCGGCACGCTGGGCATCGTCCCTGACTGCACTATCGCGACGCTCGTGCCGAGGAAGGCCGTCGGCTAACCGCTACAATAATTAACGATTTCCCTGTGACCTATGGCGACAAAATTCCCGGCTGACTGACGTAAGCTCCAAGTAGGTGAGCAATTCGCTCACACACAGGGAGACGACGATGCAGCCTGAGTTCGTGAGCATCAAGGTGTGGTCCGAGCAAAGCGGGTTGGGCCGCTCGACCACCTACAACCTGATCGGCGACGGCAGCCTGAAAGCGATCAAGGTCCGGGGCAAAACCCTGGTGGACTATGAGGCCGGCATGGCTTGGATGCGCAGCCGTCCGCCCGCCAACATCCGCGGCACCGCGCGCAAGGCGGCCGCCCAATGAAACTGAACCGTCTCATGCCCGGGCACAGCGAAGCCGTGATGGGCATGAACTACCGGGCGGCGGCTGATCTCCGGCTCGCGTTCGATGCGCCGGAACTGGCGGCTACCGGACGCGGGCCGGCATCTGGCCCGGACGCGACACCCTATAGCGTCGCGCTGTTGCTGTTGGGCGCTTGGAGTGGCGCCGATCGGAACAAGGTCGCCGTTGCGGCGCGGCGGCTGTTCGTCGCTCCGCTGGCCGGCGCCGCCGACCCGGCGGACCCCCCGGAGTGCCCGATCACCGGCGCGCTCGTGCTCGGTTCGGCGGTACAGTATATCCTCGCGGACCCGTCCGTAGCGGCACGGATCGACCGAATTGAGTTGCGCCAGGGCGCCGAGGTCGCTGCGATCTACGCTGTAGACGGCACCGTGAGCAGGTTCACCGGAGAACCCCGCCCGAGCACGTTCCGCGTGTTCACCGTGGTCGACGGCGCTGCCCTGTTCGCCTTGGCAACCGACCTGGCGGGCTCGCCATGACGCTCACGGCATATGGCCCGGCCTATCCGGCACCGGCGATCGACCCTGCCGACTACCCGCACCGGACCATGATCCACGGCAGCGCGATCCGCGATGACGCGCCGACGCTAATCATGTGGCTCGACCGCGACTCGTTGCCCATGGATGACGACGCCCTCGACGCCGTGTGCAACGTCCTGGCGGGTCAAGGCGCGGCGCTGCTCCTGGCTCGCGAGTCGGATGTGCTCGACGGAGTCGTGACTGCGATCCGCGCCGTGATCCGCCGCCAGGCGGGTGAAGCTGGCGAGCCGGAGTGCGTAGGGGCATGAACATCATGGAGGCGGTGCGGAACCGCGATGAACTGATACGGATGAACGACGACCTGTTCATCATCCGCAGCCGTGAACGCGGCATGATCTTCTATCGCGAGCCGCTTACCCGGTCGTTCACCGGCCGCGTGCATCCCGCGGTGGCGGTGCGTTGGCTGCTGCTGCCGTATCTCACGGTGAAGCTGGACGATGGCATGGAGGTGCTGCTCAATCGGAACTATCACCCGATCTGGTGGCGTGAGCCCGGCTACCCGGCGGCGCGCGTGCCGACCTGGCTGTGGCTGGACTGGGAACGCCAACGCTACCACTACCATGACAGGATGCCGGAGCAGCAGTGTGTTGATGCGGGTCGCCGCGTCTGCGCGGATTGGGGCATCCCGCTGCCCGACCGGCTCACCTCATTGATCGCGCCCGCACGGCTTGTCGGCCCCGTGCTGCCCGGCCAACCGGACGAAGCGGGGGCGATCCAATGACCACCGCACAGGCGGCGCTCGACCTGGCGGCCCGCGGCATCCCGGTGTTCCCGTGTCTCGCTACCAAGGCGCCCGCCTGCGCCGGCGGGTTCAAGGCCGCGAGCACCGATCCGGACACCGTGCGCAGCCTGTTCGCCGGCGGTGCGCCGCTGATCGGCATACCGACCGGCGCGGCGTCTGGGCTGGACGTGCTCGACCTCGATCCGCGCCACGGCTCCGAAGCGTGGTGGGCAGCGAACCACCACCGGATTCCTGCCACGCTGATTCACGAGACGCGATCCGGCGGCAAGCATCTGGTGTTCCGCCACCGCGCCGGGTTGCGCAGTTCCGTGGGCGCGGTGGCGCCTGGTGTCGACGTGCGGGCGGACGGCGGATACGTCATCTACTGGCCGGCGGCGGGCTGCCCGGTGTGGCTGCAGGACGAGCCGCAGCTGTGGCCGGAGTGGCTGTTGTCCGGGCTATCGATGGCGAGCCGTCCGGCCGAACCGCGCGGCGAGCCGCCGCCGTCCGCCGCGGCGGTGGTCGAGCTGTTGCGCGCCATGCCCAACCCGGCGGACGCGGATCGCGACACGTACGCCCGCGTCATGCTCGCGGCCAAAGGGTGCGTAGACGCGCTCGACGCGGATGATGGCATATCCGACGCGGCGGTGACTTGGGCGGAACGCTGGGCCGGCTATGACGGCACCGACGAACGCGCGAAGTGGGAATCCGACTGGTCACGGCGAACTGCGCCGCTGGCAGGCTGGACCACGCTGCTGCGCGTGGCGCACGGGTTCGGCGTTCCCGATCCCACCGCCGGAACGGAGTTCGAGGCGGTGCCGCAGCCAGCGCAGCGCCGTCGCATCCTGGCGCCCGGCGAGTGCGAGGGTGTCGCGAGCCGTCCATACCGCGTGAAGGGCTTGTTGGCGGAACGCGACGTTGCGTGCCTGTTCGGACCACCGGGCGCCGGGAAGTCGCTGCTGGCACCGTTGCTCGCCTACCGCCTGGCGCAAGGTGCCGCGTTCTTCGGGCTGCGCACGCGATCCGGCTCGACGCTGTATGTCGCTGCCGAGGACGAGTCCGGCATGGAACGCCGCGTCAACGCGCTCCGGCTGGCGCATGGCGACGCAGACGGGTTCGGGCTGGTCAAGGGCGTGGCCGATCTGCTGAACACATCAAGCGGCGATCTGGCATGGCTTGCCTCCGAAGTGCAGCGCCGCAAGCCGGCGTTGATCGTGGTCGACACCCTGGCAATGGCGTTTCCGGGGCTGATCGAGAACGACGCCGACGGCATGGGGCGCGTGGTCGCCGTGGCGCGTCAGCTTACCGAACACGGCGCGGCGGTGCTGCTGGTTCACCACGACAGCAAGGCGCGTGACGGCACGCCGCGTGGGCATAGCTTGCTGAACGGCGCGCTCGACGTGGCGATTGCGCTCGAACCGAAAGACGGCGCGGGCGTGGTTCGTGGCCGGTTGACGAAGAACCGCAACGGCTCGTGCGAGCACGAGATGGCGTTCCGCATCGGTGTGCGGGTGCTGGGCACCGATCAAGACGGCGATCCGGTCACGGCGGCGATCGCGGTCGAGGTGGAAGCGGCGGATGCGGCGCCAAAGGGACCACGCCTTACAGCGCAGCAGACAACGGCGCTCGACGCACTCCGCCATGTTCTCGCCGGCGCGGACGCAGTGGCGCGAGACGGCATGGCCGTTGTGCAAGAGACGGCATGGCGGATCGAGTGTGACAAGCGCGCCCTCACATCGTCGGACAAGCCGGACAGCCAGGGTCGAACGTTCCGCCGAGCCGCCGGCGATCTGGTCGCGATGGGCCAAATCTGCCGCGGTGAGGGGCTAGTTTGGCTGCCGGCGGTCAACGAGTTCGCCTAAATGCCCGGACAAAAGTCGGACAAACGCAAGTTATTGATTCCCTTGACCCGGACAAGCCGGACAAGCCCGGACACGCCGGAAATGTCCGGTTCCGGACAGCGGACACGCCGGACAAGCCCCTAGAAGGCTTGTCCGGCTGTCCGACCTCGACATGCGTGATGAAGTGCATAAGCTGTGGTCGAGACAATGAGACGGCTGAACGCCTCGCCAGCGCCTCGACCGCACCGCCGCCGCAACGACCCGACCTGATCGCCGGACGCCGCCTGCCGCGATCCTGGTGTGCCCCGGCGGGCAGCCTGCGCGACCGGGCCGGCGGAAATCTCTCACGGCTGATGGGGGCGCGCACCGTGCCAGCCGCGGACGCCCGATTTGTCATTTCCGCAACAAAAAGTGAAAATTCCGGCTTGACGCACTAGGAAATAATTCCGCAGCGCCGGCGCGGAATTTTTATTTGCCAAACGCAAAACAATCCGACGTAGCGCCGGTAAACTGCCGGAATGACCACCATCCAGCTCATTGCATGGCTCGAGGCGCGCACGGCGTTCAGCCGTAGCGCGCTGTACCAGACCAGCCGCGCTCTCGGGTTTGCCGGGATGATGCCGCGCGTTCCGCCGGGCCGCAGCCAAGGGGCGCGCCTCACGGTCGAGGATGTCGCCTGGTTCCTGATCGGCCTTGCCGTTGGCGGCCCGGTGGCCGGCTGCGCCCCCGTGGCGGCGGAATGGGGCGCGATGCGGCCGGTCGACGGCGCTACGGGTTTCCCGACGTTCGGCGCTGCCCTGGCGGCGATCCTGGCGGACGTGACCGGCGCGTTGGGCGTCAACGAGGTATGTGTCGCGGCGGATCACCCCGCTGCGCGCATCGTGGTGGCCGGAGTTTCCGGGCGGCACTTCGGCCACCATTTCCCCGCGATCGGGCGCCAGTTCGTGATTACGGGCGACGTGCTGCGCGAGCTCGCCGCGGTGCTCGCCTCCCCAATGGCGCTGCCCGCGCTCCATACGCCTCCCGGCGGCGGGCGTGAATCCACCGGGCCTCGGGAAGCCGGCAGCGCCGTCGAGCATGACGAGCAAGGCACGGAGCCGCCGAACCCCTTCATCAACCGTTACGAGGACTGCCTGGCATGACCCGCCGTGAAATTCTGAACCGTCGTGAGGCGCTCCGCACCGAAATGCGCGGCATCGTCGAGGCGCATCCGACCGAACTGCCGGAAGCGGTCCAGACGCGCTGGGCCGCGTTGGAAGCCGAGGCGGCCACCCTCAATGCGCAAGAGCAGCGCGCAGCCGTGCTGGACGAGCTTGACCGCCGCGCCGGCGGACAGCAGATCGCCGGCTCGGGTGACAACCAGTTCGATCGGCTCGCGGCACAGGTCACGGCGCTGGACACCATTCGGGCGCAGATGGGCGCCACCGATGCCGGCGCCGGCCGTGCCCGCGAGGTGTCTGCGGAGTTCGCCCGCCGGAGCGGCCGTTCGCCGTCCGGGCTGTTCTTCCCCATGGTCGAGCGTCGTTCTCTGAACCTGTCGACCGGCAACGGCTCGGCGCTGGTGCAAACTGACGTTGCTACCAGTGTGATCGACGTGCTCCGGGCGAAATCCGTTGTCATGAAGTTGGGCGCGCAGACGCTCTCCGGCCTGGTGGGCAACCTGGCACTGCCGCGACTGGCGTCCAGCGCATCGGTGTCGTGGGTTGCCGACGGAACCAACCTGACGCCCTCAAACCCCACCATCGAACAGCAACTTTTTCAGCCGCGACATTGTGGCGGCGTAGTGAGCCTCTCTCGCCAGCTCCTAATTCAGTCGAGCCCGGACGTCGCGGCGGTGGTCGAGTCCGACCTCGCGGCGTTGATCGCCACGGCGATCGACATGGCGGCGCTGGCCGGCACCGGCGGCGTTCAGCCGACCGGCATCCTGAATCTGCCCGGGCTGGCCGTCGTGTCCGGCGGCGCCAACGGTGCGGCGATCACTTGGCAGAACGTGCAAGCGTTGGTCGGTGCGATCGATCAGGCCAACGCCCTCGACGGCAAGCTGGGTTTCGCCACGAACGCCAAGGTTGCGAAGCAGATGCGCTCGACGCTGCGCACCCCGGCTGACAGCGTGAGCAACTTCGTCCTAAACGATTCCGGGCCGCTGGCCGGCTACCCTATCGTAACGACGCAGAACGTGCCGAGCACCGGCAGCAAGGGCAGCGGCACCGGCCTGTCAAGCATGATTTTCGGCGACTGGTCGAGCCTCTACATCGCTTCGTGGTCGATGCTCGATATCCTCGTGAACCCGTACAGCGCCACAAGCTACCTGTCCGGGGGCGTCGACGTTCGCGCCGTGGCGACCGTTGATTGTGGTGTTCGCCACGTCGCCGCGTTCGCCGCAATCACCGACATCGCGGCGCCGTAACATGGAGGCACGGCGCTACCCGGACGGGCTGGAACTCCGCGGCGCACCAGTCGAGCTGCGCGTCGCGGGTCGCCGGCTTGAAGGGTATGCGGCGGTGTTCAACTCGCCGGCTACCATCGGGGGGTTCACGGAAGTCGTGAAACCCGGCGCGTTCACCCGCACCTTGGCAGCCGGCCACGACATGCTTGCCCTGATGGACCATGACCCGGCGAAGCTGCTCGCCAGGACGGGGAACGGCTCGCTACGGCTATCCCAAGACACGCAAGGGCTGGCGTTCAGCCTCGACCTGCCAAGCACCATGCTGGGCGGCGACGCGCTCGCCATGGTCGAGGCGCGGCTTGCCGGCGGGATGAGCTTCGGCTTCCGCGTGAACCCGGATGGCGGCGAAGCGTGGCCGACCGCCACCCGGCGCGAGCTGCGCGCCGTCGACCTGGCGGAAATCTCGCTGGTTAGCAGCTTTCCCGCGTATGGTCAGACCACCGTCTCCGCCCGGGCCCGCCACCTCGGACGGGCGCAAGCTGATGCGCTGCTCCGGCGGCTCACGCTGGCGTCGCTGTGAGCCTCGTAACCCGCATCGCCGATGCGTTCCGCCGGACGGCGCCGGAGACGCGCGCCGCGTTCGGCGGACCGTCGTTCAGCTTGGGCGCCGGCGCATACGGCCATGCGCAGGCCGTGACGCCGTATATGGCTGAGAACCTGAGCACCGTGACCGCGTGCGTGAACGCCATCGGCGGCGGCTTGGGCGCCTTGCCGGCGTATGTCTATCGCACGTTGCCCGGCGGCGCCGGCCGGGTCGAGGCGCCGTCGCATCCCGTAAGCCGGCTGATCCGGGCACCTAATAGGTATATGACGTGGCCGGATTGGGTTGAATGGGCGGTGGCCGAGCTGCTGCTATGGGGCAACGCGATTGCGGTTGTCGAGGCGGACGGCGCTGGGCGTCCGACCGCGCTCCGGCCGATCCCCTGGCGCCACGTCACGGCGTCGCTGCTGCCATCGGGCGCCATCGCTTATGACGTGGTGCAATACACGACGCCGCTCGCCAGCTTCGGCCAGGCGCGGCGTTTCCTTGATACCGAGGTGCTGCACATCCGCGATCGGTCGGATGACGGCTTTATCGGCCGTTCGCGCCTGTCCCGCGCTCCGGCGGTGCTGAACGCCGCGCTGGGCGTTCAGGCGTATGCATCGACCGTGTATGAAAATTCCGCGACGCCAAGTGGCATGGTCAGCCTGCCCCCGAATATCAGCAAGGCAGGTAAAGAGCGGTTTGAGGCGTTCCTGACACAGAAGAACACTGGCGCACACAACGCGGGGCGCATCATGTTCGTGGATAGCGATAGCAAGTTCACGCCGCTGTCCGTTTCACCGGAAGATGCGGAGACGCTGGATAGTCGCCGGTTCAGCGTCGAGGAATTGTGCCGACTCTTTAACTGCCCGCCTCCGATCGTACAAGCCTATGAGAACAACACGTTCACGAACTCGGCACAGGCAAATACTTGGTTCGCCACCAACACGCTGCGGCCGATCGCCAGGAAGATCGAGGCGGAGTTCGCCCGGTCGGTTTTCGCCGATCCGGGCGGCGAGTTCCAACTTGAGCTCGACCTGTCCGGGTTGATGCGCGGCGACTACGCGAGCCGGTGGACGGCGAACGTCGCCGCCGTGACCGCCGGCATCCTCACGCCGGACGAGGTGCGGGAGGCGGAAGGTTACGCGCCGCGGGCTGCTTCGGCCGGTGGCGCTCCAGCCGTCGAGCCGGACCCGGCGCCCTAGCTGCCCGCGCCAGGATAGCCCGTAACCCTTCATCAGACACGGCGCCGATCGACTTGACGCCGCGGCCCGCCAGGACGCGGCGCAGCCATATCCAACCGCGCGTGCCCGGGCGGACGACCTCACGCAACTGGGCGAGCAGTTCCCGGCGCCGCCGGGCTTTGATAGGACCGGGCATCTACATTCCTCGCATGACGTCCGCCCCGCCATACGGTCGAAATCTGAGCGATCCATTAAGAAGCCGGCTCCGGCTGTCCGCCCACATCCACCCCCGGCTTACTGGGCGCCATACTGGGCAAATCGGCCAATCCAGAGACTTAAAGCTGCTAAGTTATTGTAATCGCTGGCGTCCCGTAGGGGATTCGAACCCCTGTTACCGCCGTGAGAGGGCGGTGTCCTAGGCCTCTAGACGAACAGGACCGCGGCGCAGTCTCTAAAACAGGGGACCGAGGAGTTCAACCCGTCAATGCGGCTTTTTGGGCGATGTCGCCCGCGCCGCCTCGCGGCGGCCGGTGCGGCAGGCGTCGGAGCAGAACCTCACCTGGTCCCAGTCGCGCGCCCACTTCTTGCGCCAGGTGAACGGGCGGCCGCAGGCGGCGCACAGCTTGGTCGGCAGTTCGGCTTTCCTGGTCACAGGCCGATCCTGGCCAGCACGCGCCCGCTCGCGATGTCGAGCACCACGATGCGGTCCGGGCCGCCGCCGCGCAACGACACAACCACGCGGTCGCCAGACAGCGTGGCGCCGGCGATGCCGGTGCCGGTCGGTTCGTCGAGGTGCAGCGGCCGCGCGGCGATGGCCGACGGCGCCACGCGGCGCACGATCAGGGTGAGCAGCGTCGCCGTCCCAGCCACGATGAGCACGCCCATCACTACCACCGCGACCTTCAGCGTGCGCAACCCGGCGCCGGACACCTAACTTCGCTCCCCGATCCGGGCTACACACGCCGCGTGCCGGACGACGCATTTCCCCCGATCATCCCGCCGCCGGACGCGGCGGGCCAGCGGCTCGACCGCTTCCTGGCCGAGGCGCTGCCCGACCTCACCCGCAGCCGGGTCAAGGCGCTGATCGAGGCGGGCTTGCTGACCCGCGACGGCGTGGTCGTGACGCAGCCGGCCGAGCCGGTCAGGCCGGCCAGCGAATACCTGCTCCGGCGGCCGGCAGCGGTGGCGGCGGAACCCGTGGCGCAATCCATCCCCCTCACGGTCCTGTACGAGGACGACGACCTGCTGGTCATCGACAAGCCGGCCGGCCTCGTGGTGCATCCGGCGCCGGGCAACGAGGACGGCACCCTGGTCAATGCGCTGCTGGCGCATTGCGGCGACCGCCTGCCCGGCATCGGCGGCGAACGGCGGCCAGGCATAGTGCATCGGCTGGATAAAGACACGTCGGGCACGATGGTGGTGGCCAAGACCGAGGCGGCACTGGCGGCACTCTCGGCGATGTTCGCCGCCCGCGACCTCGACCGCGCCTACCTCGCCTTGGTCTGGGGCCTGCCGTCGCCGGCGCAGGGCGCCATCGAGGGGGCGATCGGACGTGACCCGCGCGAGCGCAAGCGCATGGCGGTGGTGGGCCATGGCGGCAAGCAGGCGCTCACGCGCTACCGCACGCTCGACCATCGCCTGACCGCCGTCGCGCTGCTGGAATGCCGCCTGGCGACCGGGCGCACGCACCAGATCCGCGTCCATCTCAGCCATGCCGGGCACCCGATCGTGGGCGACGGCACCTATCTACGACGCCTGCCGGCCGCGGCGCGCGGCCTGCCCGAACCGCTGCGCGGGCAGTGCCTCGACTTCCCCCGCCAGGCGCTGCACGCCAAGCGGCTGGCCTTCGCGCACCCGCGCACCGGCGCCAAGCTGGCGTTCGAGACTCCGCCCCCGCCCGACATGCGCGACCTGCTGCGCAGCCTGAACATGGATTACGAGACATAACAGGACCTGCACGGTCTGGATTGTTGACAGCCCGCCCGTGTTGCTGCTATGCAACATCCAGCGCCGACTGACACGGGTTAACCAAGTCGGATCGGGTGTCGCCGCCAGGGACATTCGAGCGGCGTTCACGGATGCCGGCGGTGACATGGGTCATCCGTCGACGTCGAAACCAGGCAGGCTTGTTCGCCGTTAAGGGAATGCCTGCCCGGGACCGGATGAAAGGGGCCTTTTATGGTTGCTGCCGTTATCAATGTCGCGCCTGAGGGCAACCTCACCCGCTACCTGCAGGAAATCCGCAAGTTCCCGATGCTGACGCCCGAGGAGGAGTTCAACCTCTCGAAGCGCTGGCGCGACGGCGAGGACATGGAGGCCGCGCACAAGCTCGTGACCTCGCACCTCCGCTTGGTCGCCAAGATCGCGATGGGCTACCGCGGCTACGGCCTGCCGGTGGGCGAACTGATCTCCGAAGGCAACGTCGGCATGATGCAGGCGGTGAAGCGGTTCGATCCCGACCGTGGCTTCCGGCTTGCCACCTATGCGATGTGGTGGATCAGGGCGGCGATCCAGGAGTACATCCTGCATTCGTGGTCGCTGGTCAAGATGGGCACCACGGCGGCGCAAAAGAAGCTGTTCTTCAACCTGCGTCGGCTCAAAGGCCAGATGCAGGCGATCGATGACGGCGACCTGCAGCCCGAACAGGTGGCCAAGATCGCGCATGTGCTGGCGGTGCCGGAGCAGGACGTGGTCAGCATGAACCGTCGCCTGTCGGCGCCGGACCACAGCCTGAACGCCCCGGTGCGGGCGGACAGCGAAGGCGAGTGGCAGGACTGGCTGGTCGACGAGAGCGAGAGCCAGGAATCGATCATTGCCGAGGGCGAGGAGCTATCGGGTCGGAAGGCGTTGCTCGCCGGCGGCCTCAAGGGCCTGAACGAGCGCGAGCGGCACATCCTGATCGAGCGCCGGTTGAAGGACAACCCGACCACGCTCGAGGAGCTGTCGCAGCAATACGGCATCTCGCGCGAGCGAGTGCGGCAGATCGAGGTGCGCGCGTTCGAGAAGCTGCAGAAGGCGATGCACACCCAGGTCGCCGAGCGCCGCCGCGCGGTCAAGCTGGCCGCCTAGTCACGTCGTCTCGAACGGGTCGCGCACCATGATGGTGTCGTCGCGTTCCGGACTGGTCGAGAGCAGCGTTACCGGCGTCTCGACCAGCTCCTCGACCCGTCGGACGTATTTCACCGCTTGCGCCGGCAGGTCGGCCCAGCTCCGGGCGGCGCGAGTGCTGGCCGACCAACCTTCCATCGTCTCGTAGACCGGCTCGGCACTGGCTTGCGCAGCCGGCGCGGCCGGAAAACGCTTGGAAAATTCGCCGTCGATCCGGTAGCCGACGCAAATCTTCAACTCGACGAAACCGTCCAGCACATCGAGCTTGGTTAACGCCAAGCCCTGCACGCCGCCCACCAGGCAGGCTTGTCGCACCATGGCAGCGTCGAACCAGCCGCAGCGGCGCGGCCGCCCGGTGACGGTGCCAAACTCGTGCCCGCGTTCGCCCAACAGCCGGCCGGTGGCGTCGTCGAGTTCGCTGGGGAACGGTCCCGAACCCACCCGCGTCGTATAAGCCTTGGCGATGCCGAGCACAAAGCCGACTGCGCCGGGACCCACCCCCGCCCCTGACCCCGCCGCGGCCGCCACGGTGTTGCTGCTGGTGACGAACGGGTAGGTGCCGTGGTCGACGTCGAGCATCACCGCTTGCGCGCCCTCGAACAGGATGCGCAGGCCGCCACGTCGCGCCTCATGCAGGCGCTCCCAGACCGGCTCGGCATAGGGCAGCACCTGCGGCGCCAGTTCCAGCAGACGGTCGAGCAGCGCCTGCTTCTCGAAGCCGGGCGCGCCCAGCCCGTGCAGCAGGGTGTTGTGGTGCAGCAGCAACTCGTCGAGCTTGTCCGACAGCGTGCGCGGCTCCGCCAGGTCGCACAGCCGGATGGCGCGGCGCGCCACCTTGTCCTCGTAGGCGGGTCCGATGCCGCGTCCGGTGGTGCCGATCTTGCGCTGCCCCCGCGCCGCCTCGCGCGCGCGGTCCAGTGCCGGGTGCAGCGGCAGGATCAGCGCCGCGTTGTCGGCGATGCGCAGGTTGGCCGGCGACACGTCGAGTCCCTGCGCTCGCACCCGCGCGATCTCGGCCAGCAGCGCTTCTGGGTCGACCACGACGCCATTGCCGATGACGCCCAGCTTGCCGCGCGCCACGCCGCTGGGCAGCAGCGACAGCTTGTATGTCTGGTTGCCGACCATCAGCGTGTGGCCGGCGTTGTGGCCGCCCTGGAAGCGCACCACGATGTCCGCCCGGCTGGCCAGCCAGTCGACGATCTTGCCCTTGCCCTCGTCGCCCCACTGGGCGCCGATCACCGCGACGTTCGCCATGTCCTACTCCGGAGCCAGGGGAACGAGCTGGTCCGCCGCGACGACGAACTCGCAGCGCATCCGGCGCGCGGCCGCGATGTCGTCGGCAGCCGGCTCCAGCCCCGCCACGGTGGCGTAGCCCTGCCGCCGCAGGCTGGTCGCCGAGGACGCGGTCGCGCCGCCCGGCCCGGAGACCCCCCCCTTGGCGTTGCGGACGGGCGCCGCGCGCAGCACCGCGTCCGGGTACAGGGTGAGCCCGGTCGCCGGCTCGCCGTCGCCGCAGACGTAGCGGCCGCCGCGCCCCAGCTCCTCGTGCCGGCCGGGCGCGTAGACCGTGCTGCAGACGCCGGTGTGGTAGCGGAAGCCGCGGAACTCCACCGGATCGACCGTCACGCGCAGCGCCGGCCCCCGTGCCTCGATGGCGGCGACGGTATCTGCCAGGCGGCCGGCCAACGCGCGGGCGCCGGCGGTCAGGTGCGCCGCTTCGAGCGCCCGCAACGCGCCGGCCGCCGGCCCGGCGGCGGTCAGCCGCAGGGTCAGCACCGCCGCCAGCCCACCGCCG
>CAXUHK010000009.1:43561-45695 GCA_964250775.1 uncultured Acetobacteraceae bacterium | reverse complement strand
CCCACCAACGCCTCACACCAGCCGCTGTTGCAACACGCGCGGATGCAACTCTAGCCGGTCGCGTTGCAGCCCGGCCGGGCGTGCCGGGGCGCGACCTTCCTCGCGGCCGCTGACCAGGAAGTGCCACAGCGGGTTGACGCCGGCCTCGGCCACGTCGCGGTTGCTGGCCAAATAGTAGGCGGTGTCGAACCAGGCGTTCGGGCGCCGGCCCTCGCGCCATCCGGTCTGCGCGTAGTGCAGCAGCGGGTTGCATCTTGCGGCACTTATGTCGGGGTAGGCCGCGAGATAGAGCACGGCGTCGAAATGCTCGCCCAACAGCCGCATCCCGGCAGCGTCAAGGCCGGCCTCCGTCACCCATCCCGCTCCCGCAGCACTCACAGCCCGCGCAGGCTGTTACGAGTGTGAACCTATATCGTTCCGGGGACGTATGCTACGGGAGGATAGTGCCCAGGGAACTCGTGGCCCGCGGCATCGGCCCCCCTGGTCTTGGCGGGTGGGGAACCCCGTCACCCTGCTGTGCGGTGATTCGCGGACCAAAGATGGCTTGCTGTATTGCGTAATGTATAGTGACCAGCCGGACGAGGCCGCCATGGTGCATCTCCTGTCAACCCACTCCGTCGCCGTGTCCTGCAGGGCGGACGTGCAGTTCCCTTAGATGCTGCTGGAAACGTGTTTATGAAACTAACCCGTTTACATGTCTTGTTTTTACTCATGTGTCTCATTTGGGGCATGACCTGGATTGCCGTGAAAGCCGGCATTGCTGTGGTGCCCCCTAGCCTGTTCGCAGGGTCACGCTTCTTCGTAGCCGGCGGCGTGCTCCTCATCGCCCTGAGACTGCGTGGCGACACCATGCGCATCGTGCGTTCCGACCTGCTGAGACTGACGGTCGTGACGGTGCTGATGATCGTCGTGACGTATTCGCTGCTGTTCTGGGGAGCGCGTTTCGTCAGTTCTGGGCTTGCCGCCATACTCGACTTCGCGTTCATGCCGATGGCCCTTCTCGGCATAGGGGCGCTTCTCGGCGAGGACCGGTTCACCCGGGTTCGCGCGTGTGGCATGGCAGTCGGCGTCTGCGGCATCGTGATCTTGTTTGGCCCAAAGGCGCTTCACGGGAGCACAGCCTCGACTTCATCCGAGTTCCTCGGCGGAGCAGCCATTGTTCTGTCGGCGCTTATCTACAGTCTCGGAGCGGTCCTAGCCCGGACCTTACTGAGAACCTACTCACCCTTGCTGCTGTCAGGAATCACGCTGTTTGTCGGAGGAATCATTCTCTCGATAGGCGCCATCGCCTTCGAGCCTGGCGCTCGCCAGGCCCTGTCGGGGCATTGGGGAACGCCTGCCTGGGCAGGATGGGTCTTTGGTGTGCTGTTCGGGTCGCTGGCCGCAAACACCATGTTTTTTCAGCTCGTGCGGGAGTGGGGCGCGTCCCGAGCAGGGGCCTATGCTTTCGTGTCGCCGGCAATTGCAGTTGCCCTCGGTGTCTGGGTCTATGGCGAGGCTTTCAACGCGGGGGACGCCGCTGGCATGACGACGATGATTCTAGGTGCGTGGCTTACGCTTCGCCCAGCAAGTCCTGCGCTCCGGAACCGCAAAGCAGAGACCGTGGCGATGACTTGAAGCTATTCCGTCCGGCCTCCGTCACCCGTCCCGCTCCCCTACCGTCGACAGCCCGCGAGTGCCGTCACGGGTATGGACCCGTATCGTTCCGGGGTAAGGAGGCTACGGGAAGGTGGTGCCCAGGGACGGAGTCGAACCGCCGACACTGCAATTTTCAGTCGCATGCTCTACCAACTGAGCTACCTGGGCGCCGGGCGGAGGGGATAGCCCCTTGCCGCATCGGGATCAAGGCGTCTCGTCGTCGAACAGGCCGTCGTGCAGCTTCGGCTCCGCCGGCACCGCGTAGCCTTCGGTGAACCAGCGGCCCAGGTCGATGTCGGCGCAGCGGGCACTGCAGAACGGCCGCAGCCTCGGGTCGGCCGGCTTGCGGCAGATCGGGCAGATGATCGCGGCGGGTTGCTCCATCAATCCTCCTCCAGCCGCCAGGCGAACGGCGGCAGCGTGCGGTCGGTGTGCAGCATCAGGGGGCGACCGGCCCGCCGCGCAAGGGCGCGGCAGGCCGCGCCATCGGCCAGGA
>CAXUHK010000009.1:28641-43551 GCA_964250775.1 uncultured Acetobacteraceae bacterium | reverse complement strand
CGGCGGGGGCCTGACTGGGGGGATGGCGGCCGGGGGGGGCGGCCAGTTCGCGCGCGCGGTGCCGCTGGCCCGCAAGCCCGGCGGCGAGCGGGCCGGCCAGCAGCTCGTGCAGCGGCGGGCGGATCCGGCTGCGCAGGATTTCGGCCAGGCCGAGCGCCGAGAAGCCGAGGAAGCGCGTCGGCACCGGGTCGCCGGCCAGCGCCGCGGCGAAACGCGGCCCCAGTGCGGCGCGCCGCTTGGGCGACAGTCCGGCCAGGTCGACCACGATCGGACCGCACAGGTTGCGCAGCCTGATCTCGCGCGCGATGGCCGGGATGATCGCCTGGTTGGCGTCGGTGTGCGCCGCCGTCTTGCCGCGCCGTTTGCCGGCGGCGGCGGCGAGGTCGACGTCGATGGCGACCAGCGCCGGCGTCGGATGGATCGAGAACGCGCCCCCGGCCAGCGTCACGCGAGGCTGCCGCAGCGCGGCCCATGCCGCCTCCAAGGCGTCGTCGAATGCCCTGCCCACCAGGGCGACCCGGGCGCCCAGCGCCGGGCGCAGCGCCGCCAGCACCGCCGGGTCGTCGACCGCCACGCCGGCGTGCGGGTGCAGCGCCGCCAACGCCAGCAACGGACCCGGCCCTGGCGTCAGCAGCATCGGCGGCCCGGGCTCGATCGCCACCGGCTCGCCCGCAAGGCGCGGGCCCTTGCCGCCCTGCGCCGCCCGTGTCACGCGCACCGCCACCGCGTCGCCGACCTCGCCGCCGCCGGCGCTGTCGGGCAGGAAACCCTGGGCTCCGCAGGCCAGCGCCACGAATGCCCCGGCCAGCGCCGGGCGGCGGGCGGTGATCCGGCCGCGGTGCAGGTCGCCCACGCCGTCGCGCGCTCCCGGCCGCTGGATGGCGGCGTCGACCAGGACGTCGCCCTCGACGGCCGCGATGCGGATCTCACCGGGCGAGCACGACGCCAGCAGCCTCACGGCAGCGCCCAGCCCAGCCCCCGCAGCAATTGCGCCGTCTCGAACAGCGGCAGCCCAACCACGCCGGAGTAGCTGCCCGAGAGGAAACGGATGTAGACGGCGGCGCTGCCCTGGATGGCGTAGCCTCCGGCCTTGCCGTGCCACTCGCCGCCCGCGACATAGGCGTCGAGCTGCCGCGCGGTCAGCCGCGCGAAGCCGACCACGCTCTCGCACAGCCGTTCGGCGCGGCGCCCGTCGGGGGCTGCGACCACCACGGCGGTCAGCACCCGGTGCCGGCGCCCGGAGAGCAGTGCCAGGCATCGTCGGGCGGTGGCGGCGTCCTCGGCCTTGGGCAGCACCCGTCGCCCGACCGCGACCACGGTGTCGGCCGCCAGCACGAACGCGCCGTGCTGCGGCAAGGCGGCCTTGGCACGCGCGAGTCGTTGCGCGAGCAGCCGGGGCGTCTCGTCGCGCAACGGCGTTTCGTCGATGTCGGCGGGGGCGATGCGGTCGGGCACCAGTCCGATCTGCGCCAGCAAGGCCAACCGGCGCGGGCTGCCGGAGGCCAGCACCAGGCTTTGCCGGGCGGCTACTTGAATCGGAACGTGATGCGACCCTTGCTCAGGTCGTACGGCGTCATCTCGACGTTGACGCGGTCGCCGGCCAGGACGCGGATGCGGTTCTTGCGCATCTTGCCGCTCGTGTGCGCCAGGATGCTGTGCTCGTTGTCGAGCTTGACGCGGAACATGGCATTGGGCAGCAGCTCCTGCACGGTGCCGCTGAACTCGATCATATCCTCTTTGGACATCTAGCCTCGTAACCGGGTTTTCCGCTGCGCCGGAACATGATGACCCGGACGCGTCAGGTCAAGCGAGCCGGATGCCGATGCTGCGGGCGTGCGCGTGCAGCCCTTCCGCCTCGGCCAGCGCCACCGCCGCCTGGCCGACCCGCGCCAGCGCCGCACGGTCGCCCGCGACCCAGGTGCTGCGGTGGAGGAACTCGTAGACCGAGAGGCCGGAGGCGAAGCGCGCGCTGCCGCCGGTCGGCAGCACATGGTTCGGCCCGGCCACGTAGTCGCCCACCGCCTCCGGGCACCAGGCGCCGAGGAACGCCGAGCCGACATGCCGGACTTGCGCGAACACCGCCTCCGGTTCCGACGTCAGGACCTGGAGGTGCTCCGGCGCCATGCGGTTGGCGAGCGTCGCGGCCTCGTCCCAGTCGCGCGCCACGACGATGGCGCCATGCGTCCGCCATGACGCGCCCGCGATGGCTTGCCGGGGCAGGGTGGGCAGCGCCGCTGCCACGGCGGCGGCCACCTTGTCAGCGAACTCGGCCGAGTTGGTGATGAGCACGGATTGCGAGTCCTCGCCGTGCTCCGCCTGCGCCAGTAGGTCGATGGCGACGTAATCCGGGTCTTGATCGGCATCGGCGATGACCAGCACGTCGGACGGGCCGGCGATGCTGTCGATGCCGACGCGACCGAACACCTGCCGCTTGGCCTCGGCGACATAGGCGTTGCCCGGCCCCACGATGCGGTCGACCGGGGCGATGCTGGCGGTGCCGTAGGCCATCGCGGCCACTGCCTGCGCGCCGCCGACGCGGTAGATTTCCGACACCCCGGCGCGCCGCGCCGCGGCTAGCACCAGCGGGTTCAGCGCGCCGTCCGGGGTCGGCACGCACATCGCGACCCGCGCCACGCCCGCGACCCGCGCCGGGATCGCGTTCATCAGCACCGAGGACGGATACGCCGCCGTGCCACCGGGCACGTACAGCCCCACCGCGTCGATCGCCGACCAGCGCATCCCGAGCACCAGCCCGGCCGGGTCGGGCACGCGGATGTCGGCCGGCACCTGCGCCCGATGGAACGCCTCGATCCGCGTCGCCGCGACGTCGAGCGCCGCCTCCAGCGCCGGCGCCACGGCGGCCCTCGCGGCGTCGATCTCGGCGGCCGCCAGCCGCAGACGGCCAGGCTCCATCGGCAGCCGGTCGAACCGCGTCGTGTACTCGCACAGCGCCGCGTCGCCGCGCTCGCGCACGGCGGCGACGATCGCGGCCACCACGTCGCCCACCGAACCGGTGGTCTCGCGCCCTTGCGCCAGCAGTGCCGCGAACCCGGCCTCGAACGCCGGGTCGGTGGTGTCGAGCCGCCTCATGCCGCGACGGCCGGCGCCGACAGCGCCGCGAGCGCGTCGCGGAAGCGGGCGATCCAGCCGCCGACCGCCTCCGGCTGCGTCTTGAGCGCCGTGCGGTTGACGATCAGCCGGCTGGTGACGTGGGCGATCACCTCGGTCTCCACCAGCCCGTTGGCCTGCAGCGTCGAGCCGGTCGCCACGAGGTCGACGATCAACCGGGTCAGGCCAAGCCCCGGCGCCAGCTCCATCGCGCCGTTCAGGTGGACCACCTCGGCATGGATGCCGCGCGCGGCGTAGTGCCGGCGGGCGATGTTGGGGTACTTGGTCGCCACCCGGACCTGCGACCAGGTGCGCGGGTCGTCCTCGCCGGCGCCCTCGGCCGGCTCCGCCACCGAGACGCGGCAAATGCCGATGCCGAGGTCGAGCGGGGCGTAGATCTCCGAGTAGTCGAACTCCATCAGCACGTCGGCGCCGCAGATGCCGATCTGCGCCGCCCCGAACGCCACGAAGGTCGCGACGTCGAACGGGCGCACCCGCACCACGTCGAGCGCGGCGTCGTCGGTCGGGAAGCGCAGCCGGCGGCTGTCGTCGTCGAGGTAGTCGGGCGCCGGCCGCACCCCGGCGCGGGCCAGCAGCGGGCCGCATTCCGCGAGGATGCGGCCCTTGGGCAGCGCCAGGATGAGCGGTGCCGTGCTCACCCCGGGATGCGCTCGATGTCGGCGCCGCACGCGGCCAGCTTGCGCTCGACCGCCTCGTAGCCGCGGTCCAGGTGGTAGACCCGGTTCACCACGGTCTCGCCCGAGGCGGCCAGGCCCGCCAGCACCAACGACACCGAGGCGCGCAAATCGGTCGCCATCACCGGCGCGCCGGACAGCCGCTCGACGCCGCGCACGATGGCCGAGGCGCCGTGGACGTTGATGCGCGCCCCCATGCGGTTGAGTTCGGGGACGTGCATGAAGCGGTTCTCGAAGATGGTCTCCGTCACCATCGCCGCCCCGTGCGCCACCGACATCAGCGCCATGAACTGCGCCTGCATGTCGGTGGGGAAGCCGGGATACGCCTCGGTCATCGCGTCGGCCCCGTGCAGCCCGTTCAGGCGCCGGACGGTGAGGCCGTCGTCCTGCTCGCTCACCTCGACCCCGGCTTCGCCCAGCAGCCGCGCGACGGCGCCGAGATGGTCGAGCCGCGCGTGACGCAGGTGGAGCGAGCCGCCGGCGATGGCGGCGGCGCAGGCATAGGTGCCGGTCTCGATGCGGTCGGGAATGATGGCGTGGGTGGCCGCGTGCAGCGACGTGACCCCCTCGACGGTCAGCCGGTCGCTGCCGATGCCCTCTATGCGCGCACCCATCGCGACCAGGCATTCGGCCAGGTTGGCGATCTCCGGCTCCCGCGCGGCGTTGGCGAGCACGGTGCGGCCGCGCGCCAGGCTCGCCGCCATCAAGAGGTTCTCGGTGGCGCCGACGCTGGGCAGCGGCAGCACGATGTCGGCGCCGCGCAGCCCGGTCGGCGCGCGGGCGTCGATGTAGCCGGCTTCGAGGGCGATCACGGCGCCCATCTGCTCCAGCCCGCGCAGGTGCAGGTCGACCGGTCGGGTGCCGATGGCGCAGCCGCCCGGCAGCGACACCCGCGCCTGTCCCATGCGCGCCAGCAGCGGCCCCAGCACCAGCACCGAGGCGCGCATCTTGCGCACGATGTCGTACGGCGCCTCGGTGCTGGCGATGGCGCCGCCGATGGACAGCGTGCGGCCCTCGTTGTCGAGTTGCTCGACCGCGACGCCGTGCTGCGCCAGCAGGCTGGCCATGGTGTGGATGTCGTCGAGCAGCGGCACGTTGGTCAGCGTGAGGCGCTCGGCGGTGAGCAGGCCCGCCGCCATCAGCGGCAGGCCGGCGTTCTTGGCGCCGCCGATGGCGATCTCGCCGGCGAGCGGCCGGCCGCCGCGGATGCGTATCTTGTCCAAGCCGTCTCCTGTCCCGTTTTAGGCCATGCGAGGAAGTGCGACGCCGCGCTGGCCCATGTATTTCCCGGCGCGGTCGGCGTAGCTGGTTTCGCACGCCTCGTTGCCCGATAGGAACAGGAATTGGCAGATGCCCTCGAACGCGTGGATCTTGGCCGGCAGCGGTGTCGTGTTGCTGATCTCGATCGTGACCTGGCCCTCCCACTCGGGCTCCAGCGGCGTGACGTTGACGATGATGCCGCAGCGGGCATAGGTCGACTTGCCCAGGCAGATCACCAGCACGTCGCGCGGGATGCGGAAGTACTCGACGGTGTGCGCCAGGGCGAAGCTGTTCGGCGGGATGACGCAGGCCGGCCCGCGACGGTCGACGAAGCTCTCGGGGGCGAACGCCTTGGGGTCGACGATCGCTGAGTCGACGTTGGTGAACACCTTGAACTCGTCGGCGACGCGGGCGTCGTAGCCGTAGCTCGACAGGCCGTAGCTGATGACGCCGGCCGCCTTCTGCGCCTCGACGAACGGCTCGATCATGGCGTGCTCGCTCGCCATGCGGCGGATCCAGCGGTCGGACATCACCGTCATGGCTGGTGCTTCGGCGCTGGTGGCTCGGCGCGGGCGCGGGCCTGCTCCTTGCGGCGGCGCAGGTTGGCGCGCAGCGCTTCGGCCTCGCGCGCCTGGCGCTCGCTGCGGGCGGCTTCGGCTGCCGCGGTGATCCTGGGCGAGGGCGGCTCGGGCGGTGGCGTCATCGGGCTACCGAATGGGAAGCCTGCCTTATAGCCGCGGGCCGCCAGCACACAAGGCGCCGAGCGTGCGCCATGACGACCGCTCGGCGCCATGCGGCAGTTCCAGCTTGGCGATGGTATGGTCGCGTTGACGCAGCAACCGCACGCTGCCGCCGTTCTGGCGGGCGAGACGCGCGGCGGCCGACAAGTCATCGAGCGGCCTCGCGTCGGCGCCATCCCGGCGATCGTCGCTGACCGTGAGAACGGTGCGACCGTAATCGGTGCGCAACATCACCTCGATCCGGCCGCGCGCGCCATGCCGGACAGCGTTGCCGACCAATTCGGGCGCCACGCGCAGCACCACGGTCTCGAGGCTCGGAGGGCAGACGCCCTTCTCGGACGTCACGCATAGATCGAGTGTCGCGTCTGGATTCGACAACAGCGTCAGTACGTCCTCGCACAAGCAGGTGAGCCGCTGTCGCATGAAGCCCGGCGCATGGGCCCAGCCGAAGATGGCGTTCGACAGGCTGGCCGCCAACTCGATGCGCCGCAACAGTCCCTTGGGTATTTCCTGCCCGCCGATACTGTCGCGCAACTCAGGCGCCTCAGCGAGAAAACCGATGATGCAATGATAGGTATTCATCAAACCGTGTGAGGTCTTGGAACATAGTTGCCGCCCAGCTCCGATGGCAAGATCAGGATGTATCGGCACTGTGGCGACTATCTGCTTGCGCAGCCGAGCGTCATTGGCCCGTAACTTATGAGGGAAAGCGATCCGATGCCACCATGCGTGGGAAAGATTCCCACGTCAACGCGGAAAGCAGTCCTGTGGGCGCTTTTCCCACAAGGTGGCCGTGCTACATGCTTGCAGTTCAGGAAGCAGCGTGACTCCCATCTCAGAAGCCGACCGGCTCTCCCTGCCGCCGCCCGATTTGCTGCTGCGAGCGCTGGCTCGGGTGCTGCGCCCACTCGTGCGGCTATCGATCCAAGCGGGGGTCACGTTTCCGGCCCTCGCGGCCCTGCTGCGCGGCCTCTACGTCGATGTCGCGTCACACGAACTGCTGACCGACCCGCAGGCTCGCACCGACAGCCGGATCAGCCTGCTCACCGGCGTGCATCGGAAGGAAATCCGCCGCCAACGCGGCCCTGAGCCGGGGCCGGAGCCGCCCTCGGTGACTCTGTCCAGCGCAGTGATCGCTCGCTGGCTCGGCACCCCGGCGCTTACCGACCGGGACGGGACGCCGCTGCCGTTGCCGCGTGCGGGGGCATCGTCGTCGTTCGACGCCCTTGTCGCCGCAGTGACCAGGGATGTGCGGTCGCGCGCGCTGCTGGACGTGTGGTTGGACGCCGGCATCGCCACGCTCGATGCGGACGGGCGGGTGCGGCTGCGGGAAGCGGCCTTCCTGCCGCAGGGTGGCCGGGAGGAGCAGGTGTTCTACTTCGCGCGCAACCTGCACGATCACATCGCCGTCGCCGCGGCCAACGTGGCCGCGTTCGGCCACGCGCCGTTTTTCGAGCGTGGCGTGCATTACGACCGGCTGAGCGCCGAGGCGGCCGCCACGTTGGTGACGCTCGGGCGAGACGCCGCCCAGGCGATGCTGCTGGAAGTGAACCGTAGCGCGCTGGGCATCGCGGACGCGGACGATGCGGCGCGGGCCGAAGCCGCGCCGGGGGGCTCGACCCGCCGCGTCAACCTCGGCGTCTATCTCTATGTCGAGGACGAACCGTCCGCTCGGGAAGCCTGAACCATGCGCTTGGCCGCGCTCCTGGCCGCGGCGTTGCTGGGAGCCTGCGCCCCGCTCGCCCATGACGTGCCGAGCGTGGTCGCCGCGAGAGAGCCGGGCGCGTGTCGGACCGGGCCGCACGGTGGTCCGCCTGGCGCGCGGTGGACGGATCGCGGCATCGGCGGCACCGGCCGGCCGGCGGGCGCCGCGAAGCAAGCGGACCGCGGCATCGGCGGCACCGGCATCGTCGGCGTGATCACGGGGTTCGGAAGCGTCTGCGTCGCTGGCCGTGAGCTGGCGTACGACGACGCGGTGCCGGTACGGCTGGACGGCGCCCCTGTCTCGTCCGCGGCGTTGCGGGCCGGACAACTCGCCGCTGTCGAGGCCGCAGGCCCGCATGACGCACTGCGAGCCCTCGGCATCTCCGTCCGCCACGAGGTATCCGGGCCCGTGGAAGCGGTGGATGGCGATGGCGCCTTGCGCGTCGCGGGACAGCGCGTGGCTGTCACGGAACAGGCCCGGGCCGCTTCCGAAGCTGCCACGACGGCGCGCCCTGGGGAGTGGGTCGCGGTCAGCGGCCTGCGCCGAGCGGACGACACGATCCAGGCCACGCGTCTGGACCGCCGCTCTCCAGGCCTGGTCCTGGTGCGCGGGACGCTATCGGAGAAAGCGGCGACCTGGTATGTCGGCGCCCTGGAACTCCGGTCCGTTCCCGTGCGTCATCCCGCAACTGGCCGCCGTGTCACCGCCTCTGGCCGCTACGAGGATGGCGTGCTGCATGTCGTCACCATCGCGGACGACGTGTTGGCGCAGGACTTGCCTGCCTATTTTGGTGAATCCGTGAGTTCGTACGTGGTGGAAGGCTATGTCAGCGTCGAGGCGGGTCGCCTCCGGCTTGGTGCGGGGCTGGACGCTGCGGCGTCGCCCGGAACCGACCCGTTCGCAGCGCGCCGCGCCGTCGTCGAGTTCAGGCGCGAGACGAACGGCTCGCTGCGTGCGACGATCCTGCGCAAGGTCGCCGCTGCGCCGCCACAGCCGATGCTTCCGTTCAGGTCCGGCGGCCTGCCATCGCAATACGGGCCAAGCGGGGATGGGCAGCCATTCGGTGGGGGGGTCGACGGACCCGGCGACCGTAACCCGGGGGATGTCGGCATCGAAGCGCCGAGCGTCGGCCCAGGGCCAGGTATGTCGGGAGGTGGGCCCGGCGGAAGGCCAGGGAACCCAGCGTTCGGACAGCGCCCACCTGGGCCACCGGGCCGACCCGGGCGAGCGAGTGGGCCGGGGCAAGCGGGTGGACCGGGGCGTCGATGATGACGCAGCCGGCCGCCGAGGCTGGCGGTTCCACGGAGGCGGGAGCGGTGCTTCCGCCCGGTCAACAACCGCCGAGATAAGGGTTGCCGCCGCGCGGCATCCCGCCTAATACCCGCCGCGCGCGCCCGGCTGCCGCCGTAGCTCAGGGGTAGAGCAATTCGTTGGTAACGAATAGGTCAGCGGTTCAATTCCGCTCGGCGGCACCACTCGCCTAGCGACCGTGGTCACGGTCCCCCAGCAGCGCCGCGACCGTGGGCTCGATGGCGGCCACCAGGCGCGCCTGCGCTTCCGGCGAGGGGTGCAGCGCCGGTTGCGGCGGCGTGAGGTGGATGTCGTGGAACTGCGAATCATCCACCTTGCCATCGCGCATGAACAGGGCCGACTGATCCGTGAAAGCCACGCCCGGCACAGCGCCGTTCGCATAGTGCGACGCCAAGGCCGCGTTGATCCGCGCCGTGCTCTGCGCCACCCACGGGCCGCGGTCGCTCGGCAGCACGCCGATCACCAGGACCTTGGTGCGCGGCAACAGGGCGCGGGTGCGCGCCACCACCGTCTCGACGCCGAGGATGTCCTCCGCCGCCGGCCAGTGCAGCCGGCCGAGGTTGTTGGCGCCGATCAGCACGATGGCCAGCTTCGGCGCCAGGCCCGCGACCTCGCCGTGGTCGAGCCGCCAAAGCAGATGCGAGGTCGCATCGCCGGAGAAGCCGAGGTTGAGCGGGTGCCGGTCGCCATAGAACCGAAGCCAGGTCGGCTGGTACTCGGGCGACTCGAACCCCTGCGTGATCGAATCGCCCAGCCACACCAGGCCGACCGGCTCGCGCTTGATCTCGGCCAGCTTCTCGCGGTGCCGCTCGCCCCACCACGGCAGGTCGAGGCGCGAGATCGGCACCGCCGCCGGCGGCAGGCGGGCCGCCATTGCCGGCGCCGCCAGCAGAGCGCAGGCAAGCCAGAACGCCTTTGTCATGCGAGCGATAGGTAGGCGATGCCGCCCAGACCGGCGGCGATGCAGTACCAGCCGAACGGCGTCAGCGCCCACTCGTCGTTGCGCTTGAAGTAGCGCATCAGGAACCAGGTGCTGGCCAGCGCGGTCAGCCCCGCCGCCACCGCCGCGAGCGTCGCCAGCCCGAACACGCCGGGCGGCACCGCCTCGTGCAGCAGCTTTGGCACCTCCAGCACCGTGGCCGCGACGATGATCGGGGTCGCGATCAGGAACGAGAAATGCGCCGAGCCCTCGTGGTCGACGTCGCGCAGCAGGCCGCCGACGATGGTCGCCCCCGAGCGCGAGATGCCCGGCAGCAGCGCCCCGCACTGCCAGCAGCCGATCACCAGCGCGTCGCTGACCTTGAGCGTGGAGAGCGCGCGGTGGCCGCTGCGGCGGAGGCGCTCGCCGAACAGCAGCAGCGCCCCGTTCAGCACCAGGAAGCCGGCCACCGCCAACGGGTTCGCGAACAGTTGTCGCAGCGGCCGCTCCAGCAGGCCGCCCACGACCACCGCCGGGATGGTCGCGACCACGATCAGCAGCAGCACCCGCCGGCTCTCCGCGACCTCGTGCGGGCTGCCGGACAGGCCCAGCACGCCGCGCACGATCGCCAGCCAGTCGCGCCAGAAGAACCCCAGCAAAGCGATGGCGGTGCCGACATGCAGCATCACCAGGAACGGCAGGAACTCCGGCGAGCGCTGGTCGACGCCCCAGCGGAACACCGCCGGCACCAGCACCGCGTGGCCCAGGCTGCTGACCGGGAACAGCTCCGTGGCCCCTTGGATGACGGCGATCAGCAAGGCGTGCAGCGTGTCCATCGAGGCTCCGGGCGCGGTTCGCACCGCACAAACCCGTTGCGCGCCCGCAGGTCAAGCGGCGGACGCCATGCCTAACCATTGATAATCGGTATGGTCCGCCGGGCCGGGGCTCAGTCGTTGATCGGATACGACGCCATCAGCCGGCGCTGCAGCCGCCACGCTCGGTACATGGCGCGCAGGCCGCTGGGCCGGTGCCCCCGGCGGCGGTTGGCGCGGCCGATCCGCCAGGCGGCGCCGTAATGCGCGAACTGGTCGGCCCACGCCTTGCGCAGCGTCGTGCGCGCGTCCCAGATGTGGGTCGGCTCGGAGCCGGCGCCGTTCACCTCGATGATGGCGAAGCGCTCGCCGCGCCGCAGCGCCGCCAGGGATTCGAAGCGCACGTCGAAGCGGCCGAAATGGAACTCCGGGATGTCGCGCGCGATCGCCTCGACGCGCGCGGTCAGCGCCGGCGTGATCTCCGGCGTGCCGTCGCGGAAGATCGAGCCGCGGCAATGGTTGCCCGCCAACACCAGGCGCACCCGCTCGCCCGAGGCCGGCACCTGGTCGAGCCGGCCGGCGAGGCGGGGGAGGTACAGGTGCGGCACCAGCCCGGCGCGCGGGTCGGCCAGCACCAGCGCGCGCAGCGTCGAGCGGCCGTCGCCGGTGACGCTGGGCGCTTCCTTCAGCGTCAGCGAGGTGAGCCGGCCGCGCGGCTCGCCCGGCAGCCGCACGTAGAACAGCCCGGCCTCGCCCTCCCACGGCACGAAGCGCTGCAGCATCAGCCGCACGCCCTGCGGGTAGTGAGGGAGCGCCAGCGCCAGCGCCGCCCGGTCGGGCAGCAGCCGCACGCCGGCACCGTTGCAGCCGACATCCGGTTTCAGGATCAACGGGTAGTCCAGCCCGGCCCGCGCCAGGGCGGCATCGGCGGCGGCCAACGCGGCACCGGGCCGGGCCACGTGGTCGAACCGGCACCAGGGCGCGATCGCGGCGCCGGCCTCGGGTCCCGCGAGGGCCAGGATGTCGCCCTTGCTCTCGCCGCACAGGCCGCCGGTCTCGATGCGCGGGTTGGCGGCGGTGGGCAGGCTCATGTCGCCATAGCGCAGGCCCAGCGCGATCCACTGCGCCACCACCGGCGCGTAGAACAGCCAGCCGGGCCAGAACTCGAACGGGCTGAGCAGGCGCTCGCCGCCCTTGGCCGGGCCGCGCGCCGGGATCGCGGCCGCATCGCTCATCGCCCATTCCTCATCGACGGGACTCCTGCATACGCGCCGCGGTACGGCCGACCAGAATGACGACGGCCGCGAACCCGATCGCGCCCGCCCAGCGCCAGGCGCCGAGATGCTCGATCAGCAAGGCGCCGACCTTGAGCGATACGCCGAACAACAACGAGGTCCATACCAGCGTCGCCACCACCGCGGCCAGGGCGAAGCGGCGCAAGTTGGCGTGCAGGAAGCCGCAGGCGGTGTAGGTCGGCAGCCGGGCTCCGGGGATGAACCGGCTGATGAACACCACCCGGAACACCCGGCCGTCGAGCCAGGCGCGGCCCTGGCGCATCCGGCCGGGCGGCACCCAGCGCGCCACCATCGGCACCCGCGCCGACAGCGCGCCCAGGCCATACAGCCCGAGATCGCCCAGCACGATGCCGGCGTAGAGGGCCGCCAGCGCCACCTCGATCTGCAACTGTCCCGACTGCGCCTGCATGGCGGCCAGCACCGTGGCGGCGTCCTCCAGCACGAAGGTGCCGAGCACGACCATGACCGCCTGCAGCCATGCCTTGTGGCCGGCGAGCGTGGTCAGCCCGGCCAGCGACCAGTTCGACATCGGCTCAGCCGCCGCGGTCGCGGCGGTGGGCGCCCGGGAGGGACGGAGATTTCACGCGGTCCTTATGCCCGTGCTGGCTGCCGCGTTGCTAGGGGGTGGGGTCACCGTCGGGTGACGCGGAGTCGGTGCGGCCTCCGGCCAACGTTGCGTTACCGTCCTGACGCGAACGTGCGGAATGTAAACGCCGCCGCCGCTTGGCAAGTAGCTGCTTCGCGTGGATAGAGTTGCGGCGCATGGGCCAGGGCCTTGGGCGAGCCAGGCGCGGTGGCGCCTACGGGAAACGATGTGAGCATTCTGATCGTAGACGACGACGACGAGGTCCGGGAGATGCTTGCCGAGACGTTGGTTTACTTCGGTTACGGCGTGGCGCAGGCGGCGAGCGGCGAGGAGGCGTTGCCGCTGCTCAGCGCCGACCCGTCGATCGCCATGGTCATCACCGACATCCAGATGCCCGGCATGTCCGGACTCGAGCTGGCCGCCACGGTGGCGCGGGAGCGCCGCGACGTGCGGGTGATCGTGATGTCGGGCTACTTCCACCCGCAGAGCCTGAGCCAGCGCTTCCTGCGCAAGCCGTTCCACATGCAGGAACTCGCCGCCGCGGTGCAGGACGAGCTGGCCGCCTGACGCGGCAGGGTCCGGCGCGTTAAGGTTTCCGCAACCCCGGCCGCCGATCATCGGCCCGAGCCGCCCGTGCGGCGCGGGAGGAGGGATGTCGACCAGTAGCCCAACGTGCCGGTTCTGCGCGGCCCCGCTGCGGCACAGCGTGATCGATCTCGGCGACATGCCGCTGGCCAACGCCTATCTCGCCGCCGAGCCGGAGGCCGTCGCCGGCGAACAGGCGTATCCGCTGCACGCCAGGCTGTGCGAGCGCTGCCTGCTGGTGCAGGTCGACGCCGTGCTGCCGCCGCCGGCGATCTTCGCCGCCTACCCGTATTTCTCCTCGTACTCGAGCAGTTGGGTCGAGCATGGTCGCTGCTATGCCGAGGCGATGACGGGGCGCCTGGCTCTCGGGCCGGGATCGCTGGTGGTCGAGGTCGCCTCCAACGACGGCTACCTGCTGCGGCATTTCGTGGCGCTCGGCGTCCCGGTGCTGGGCATCGAGCCGGCCGCCAACGTCGCTTCCGTGGCGCGGGCGCGAGGCGTTGCCAGCGAGGAGGTGTTCTTCGGCGCCGCTGCCGGGGCGGCGCTGGCGGCGCGTGGCGTGCGGGCCGACCTGATGGTCGCCAACAACGTGCTGGCGCATGTGCCCGACATCGCCGACTTCGCGCGCGGCTTCGGCGCCGTGCTGAAGCCCGAGGGGATCGTGACGTTCGAGTTCCCGCATCTGCTCGAACTCGTGGCCCAGGCGCAGTTCGACACCATTTACCACGAGCACTTCTCCTACCTGTCGCTGCTGGCGGTGGAGCGGGTGCTGGCGGCGTCCGGGTTGCGCGCGTTCGACGCCGTGGCGCTGCCGACGCATGGTGGCTCGCTGCGGGTGTTCGCCTGCCATGGGGCCGCGACCTGGCCCGAGGGTCCCGGGCTGGCCCGGATCCGCGCCGCCGAGGCGGCGGCTGGCCTGCAGCGGCCCGCCGGCTATGCCGGGTTCGCGGCGCGCGCGGCGCAGGTCGCGGGCGGCTTCCGCGCCTTTCTCGACCACGCGCGGATTTGCCGGCAGCGGGTCGCCGGGTACGGGGCCGCGGCCAAGGGCAACACCTTCCTCAACTTCTGCGGCGCCGGCACTGCGGACATCGCCCGCGTCGCCGACCGCAGCCCGGCCAAGCAGGGCCGCCTGCTGCCCGGCAGCCACATCCCGGTGGTGGCGCCGGAGGACCTCCTGGCGGACCCGCCCGACGACCTCGTCATCCTGGCGTGGAACATCGTCGAGGAGATCGCGGCCGAGCTGGCGCCGCTGGCGCGCGCCGGCACGAGGCTGTGGACCGCGATGCCGGGGATGCGGCTCATCCCCGCCCGATGAACGGCATGGCCGTCGCCATGATGGTGATGAACTGAACGTTGGCCTCGGGCGGCAGCGCCGCCATGCTGACGATGGTGCGCGCCACCAAGGCCACGTCCATGGTCGGCTCGACCGCCATGCTGCCATCGGCCTGTGGCACGCCGTGGGCCATGCGCGCGGTCATCTCGCTGGCGGCGTTGCCGATGTCGATCTGGCCGCAGGCGATGCCGTGCGCCCGCCCGTCGAGCGAGATGGCGCGGGTGAGGCCGGTGATGGCGTGCTTGCTCGCGGTGTACGGCGCCGACCCCGGGCGCGGCACGTGCGCCGAGATCGAGCCGTTGTTGATGATGCGCCCGCCTTGGGGCGACTGGTCGCGCATCAGGCGGAACGCGCCGTGCGCCACCAGGAACGCGCCGTCCAGGTTGACCGCGATGACCCGTCGCCAGTCCTCCCAGGCGAGGTCGCCGAACGACGTGCTGGGCGTGTTGCCGCCGGCGTTGTTGAACAGCAGGTCGAGCCCCCCCCCACCCCCCGTGGTGGGCCCCAACACCGCGGCCCCGCGGGGCCGGGGGGGGGCGGCGGGGGGCCGCGGGGGGGCGG
>CAXUHK010000009.1:464-28631 GCA_964250775.1 uncultured Acetobacteraceae bacterium | reverse complement strand
TCGGTGACGTCGGTCGCCAGCGGGAGCGCGTGCTCGGCATGGGCGCCGGCCAGCGTCACGGTCTCGGCCAGCGCGTCCCGCCGTCGTCCGGCCAGGGCCACGCGCCAGCCATCGTCGAGCAGCGCCAGCGCCGCCGCCCGGCCGATGCCGCTGCCGGCGCCGGTGACTAGGGCTACCTTGCCATGTCGTTGCATTCTCGGCTCTCCCTGACCTTCGGCCGCAGTATGGCAGGCATTTGCCGCGCCGGGCGTCCCAGCCTGCCGCAAAAAGTGGCACCGGTTATCGCAGGCGCGGTGATCGCGCCATCGTGAGGCCTGGCATGGCCGTTGCAGGGGGCCGGCCGGAAACCGGCGGAGCGGGAATGGCGGACGCGGGCGTGGAGCTGGTGGCAGTGACCAAGCGCTACGGCGCGGCCGCCGCGGTCGACGCCATCGACCTGCGCATCCCGGCCGGCAGCTACTGCTGCCTGATCGGCCCGTCCGGCTGCGGCAAGACCTCGACGCTGCGGATGATCGCCGGGCACGAGGCGGTCAGCCTCGGCGACGTGTTGATCGGCGGGCGCAACGTGACCGACCTGCCGCCGGCGGCGCGCGGCACCGCGATGATGTTCCAGAGCTACGCGCTGTTCCCGCATCTGTCCTGCCTCGACAACGTGGCCTTCAGCCTGCGGATGCGCGGCGTCGCCCGCGCCGAGCGCCGTGCCCGCGCGGCCGCGATGCTGGAGCGCGTGCATTTGGCGGAGTTGGCGGAACGGCGGCCGGCGCAGCTCTCGGGCGGGCAGCAGCAGCGGGTCGCGTTGGCGCGGGCGCTCATCACCAACCCGCAGGTGCTGCTGCTCGACGAGCCGCTGTCCGCGCTCGATCCGTTCCTGCGCGGCCAGATGCGCGAGGAACTCAAGCGCCTGCAGCGCGACCTCGGCATCACCTTCGTCCACGTCACCCACGCGCAGGACGAGGCGCTGGCGCTGGCCGACCTCGTGGTGGTGATGGAGCGCGGCCGCATCCTGCAGAGCGACAGCGCGCGCGGGGTGTTCGAGCGGCCGAACACGCCGTTCGTGGCGCGGTTCATGGGTGGGCACAACATCCTCGCCGGGCAAGTGGTCAACGGCGGCCACAGGATGGCATTGGCCGATGGCGGCGCCATCGTGCTGCCGCCGGACGCGGATGGCGCCAGCGGCGCGGTGCAACTCGCGGTCCGCAGCGACCGGATGCGGCTGCTGGCACCGTCGCTGGCCCCCACGCCGACCAACCGGCTCGACGCCCGCGTCACCGCGGTCGAGTACCACGGCCCGTTCGTGCGCGTGGGGCTGCGCGACCGCAGCGATGCGGCGCACAGCCTTCTGCTGAGCGAGGCCGAGTTCTTCGCCCATCCGGTCTCGCTGGGCGACGCCGTGGTCGCGGGCTTCGAGCCGTCCGACGCGCATTTGCTGCACGCATGAACCCACGCCTGAACCCCCGCCCGAACCAAGGAGAGACGGCCATGGCGACCGATGACACCGCCGGCGTGACCCGGCGCGGCTTGCTGCAGGGCGCCGCGGCGGCGGCAGGTCTGGCCGTCGGCTCCGGCGCCGTGACCGGGTTCCCGACCATCTGGGCGCAGAACATCAAGAACATCACGCTGCGCCAGATCGGCACCGGCGTCTCGGCGCAGAACCCGATCGCCGACCGGGCGCGCGCGGACCTCGGCTTCACGCTGCAGATGACGGCGTTGGACTCCGATTCGGCGGCGCAGCGGGTGGCGACGCAGCCGAACAGCTACGACGTCGCCGACGTCGAGTACTGGATCTGCAAGAAGGTGTTTCCGACCGGCAACTTGCAGCCGATGGACACCGGCAAGCTGAAGAACTTCGACAAGATCGTGCCGCTGTTCATTACCGGCAAGCTGACGCCCGAGAGCGTCATCGCGCAGGGTACGGCGCCGCACACGGTGGGATTCGTCGAGGGCAAGACCTCCACCAAGTTCGCGAAGTCGCCGACCGAGTGGTTCACCATGGTGCCCACGATCTATAACGCCGACACGCTGGGCATCCGTCCCGACCTGGTGGGCCGCTCGATCAGCAAGTGGAGCGACCTGGCCGACCCGGCGTTCAAGGGCAAGACCGCGATCCTGAACATCCCGGCCATCGGCATCATGGACGCGGCGATGATCTGCGAGTCCCTGGGCAAGGTGAAGTACGCCGACAAGGGCAACATGACCCGTGACGAGATCGACCAGACCATGGCGGTCATGACGCAGATGAAGCACGACGGCCAGTTCCGCGCGTTCTGGAAGTCGTTCGACGAGAGCGTCAACCTGATGACCTCGGGCGAGGTGGTGATCCAGTCGATGTGGTCGCCCGCCGTGACCGCGGTGCGCGCCAAGGGGGTGCCGTGCGTCTACCAGCCGCTGAAGGAGGGCTATCGCGCCTGGGGCGGCGGGCTCGGCCTCGCCAAGCACCTGTCCGGCATCGAGCTCGACGCCGCCTACGAGTACCTGAACTGGTACTTGTCTGGCTGGGTCGGCGCCTACCTGAACCGGCAAGGCTACTACAGCGCGGTGCTCGACACCGCGAAGGCGAACATGTCGCCGGCCGAGTGGGCGTTCTGGATGGAGGGCAAGCCCGCCACCGTGCCGATCGTCTCGCCCGACGGCACGCCGATCGAGAAGGTGGGGGCGGTGCGCGACGGCGGCGGCTTCTACGAGCGCATGGGCCATGTCGCGTGCTGGAACTCGGTGATGGACGAGAACAAGTACATGGTCCGGAAATGGAATGAGTTCATCGCTGCTTGAACGCGCCGCCGCACGCGTCGCACTGAAGGCCACGGTCCGGCGACGCCCCCGGACCGGGCTCTCCTACTTGCAGGCGGCGCCGCTGGCGCTGGTGATGGCGGTGTTCCTGCTGGTGCCGGTGGCGACCATCGTGGTGGTCAGCTTCTGGGACTACAACGAGTATGCGCTGGTCCCGGCCTTCATCCTGCAGAACTACCGCGACGTGCTGGGATCGGCCGTCACCTGGAAAGTGTACGGGGCGACGATCGAGTTCGCGGTGATCGTCTGGGCGATCACGCTCTCGGTCGGCTTCACCGTCGCTTATTACCTCGCGTTCCACGTGCGCACGCTGCTGTGGCAGATGGTGCTGTTCCAGGTCTGCGCGATCCCGTTCCTGACCAGCAACATCATCCGCATGATCTCGTGGATTCCCTTCCTGGGACGCAACGGGCTACTGAACCGGGCGCTGATCGGCCTGGGCGTCACCGCGCACCCGCTGGAGTTCCTGCTGTACTCGAACTTCGCGGTGATCCTGACCTTCGTGCATCTGTTCACGCTGTTCATGGTGGTGCCGATCTTCAACACGATGATGCGCATCGACCGCGCGCTGATCGAGGCGGCGCGCGACGCCGGCGCCGGCTCGTGGGGCGTGCTGCGCCACGTGGTCGTGCCGCTGTCGCTGCCCGGCATCGCCATCGGCACCATCTTCGTGGTGACGCTGGTGATGGGCGACTTCGTTACGGTGCAGATGATGAGCGGCGGCCAGAGCGCCTCGGTCGGCGTGCTGATGCACAACGAGATCAGCCTGCTGCAGTACCCGGCGGCGGCGGCGCACGCCGTCGTGCTGCTCGCGACCGTGCTGCTGATGGTGTGGTCGATCCTGCGCGTGGTCGACATCCGCAAGGAGCTGTGAGCGGTGGACAAGCGGGGCCTCAAGCATTGGCTGTTGACCGCGTTCTTCGCGGCGTTCGTGGTCTTTCTCTACGGCCCGACCGCCACCATCGTGGTCCTGTCGTTCCAAGGGCCAGGTGGCGGCCTGACGTTCCCGATGGTCGGCGTCTCGACGCACTGGTTCGCCAAGCTGTTCGAGCCGCAGATGGTGGGCGACTTCGGCGGCTCGCTGCAGCGCTCGATCATACTGGCGGGGATGGTGATGGTGCTCTCGGTGTGCGTGGCGCTGCTGGCCGGGCTGGCGTTCCGCCGGCGGTTCTTCGGCGCCACGCTGCTGTTCTACGTGGTGGTCGCGAGCCTGATCGTGCCCTCGGTGCTGATCTCGCTCGGCATCGGGCTGATGTTCAGCCTGGCCGGCGTGCCGGCGACCTGGTTCGGCTCGGCGCTGGGGGCGCACCTGACCTGGACGCTGCCGTTCGGCGTGCTGATCATGTTCGCGGTGTTCAACCGCTTCGACCGCAGCTTCGAGGAGGCGGCGCGCGACCTCGGCGCCTCGCCGTGGCAGACGTTCCGCTTCGTCGTACTGCCGCTCATCCTGCCGAGTTTGGTCGGCGTGGCACTGTTCGGCTTCACGCTGTCATACGACGAGTTCGCCCGCACCATCATGGCGTCCGGCTCGCTCAACACGCTGCCGCTTGAGGTGTTCGGCATGACCACCAACGTCACCACGCCGGTGCTGTACGCGCTGGGCACGCTGACCACCGGGTTCAGCTTCGTGGTGATCCTGTCTTGCCTCGCGTTCGTGCTGCTGGTGCGACGGCGGCGGTTGGGAATCCAGGCGTAGCGGCGCTGGTAAGGGAAGCCGCTTAAAGCAACTCCAACCGAACCAGCGAGATCGCGTAGGGGGATGAAACCCACCTTGGCGCCACCCGCGAAATGGTGGGTTTCACCCACCCTACTAGGACGGTTGCGTCGGAAGCGTGATACTTGCCTATCCGAAAGAGAAGGTGATGGCCGAATATGTCCGGATGACGTTGGAACAGATCATCGCAAATGGCGGCGGCCGTCTGGACCACGCGAAGCTCGACGCGACGACGGAAGAAGACATTCGCCAGCATATGATTGAGGACGGCGAGGACCCGGACGCGCCGCTCCCAGCCTATCGGCCTGTTATATTTGGTGCAGGCCCTTCGAAAGAAGCTGAATTTATCGCAGGAAGCGTTTGCGCAGAGGATCGGTGTGCCGGTCGCCGTGGTGCGTGGCTGGGAGCAGCGCGGAGACGACATAGAACCCGCGTTGCGCGCTTTGCGGCTGATCCTGGAGCGCGAGCCCGAGGCGGTGTTGTGGGCGTTGGCCGACTGAGGCTCTGGCGCTGGACAGCGGGCGCGCGCTCTTGCACGTTTGCCCGATGACCAAGCGCACGCTGCTCGCCCCCGCCGCCCTCGCCTGCCTCGCCCTGTGGACCCTGCCCGCCCGGGCCGGCGAGACGCTCGATCGCGTGACCCGGACGGGGGTCATGAACAACGTCCTGGTCAACGACTACCCGCCGTTCGGCTTCATCGACGATGCCAACAAGGTCGCGGGCTTCGATGTCGACGTGGCGCAGGCGGTCGCCGATAGGCTGGGCGTCAAGCTGCACTCGCTCACCCCCGGCTGGGAGGTGATCGTGGCCGGTCACTGGCGGCAGCGCTTCGACCTTTGCATCTGCTCGATGACGCCCAGCAAGCAACGCGCCGAGGTGCTCGACTTCCCGGTCGAGTACTACGCCTCGCCGGCGGTGCTGGTGGTCAACGCCCGCGACCAGTCCATCCACTCGGCCCGCGACCTCACCGGCAAGCGGGTCGGCGTGGGCGAGGGGTCGAGCTACGAGCAATACCTGCAAAAGAAGCTGGTCATCGACGTGCCCGGCGCGAAGCCGATCGACACGCCGTTCGGCGAAGTCGCGGCGGTGCCGGGCGACGAGACGGTGGCGTTCCAGAACCTCGCCCTCGGCCCAGGCGTGCGGCTCGACGCCGTGGTGGCCGACCTCGCGACCACCAAGGACCGGATCGACAAGGGCGGGCCGTTCAGGATCGTGGGGGCGCCGCTGTTCGCTGAACCCAACTGGGTCGCGACCGACAAGGGCGACCCGGAATGGGACGCCAAGGTCCGTGCCACCATCGATGGCCTGCGCGCCGACGGCACGCTCGCCAAGATCTCGCGCAAATGGCTCGGCGCCGACGTGGCCACGACCGCCAACTGATCCGCTCCCGGTGCCGGACGGCGACACCGCGACGCTGAGCCGCAGCCGGCACGAGGGCTTGGCCGCCGATGTGCTGGCACGGGAGGCGAGTGCCCGGCAGCGGTTCCGGCTCCGGGCCGGTCTCACTTGGCTGCTGCTGCTCACCATCCTCGCGGCGTTGCTGGGCAGCCTGGGCCTCAACTTCGGGTTGATCGGCCAGAAGCTGCCGTTCCTGCTTGGGCTGCGGCTGTCGCCGGACGGGTTCTTGCAGGGCGCGGCGCTGAGCCTGCTGGTGACGGCGATGTCGCTCGGCTGCGCCTGCCTGCTGGGCTTGCTCACGGCGCTCGGGCGCATGTCGGCCAACCCGGTGCTGTTCGCGGCGGCGACGTTCTACGCCTCGTTCTTCCGCGGCACGCCGCTCTTGGTGCAAGTGCTGATCATCTACCTGGCGTTGCCGCAGGTGGGCATCGTGCTCGGCGCGCTGAGTTCCGGCGTGATCGCGTTGTCGCTCAACTACGGAGCCTACCTGGCCGAGATCGTGCGCAGCGGCATCGCCGCCGTGGCCCCGGGCCAGCGCGAGGCGGCGGCGGCGCTGGGCCTGCCGCGCGCGGCCGTGGCGCTCAAGGTGGTGGCGCCGCAGGCGCTGCGGGTCATCGTCCCACCGGCGTTCACGCAGTTCGTCTCGATGCTGAAGGACTCGTCGCTGGTCTCGCTGATGGGTCTGTGGGAGCTCAACTTCCTGGCGCAGTCTTACGGCCGCTCGACCTACCGTTACATGGAGATGCTGCTGACCGCCGCCGCGATCTACTGGGTCATGTCGATCGTGCTCGAACTCCTGCAGGCGCGGCTCGAGCGACATTACGGGCGGGCGCACCGGCTCGGCCGATAGGAGGCGTGATGACGCTGTTGCCCGAGTTCCGGCTCGTGTCGTACCTGTCGAAATGGGAACACGCGGTCCGTTATCCGCTGTCCTCCTCCTATCCCGAAAGTCTGACGCTCGACGAACTGCTCGACATCGCAGGGCCGGGGCCGCGCGAGGCCCATGGCCGGCTCGCCTTCGATTACGCGCCGATCCGCGGCGAACCCGTGCTGCGCGAGGCCGTCGCGGCGACCTACGCCGCTGTGCGGGCCCACGACGTCATGGTGTTCGCCGGCGCCGACGAGGCCATCGTGGCCGCCATGCAGGCGATCCTGGAACCCGGCGACCATGCCGTCGTGGTCACGCCCTGTTATCAGTCCCTCGGCGAGGTCCCGGCTTCGATCTGCGCCACGAGCGGCGTGCCGCTCGACCCCGAGCGCGGATGGGCGCTCGATCCCGACCGGGTGCGCGCCGCGATCCGGCCCAACACCAAGCTCCTCGTCGTCAACGGTCCCCACAACCCGACCGGGACCGTCCTCTCGGGCGCCGTCTTCGCCGCCATCGTGGGACTGTGCCGCGCGCGCGGGATGTGGTTGCTGTCCGACGAGGCGTACCGGCTGACCGAGCACGACCCAGCCGATCGCCTGCCCGCCGCGGCCGACGTCTACGAGCGCGCGCTCTCGATGGGCGTGATGTCCAAGAGCTACGGGCTGCCGGGCCTGCGAGTCGGCTGGATCGCCTGTCGCGATCCGGGCCTGGTGGCGCGGCTGGAGCGCGCCCGGCAGTACCTCACGATCGCCGGCTCGCCGCACAACGAACTCCTGGCTGCGGCGGCGTTGCGCCACGGCGGCGTCCTGCTCGAACGCAACGCCCTGATCGCGAAGGGGAACCTCGCGGCGTTGCGGGCCACGCTCGCCCGGCGGCCGGACCTGTTCGCCTGGGCCGAGCCGCAGGCCGGCGTGCTGGCCTTCCCGCGCTTCCTCGGCCGCGAGGGGGCCGACGCGTTCGCCGCCCGGCTGGTGCGCGAGACCGGCATCCTGCTGGTGCCGTCCTCGGTGTATCGCACGCCGCTCGCGGCGGTGCCGGACGATCGTCTCAGGATCGGCTTCGGCCGCCGCCACGCCGCCGGCGCGATGCCGGTGTTGGCGGAATGGCTGCGCTGAAGCGCGACGTTCACCGACTCCCGTCGGACGGCACCCGCGCCGCCAGGTAGCGCTCGACCAGGTAGATCGGCCGCCGCTTGGTCTCGTTGAACACGCGGCCGAGATACTCGCCCATGATGCCCAGCGTCATCAGCTGCGCGCCGCCCAGGAACAGCACCACCGCCATCAGCGACGGGTAGCCGGGCACGTTGCTGCCGAACAGGATGGTCCGCATCACGATGACCCCGCCATAGACCACGGCGAAGGTCGCCACCAGCAGGCCGAGATAGGTCGCGACCTTGAGCGGCATCACGGTGTAGCTGGTGATGCCCTCCAGCGCGAAGTTCCACAGCTTCCAGTAGTTCCACTTGGTTTCCCCCGCGAGGCGCGGGTCGCGGTCGTAGACGATCGCCTCGCTGGGGAAGCCGACCCAAGCGAAGATGCCTTTCATGAAGCGATGGTGCTCGCGCATGGTCAGCACGGCCTCCACCACGCGGCGGCTGATGAGGCGGAAATCGCCGACGTTGGGCGGCAACTGCACCCGGCCCACCCCCTGCATCAGCCGGTAGAACAGCGCCGCCGTGGTGCGCTTGGCCCAGCTCTCGCCGGCCCGCTCGCGGCGCTGGGCGTAGACCACGTCGCGGCCGCGCCGCCACGCCGCCGCCATGTCGGGGATCAGCTCCGGCGGGTCCTGCAGGTCGGCGTCGATCACCACCACCGCGTCGCCGCGCGCGTGGTCGAGGCCCGCCGTGGTCGCCGGTTCCTTGCCGAAGTTGCGCGACAGGTTGACGATGGCGACGTGGCGGTCGGCTTCGTGCAGCGACCGCAGGATCGCCAGCGTCGCGTCGCGGCTGCCGTCGTTGACGTAGATCGCCTCCCAGCTCTCGCCCATGCCCGCCATGACGGCGCGCAACCGCGCGTGGAACGCCGGCAGGACTTCGGCCTCGTTGTAGGCGGGGACGACGATGGAGAAGGTCGGCGCGGCGCCCGGCCCAGCCCCCGCCAGCGGTATCAGGGCGTCGTTGGTGGCGTCCATCATGCGGCTCCGATCATGCGCCTGGCTCCCAGTACAGCGCCTCGAGGCAATCGGACGGGCCGCAATCCTGCTTGATGACGCGGCTGGGCAGCGCGGTGCCCGTCAGCAGCGGCTGGTACGAGTACTCGAACTCGCGCTGGATCAGCAGCACGCGCAACCCCTTGCGGATGGCGGCCAGCAGCTCGTCGCGGGTGATCTCCCCGGCGCCGACTTGGCGGGCGATCACGGTGCTCTCGACCGTCGCCGGGAAATGTTCGTCCCAATGGCGCACCCGCGCCATCTCCTGACCGTAGGTGGCGAGCCCCATCGGCTGCGTCCACGGCCCCGTGACCACGAGGTCGGCGTTGACCAGTTGCGCGTGCAGGCGGGCGAGCAGGGGCCGCCAGGGCTCCTTGGCGCGGTCGCCCTGGCCAAGCTGGAACATCAGGCCGACGCCGAGCGCCAGGACGACCAGGCCGCCCAGCACCGGCCGCACGGCGCTGTGCCGCGTCAGCGCCTGGGCGAGCAGGACACTGAGCGGAAGCCACATCCAGCACAGCACGCGCGGCACCAGGATCGGCTGCCGCAGGCCGGCCAGGAGGATCAGCGCCAGGTCGACCGCCGGCACCACCAGCAGCACCGTCACGGCGCGTCGGTCGGGCCGGGTCGCCCACAGCGCCGCCGCGAGCGCCGCCAGCACCAACAGCCCCAGGCCGATGCTGAGCTTGCCCGGATAGGTCGCCGGGCCGGTCAGCAGCACGCCGAGCGAGAGCAGGAAATCGTGCGGCGTGACCGCGTGCATCCAGCTCAGCCGGTTGGCGCCGACCTCGCGCAGCATGGCCAGCGCCTCCGGCACGCACAGCGCCGCCACCACCGCGTTGGCGGCCAGCCAGCGCCACAGGCCGGGCCAGCCGATCGCCCGGTCACGCGGCAGGGCGGTGAGGAACGCCAGGTTGAAGGCCGCGACCAGCAGGATCGACGTGGTGTGGACGTAGATCGCGAGCGTGGCACCCACCGCATACAGCGCGAGGTGCCGCGTCGCCCAGGATTGGTGTGGAAGGGGCTGGCGCAGGAAGCGGGCCATGCCCAGCAGCGCCAGCCCGACCGGCAGCAGCATGAGGGCGTAGGCGCGGGCCTCCTGCGCGAAATAGATCTGCATCGGCGACAGGGCGAACAGCAGTGCCGCGAACAGCGCCCGGTCGACGTCGACGAACTCGCGCGCCAGCGCGTAGGCCAGCGGCACGGTGGCGACGGAGGCGACCAGGGACAGCGAGCGCATCGCCGCCTCGCCATCCCCGAACGCGTGCATCCAGCCGACCAGTAGGGTGTAGTACGTGGGCGGCGTGGTCTCCAGGCTGAAGCCCTTGGTCCACATGTAGCGCAGGCCCAATTGCGCGTAGTAGCGGCTGAACAGCTCGTCGTTCCAGAGCGACGCGGCACCGATGTCGTAGGCCCGCAACGCGGCCGCGAGCAGCATCGTCGCCGTCAGCAGAAGAGCGCCGCCACGCCAGGAGTTGCGGTGTCGAGCATCGGTCCTGGTCAGGACTTGCATGGGTCGGACCCCAACACGCGCAATTCAGGACGGAACCGAAACACTTGCACGATCCGTGCTCCGGCGAGTTGGCATGGGCTTATCCAGTCGCCTCGACGATGACAAGCACGGCAACGGCTGCGCATCCGGATCAATTGACCCGTTTGTGCCGCGAGGGGATACTCCCGCTTCAGGTCGACGCCCGGAACGGCGCGCACCGCATAGGGGGAACGGATGAAGCGTTTGATGCTGCCGATGGTCTCCGCTTGCCTGGCCTTGCCCGTGGCGGCGCTCGCCCCGGCCTTCGCGCAGGACTACGAAGGCGCGGTCAAGGCGTCGCTGGCGGACTACGCGGCTTCCGGGTCGTTCGCCGGCGTCGCCATCAACGTCGCCTGCCGCCACCTCCCGGCGATGGACTTCATCGAGGGCCACAAGGCGCTGTTCGAGCAGGCGACCGGGGCCACGATCAACTTCACCGACTACCCCGAGAACGACCTGCGCAGCCACATCGTCGCCGACGCGGCGAACAAGGCCGGCGGGTTCCAGCTCTACTGCCTGGACAACAACTACATCCCGCTGTTCGCCTCGTCGGGTTGGGTGCTGCCGCTCGATGCCGCGATCAAGCCCGCGTACAAGCTCGACGACGTGTTCGACAGCCTGAAAGGCTCGTATTCCTGGGATGGCAAGCTGTACGGCCTGTCGATCTACTCCGAGGTGACGATCCTGTACTACCGCAAGGACTTGCTCGACGCTGCCGGGATCGCCGTGCCCAAGACTATCGCCGAGCTCGAGGACGCGGCCAAGAAGGTCAGCAAGCCGCCCCGCACCTTCGGCATCGCCCTGCGCGGCCTGCGCGGCGAGGGCATGAACGTCTACACCTGGACCGAGTGGCTGCGCTCCTACGGCGGCGACTTCCTCAAGCCCGACATGACGCCGGCCTTCGACAGCCCGGAAGCGGTCGAGGGCACCGAGCACTACGCCAAGCTGATCCAGGATGCCGGCCCACCGGGTTCCGGCACCTGGGGCTGGCCGCAGGTGTCGTCCTCGTTCGCCGCCGGCAGGGTGGCGATGACGATCGAGAGCACGGCGTTCTACCCGACCTTCATTGACCCCAAGCAGTCCAACGTGGTCGGCAAGATCGGCTACGCGGTGGTGCCCGCCGGCCCCAAGGGCGCCTACCCGGCCAACTACGCGATCGGCCTCGCGGTGGCGTCCAGCGTCGATCCCAAGAGCAAGACGTTCGATGCCGCGTCGTCGTTCCTGCAATGGGCCACCTCGCAGCAGATGGAGTTCGCCCGCACCGCCCGCGACATCGGCAACGAGGACCGCAAATCGGTCAACCAGTCCGACCTGCTCAAGAGCAAGCTCGATCCCGGCTACATCAAGGCGGTGAGCGACGGGCAGGCGATCACCAAGACGCAGTATCGGCCGATGATCCCGCAATGGCGCGAGATGGGCGACATCGTCGGCGCTCAGATCGAGAGCGTGTTCACCGGCGGCAAGCCTGCCAGCGACGCGCTGACCGCCGCCGCCGCCGAAGTCAGCGACCGCTTCAAGACCGAGGGCCTGGCCGGCAAGCCGCGCGTCTACAAAGAGCTGTTCGCCAACTGACCGCCCTCTCCCGATGAGCACGGCCGAGGCGGCGGCGCCGGTCGGCCCGTGCGCCCTCGTGCGGCCGAAGCGGCGGCGCGGCTGGCTGGCCTCGCCTTGGCTGGTGCCGATGCCGGGCTTCCTGCTGCTGGCGGCATTGTCGGTGCCGCCGTTCGTCTACGCCGTCTACCTGTCGTTCGTGAACCGCGACATCGCGCTGCCGAACCAGCCGCTTCGCTTCGTCTGGTTCGCCAACTACGCGCATGTGCTGGGCAGCGCCAACGGCTCGCACGCGCTGCTGGTGACGCTGCTGGTGTCGTTCGGCTCGACCTTCGCCTGCATCGCGGTGGGGCTGCTGATCGCCTACCTGATCCACCTGTTCGCGGGGCGGCTGTCGGGCGTGGTCACGGTGCTGGTGCTGATCCCGCTCGCGGTGTCGCCGGTCGCCATGGCGCTGGTGTTCAGCCTGATGCTCGACCCGCTGTACGGCCCGGTGCCGCAGGTCATCGAGATGCTGACCGGAACCCTGATCTCGCCCACCGGCAGCGCCGGCGGGGCGCTCGCCACGATCGTGTTCGTGCAGACCTGGCAGTGGTCGCCGCTGGCGGTGATCCTGCTGCTGGGCGGGCTCAAGAGCCTGCCGGTCGAGCCGACCGAGGCGGCGAAGATCGACGGCGCCTCGTTCTGGGCGACTGTGTGGCACATCCACCTGCCGCTGCTGCGCCCGCTGCTGGCGGTCGCGGCGATCTTCGAGTTCATCCTGTGCAGCCAGGTGTTCGCGGCGACCGAGCTGCTGACCAATGGCGGCCCGGGCAACGCCACCGTCGACCTGTCGCTCTACATCTACAAGGTCGGCATCTCGGAGAGCTCTCAGGTGTCGGTGGCCGCCGCCGCCGGCGTCATCACGCTGATCCTGGGGCTGGCCAGCACCGCGGTTTGGCTCAAGGTGGCGAAATGGGACACGCAGGTGTACCGATGAGCGCCACCATGCGGGGCCTGCAGCGCGCCCGTTCCCGCCGCCGCCGCGCCGGTCTGGGCCGCGTCCTGGGCAGCGTGGCGTTGGCGCTGTTCCTCGGCGTTTGGCTGGCGCCGCTGTATTGGCTGGTCAACACCAGCTTCAAGTACAAGGTTCAAATCCAGTCGGAACAGCCGGTCTGGTTCCCCAGCCCGATCACCACCGAGAACGTCGAGTGGGTGTGGGCCAACGTCGACCATGCGGCATTGTGGCGCAGCGTGCACGTGGTCTCGGTGTCGCTGCTGTTCAGCATCGTGTTCGGGCCGCTGATGGCCTACGCGCTCACCAGGTTCCGCACCCGCGCCAACGCGCAACTGGAATCCTGGATCATCTCGACGCGGATGATGCCGCCGGCGGCGCTGATCATGCCGTTCTACTACCTGTTCCTGCGCACCCACCTGCTCAACACCGAGACCGGGGTGACGCTGCTCTACATCGCGATCAACCTGCCGCTGACCTGCTGGATCATGCTGGCCTATTTGCGCTCGCTGCCGGAGGATGCCGAGGAAGCGGCGCGGATCGACGGCTGCACCCGCTGGGGCGCGTTCCGCCATGTCGTGCTGCCGCTGACCAGGTCCTCGATCGCCGCCGCCGGCTTGCTCGTCACCATCTTGACTTGGAACGAGTACTTCATCGCTTTTATCATCACGTCGAGCAATTACACGTTCCCGGTGAAGGTCGCGAGTTTCCTGGCCAACGGCATGAACCCGGAATACGGCCACATGGCCGCCGCCGGCCTGCTGCTGTCGCTGCCGACGGTGCTGATCGCGGTGCTGTTCCACCGCTCGCTGCTGAGCGGCCTGCACGCCTTCGCCGGGGGCAAGTAGTGGCGACAGGACGACCGCATGTGGTTTGTCATTGCGGCGTGATCCTGGCGGACAACTACGCGCGTCCGGCCGACGCGGCCTCGCCGCCCTGGCTCGCGGGGCAGATCAGCCCGAGGTCCGCCCCGCTCGCCACCATCGCCGCCGGAAGCACGCCCGCGACCGGGTTCAGCCCGCCGTCCAGCGACAGCTCGCCGAGCGTCGCGAACTCGGCTAGGTCGTCATGCGCCGGATTGTTACACATTCCGAAGATGATGTCGCGACGCCTTTTGAACGTGAAGACTCTTGGCGAAGTCGCCGAAGCAGCCCAAGAATGCGACATGGTAACCATTTACGTCTACCTTCCCGAAAAAGCGGTCGACGTCTGGGCTCCGGTGAACGCGGACCACATTAATGACGACGTGTACCGAGTTATCGGCAAAGTATTAGCGTACGACAACAATGTGTATGAATTTGGCGAGGGCGATCTGGTGCGGTGCCGAACTCAGACGCTCGTAAAAGGAATTACGCCGAATGAGCGTCTGGTTGCCTTTGAGCGGGCAGTTAAAGAAAACCGATAACCGTCGTCGCACGGCCACGCTCATACTAATCGCCATGACGACGGAGCGACACTATGTCTCGATCGTCGAGCGCTTTGCAACATCCTAGACTTACGATTCCAAGAAGGTCATCCCGACTGTAGGGTGGGTAAAACCCACCATCTTGAGGGCGGCACCATGGTGGGTTTCACCCACCCTACGCGATGCCGCTCAGCCGATTGGAGTCGTTCCAAGGAAACGCTGTACTAGCGCCGTTATCCCCGAACCGCCGCACTCCGCCCATACACCAGCAGCATCGCGATGATGACCACCCCGTAGATAATCTGCCGCCCGGCCTCCGGCATCTGCATCACCGACAGCACGCTCGCCAGCAGCACGATCAGCACCGTGCCGATGATCGTGCCCCCGAACCGCCCTTGGCCGCCCAGGATATTGGTGCCGCCGACCACCACCGCCGCGATCGAGGGCAGCAGGTAGGCGTCGCCCATCGCCTGGAACGCCTTGGACGAATAGCCCGCGATCAGCAGGCCCGCGACCGCGCCGCACAGGCTGCAGATGACGAAGCCCGCGACCAACACGGCGCGGGTGTTGACGCCGGAGAGGTAGGTCGCGGCCTCCCGGTTGCCGGCCGCGTAGATGTAGCGGCCGAGCGGGGTGCGGGTCAGCATGAACACCAGCGCCGCCGAGATCAGCGCCCACACCAGCACCGCGTTCGCCACCAGCGGCACCACCTGCCCCTGCGACAGCCAGACCATCGTCGGCGTGGCGTTGCTCTGCGGCGCGAAGCCGCCGGTCAGCAGCACCATCAGCCCGCGCAGCACCGCGTTCACGCCCAGCGTGAAGATCATCGACGGCACCCGCAGGAACGCCACCCCAAGCCCGTTCACCAGGCCGATCAGCAAACCCACACCCAGCCCGACCGGGATCGCCCATGCGCCGCCCACCGCCGTCGCCAGCATGGCGCTGGCCGCAATGGTCCACGGCACCGACAGGTCGATGTGGCCCAACAGGATCACGATCATCATGCCGGCCGCGACAGTGCCGAGGAACGCCGCGATCTTGAGCTGTTGCAGCAGGTAGGCCGGCTCGATGAACGAGGCGGTGCCCTGCGTCGCCAGCGTGTAGCCGGTACCGGCGATCAGGATCAGCACGATGAACCCGCCGGCGATCAGCGTGGGGCGATCCACGCGCCCCATCAGGTGAACAGCGACAGGCGGTTCTTGACCCGGAACACCCGCGCCGCGCCCAAAGACACCGCGAGCAGCAGGATCACCCCCTCGAAGATCGGCTGCAGCAGCGGGTTGGCGACGAAGCCCAGCGGCCCGGCCGGGTCGAACACCCGGAAGCAGAACGAGATCGCGCGCAGCACCAGCGCCCCGAACACCGAGCCGATGGCGCCGCCGCTGCCGCCGAACAGCGAGGTGCCGCCGATCACCACGGCCGCGATCGAGTTCAGCGTGTAGCCGCCCGCCTGGGTGATGTCGGCGTTGCCGCTGCCGGTCTGCAACGCGAGATAGAGGCCGCCGCAGCCGGCGAAGAAGCCGCCCAGCGTGTAGGCGGCGAGCTTGCTGCGCCACACCTTGAGGCCGGACATGTACGCCGCCCCCTCCGACGAGCCGACCGCGTAGCAGCCGCGCCCGGTCACGGTCTTGCGGAACGGCAGCCAGACCAGCACCACCACCGCGAGCAGGATCAGGATCGGCACCGGCAGCCTGCCCACGCCATGCGCGAACCATCCGGGCGCGCCACCGGGGAACCAGTGATACGTGGTGTCCATCTCCGACAGCGCGTTGGTCGTGACCCAGGCCAGGTCCTCGTCGACCTTGCCGCCGGGCGAGGGGCGCAGCAGCAGGCTGAACCCGATGAAGATGGCCCCGGTCGCCAGCGTCGCGATGATCGGCTGGATGCGGCCGAACACCACGACGCAGCCGTTGACCAGCCCGCACGCTGCCCCGGCCGCGAGGCAGGCCAGGATGCCGAGCGCGATGCCCACGGCGCTGCCGGTCAGCAGCGTGGAAGCCAGGCAGTTCACCAGCGTCATCGTCGCCCCGGCCGAGAGATCGAGGCCGCCGGTCAGCACCGGCACCGTCTGCGCCATAGCGACGAACACCAGCGCCAGGCTCTCGTTCGAGTTCTGCACGAACAAATCGACCGACCAGCCCTTCGGGTGCAGCGCGCTGTACAGCGTGTAGAGCACCGCGAACAAGGCGACGGCGACCAGCAGCCCGGTGCTCTGCGACAGGCGAAGCCGCAGGTTGTTCACGCCGTCGGCGCCAGTTCGAGGTTGAGCGCGCTGGCGACGATGTTGGCCTCGGTGATGGCGGCGCCCTCCAGCGCGCGGACCACGCGGCCGTCATAGAGGATCAGCACCCGGTCGCAGCAGCCGATCAGTTCCTCGTAGTCGGTCGAGTACAGTACGACGGCAGTGCCGGCGTCGGCCAGGTCGTGCAGCAACTGGTAGATCTCCTGCTTGGTGCCGACGTCGATGCCGCGCGTCGGGTCGTTCAGCAGCACGATGCGCGCCCCGGTCAGCAGCCACTTGGCGATCACCACCTTCTGCTGGTTGCCGCCCGAGAGCGTCGCGACCGGGTTCGACGGGTCGCCGGTCTTGATCTTGAGCTTGTCCACCATCTCGGCGATCTTGCGGGCCTCCAGGCCCCGGTCGATCACCAGCCCGCGCGTCATGCCGCCGAGTGCCGCCATCGAGATGTTGTCCGCGACCGGCATCGGCAGCATCAGCCCCTCGGTCTTGCGGTCCTCCGGGATCAGCGCCATGCCGACCGCCGGCGACTTCGCCTGCGCCGGGCTGCCGACACGGCACGCCTTGCCGTCGATCAGCACCTCGCCGGTGACGCCGCGTAGCACGCCGAACAACGCCAGCAGCAGCTCGCGCTGGCCCTGGCCGTCGAGGCCGCCCAGCCCCACGATCTCGCCTTGCCCGACGCCGAAACCGATGCCATGCAGCCGGTCTTCCCAGCCCAAGTTGCGCAGTTCCAGCACCGGAACCGCGTTGGCGGCGGGGCGCGCGGGCTTCGGCGGATAGACCGTGTGCAGGTCGCGCCCGATCATCATCTGAACGATCTGCTCGGCCGAGCGCGCCCCCTTGGCGAAGGTGTCGATGTGGCTGCCGTTGCGGAACACCGAGCAGGTGTCTGCCAGCTCCTCGATCTCGTGCATCCGGTGCGAGATGTAGAGCAGCGCCAGGCCCTGCCCGCGCAAGCCGTGCAGGATGCCGTAGACCTTCCCGACATCGGCCGCGGTCAGCGCCGAGGTTGCCTCGTCCAATATCAATAGTGTTGGCTCGCGCCCGAGCGCCTTGGCGATCTCGACCATCTGCCGGCGCGACAGCGGCAGGTCGCGCACCAGCGTCCGGGGATTGATGTCGGCGCAGCCGATGCGCGCCAGCAATGCCTCCGCCCGTAGGCGTTGCGCCCGCCCGTCGATCAGCCCGAACCGGCGCGGCGGCGCGGTGATGCCGATGTTGTCCGCCACCGACAGGTCCGGCAGCAGCGACAATTCCTGGAAGATGCAGACGATGCCGGCGGCGTTGGCGGCCTGCGGGTCGGGCAGCGTCACCGTGCGGCCGTCGAGCGCGATGCGGCCCTCGTCCGGCTGCACCACGCCGGCCACGATCTTGATCAGCGTCGACTTGCCGGCGCCGTTCTCGCCCAGCACGGCGTGGATCGAGCCCCGCTCGCAGGCGAAGTCGACGCCAGAGAGCGCCCGCACCCCGCCGTAGCGCTTGCCGACGCCGTTGAGCGCGAGGAAAGGCGCGCCACCATGCCTCTTTGGCAGCACGGCCTCGGACACCATTAATCCTTACATTCAGTGTTGCTGGTCTGATTAGTCTTAGTGCCGTTGCCGCCGCTGGCATTGCCGAAAATGCTCCAGCCACCCGGCCTACCATTGCCGTTTCCCGACGACGGACTTCCTGGCTGACCGGCCGGCGCCGTCGTGGTGGTCGTTGTCGTATGGCCGTCCCGCGTTACGACGGTCGTCGTCACGCAAGCGGCGAAGACGGTGTTGCTGACCATTGCGCCAAGCGTGAACAGACAAGCGATGAGTTTCGAGCGTACCGGCATCGGCCCCTCGTGGACGTTCAGGTCCGCCGTCCGCGCTACTTCGCCGCCGGCACCTGCTGCGCCATGATCTGCGGCGCGGTGAAGCTGACGCCGCACGGCGGGAAGGCGTTGTCGGCGAAGAACTGCTCGTGCAGCTCGGGGAAGTAGTTCTTGCCCGGCTTGAGCGAGGTGTAGTCGACCACCGGGATCGGCACCGAAACCAGTTGCGGCATGACGCCGCCCTTCAAGGCCGCGATCGCCGCCTTGATCGAGATCGCCGACAGCGCCGGCGACTGCCCATACGACAGCCCCTTCAGCCCGTCATTGGCGTGCTGCGCGATCTGCACCCGGAAGGCGTTCTCGCCCTCGCCCGCGACCGGGATGAACTTCTGCTTGGCGTCCATGATCGCCTGCACGGTGCCGTCCGAGCCGCCTTGGGTGAACACGCCGTCGAAATGGCCGTGGACGGCCAGTGCGTCGGCCGTCACCTTCTGGCTGTCGCCGCTGGCCCAGTTGCCGACGACCTCGGTGTAATCGAACTTGCCGCCGGCATCCATGGTCTTGTGGAACCCGTCGTGCCGGTCGCGGTCGACCGAGTTGCCGGGCACGCCGCGCACCTCCAGGATGGCGCCCTTGCTGCCCACGTATTTCAGCAGCCAGTTGGCCGCCAGCACGCCCATGCCGTAATTGTCCTCGTTGACCTGCAAGACCTTGTCGGTGTCGAGCTGGGTGTCGAACGGCACCAGGATCACGCCCTTCGCGTTGGCCTGCCGGATCACCCGGTCGAAGCCGGTCGGGCTGACCGCCTCCAGCACGATCGCGTCGTAGCCCTGGTTGATGAAGTCCTCGATCGCGCCCAACTGCGCCGCGGCGTCGTTGCCGACCGACACCACCTTGAACTCCTTGAGGTCGGCCTTCACCTCGGGCAGCTCGGCATAGGCCTTGGCGGTCTTGATCATCTGGATGCGCCAGGTGTTGCCGACATAGCCGTTGACCAGCGCGATGCGGTACGGCCCCGGCTTGGCCGGCCACTGGAAGAACTTGGTCTGCGTCGTCCAAGGCTTGAAGCATTGCGGGTTTCCCGCCGGGCCGGCGACGGTGCTGGGGCCAGCCGCCAGCGCTGTGCCGGCCAGCAGCATGGCGGCGCCGAACGTCGCGGCGCGGATCGACTGGATCATGCGAACCTCCCTGGACGCCCACCTGTTCCCGGGGCCGCCATGCGCCGATACTCACGCGATCCGCGCTGGCGTCGCAAGTCCCCCGGAAGGAGCGTTCGGCTTGAGCATCGAGTGGGAGGCCCCGGCGATCGTGCTCGACGCGCGCGCCTACGGCGAGGGCGACGCGGTGGCGACGGTGCTGACCGAGGCGCACGGCGCCCATCGCGGCCTGGCGCGCGGCGGCTTCTCGCGCCGGGGGGCGTCCACTTGGCAGGCCGGCAACCTGGTGCAAGCGCGCTGGACGGCGCGGCTGTCCGAGCAGTTAGGCGGGCTGCGCGCGGAGCCGGTGCATCAGCCGGCGGCGCTGGTGCTGGACGACCCGTTGCTGCTGGGCGTGCTGGCCGCCGCTTGCGCCGTGGCGGCGGGAGCGCTGCCCGAGCGCGAGCCGCACCCGAGGGTGTTCGGCGGCCTGCTGCGCCTATTGGCGACGCTGGGCCACAACCCCGGCGCCATGGCTGACCTGGTGCGCTGGGAGGCGGCGCTGCTGGCCGACCTCGGCTACGGCCTCGACCTGTCCGGATGCGCCGTGACCGGCGAGACCGACGAGCTGCCCTACGTTTCGCCGCGCAGCGGCCGTGCCGTGTCCCGGGCCGGGGCCGGGGCGTTCGCCGCCCGCCTGCTGCCGTTGCCCCGCTTCCTGCGCGACGACACGCCGACGGACGACCCGGCCGCGTGGTGCCATGGCCTGCGGCTGACCGGACACTTCCTGACCCGCGACGCCTTCGGCCACCGCCACCTGCCATTGCCGGCCGCGCGAGTCGCCCTCTATGACCGCGTGGCGAACCTGGCGGAGACCGCACCCCATGCCTGACGACGCGGCCGGACACATCGAAGACGCCCGCCTGACCGACGCGCTGTCGGAGCGCTACCTGGCCTACGCGCTGTCCACCATCATTTCGCGCAGCCTGCCCGACGTGCGCGACGGGCTGAAGCCGGTGCATCGCCGGCTGGTCTATGCCATGCACCAGCTCCGCCTCGATCCCACCGCCGGCTTCAAGAAGTGCGCCCGCGTGGTCGGCGACGTGATCGGCAAGTACCACCCGCACGGCGAGGTGTCGGTCTACGAGGCGCTGGTGCGGCTCGCACAGGAGTTCGCGGCGCGCTACCCGCTGGTCGAGGGCCAGGGCAATTTCGGCAACATCGACGGCGATAACGCCGCCGCCATGCGCTACACCGAGGCCCGGCTCACTCAGGTCGCCCAGGCGCTGCTGGCCGGCATCGACGACGACGCGGTGGATTTCCGCGCCACCTATGACGGCGAGGAGAGCGAGCCGGTCGTGCTGCCGGGCGGCTTCCCCAACCTGCTGGCCAACGGCGCCGCCGGCATCGCGGTCGGCATGGCGACCTCGATCCCGCCGCACAACGCGGGCGAGGTCTGCGCCGCCGCCATCGCGCTGGTGCAGAACCCCGACGCCAGCACCGCCGAGCTGCTGGCGCACATGCCCGGCCCGGACTTTCCCACCGGCGGCGTGTGCATCGAGCCGCCCGAGGCGATCGCCTCCGCGTACGAGACCGGGCGCGGCGGCTTCCGCCTGCGCGCCCGCTGGTCGGTCGAGCGCGCCAAGGGCGGCGCGTGGTCGGTCGTTGTCACGGAAATCCCGTACCAGGTGCAGAAGGCGCGGTTGATCGAGCAGATGGCGCAGCTTTTGGAGGAGAAGAAGCTGCCGCTGCTGGCCGACGTGCGCGACGAGAGCACCGAGCTGGTGCGCCTGGTGCTGGAGCCGAAATCCCGCGCCGTCGAGCCCGAGGTGCTGATGCAGTCGCTGTTCCGCGCGACGGCGCTGGAGACCCGCTTCCCACTCAACATGAACGTGCTGACCGCCGACCGCACCCCGGTCGTGCTCGGCCTGCGCGCCGTGCTGCGGCATTGGCTCGACCACCGGCACGAGGTGCTGGTCCGCCGCTCCCGCCATCGCCTCGCGGCCATCGAGCGGCGGCTGGAGATACTGGATGGCTACCTGGCGGTGTTCCTCGACCTCGACGAGGTGATCCGCATCATCCGCGGCGAGGACGAGCCGCGCCCGGCGCTGATGGCGTCGTTCAAGCTGACCGAGACCCAGGCCGAAGCGATCCTCAACATGCGCCTGCGCAGCCTGCGCCGGCTGGAGGAGATGGAGATACGCCGCGAGCACGCGACGCTCACGGCCGAGCGCGAGCGCACCACGGCGCTGCTGGGCAGCGACAAGGCGCGCTGGAGGCGGATCGGGCAGGAGTTGGCCGAGACCCGCAAGAGGTTCGCCGACGGCCCGCTCGGAGCGCGGCGGACCGAGCTCGCCCTGGCCCCGGCGTTGGCCGACGAGCCGCCGCCCGAGGCGTTCATGGAGCGCGAGCCGCTGACCGTGATCCTGTCGCGCCAGGGCTGGTTGCGCGCGGTGCGCGGCCATCTCGCATCGGGCGCCGAGCTGAAGTTCAAGGAGGGCGACGCGCTGCGCCGGCTGGTCGCCTGCGAGACCACCGACCGGCTGTGCCTGTTCGCGACCGACGGCCGCGCCTTTACCCTGCGCGCCGGCGAGCTGCCGCGCGGCCGCGGCGACGGGCAGGCGGTCCGGGTGCTGGTCGACCTCGCCGGCAGCGACGACGTGGCGACGCTGTTCGTGCTGGCGGCCTCGCAGCGCTACTTGGTGGCGTCCGACGCCGGGCGCGGCTTCCTGGTCGCGGGCGAGGCGCTGCTGGCGGAGAAGCGCACCGGCAAGCAGGTGCTCAACCTCAAGCCGGGCGAACGGGCGCTGTGCTGCGTGCCGGCGCTGGGCGACACGGTGGCGGTGATGGGCAGCGCGCACAAGCTGCTGCTGTTCCCGCTGGAGCAAGTGCCGCAACTGGCGCGCGGGGCCGGCGTGTCGTTGCAGAAGTACAAGGACGGCAAGCTGGTCGACGCGCGGGTGTTCACCCGGGCCGAAGGGCTGAGCTGGCCCGCCGGCGAGCGGACGCGGACGGAGACCAATCTTGCGCCGTGGCTGGGCGAACGCGGGCAGGTCGGGCGCTCGCCGCCGAACGGCTATGCGAAGGCGCGCTCGGGTTAGAGCGCGTCCAGCTTCGGCAGTTGCTGTTCCGGCGAGGTTTCACCAACCGCGTGGTCGAAATCCTGGTCGACTGGACCAACGAGGGCGTCCAGCCCTGCCCAGTCGACACCCGAAGCCAGCCATTCCGTCCCGGTGTCCACGATTTGGCGGAGCGACGCGGCTTGAGCGGCTGCCGATCCGACCTTGCCTTGGCGCATGATGCCCCTTGCCGCCAGAGCCGGCTCGATTTGGGGAAATGCATCGGCATATGCCGGTGGGGTTTGATAGCGCACCCAGCGGCGAGTACCGTCAACGACCATCGGCGCACCCGCCCACACAAGCTGCGCGTTGGCCCAGGCTCGGCATTCCGCGAGATGCAGCGCCGTGCATTTGTCCAGCCCGACGCCCAGCAGCAGTACGTCGGCGTCCAATTCATACAGGCGCGCCAGCGGAGAGGCCTCGCCGAACGGACTTTCCAACGCGTGGTCGCCGACGATCCGCGCCGCCTGTGGGCCTATCGCCGCAAACGAGGAGGTCGGGTGCCGGCTGCGCTGGACGTCTGGCCAAGTGCGAAACAACTCGGCGACTGCGCCCATGGCCCGCGTCGGCGTTCGGGCCGGATCATATGCCGGCATCGTCGCGTAAATGGTGTCCAGCCAAGCCACTGGCACAGGCGGCGAGGTCCATTTCGCCGGGTCGCTGAAGTCGCCGGAGTGGCTTGGCATGACCAGCGTGCCGGTCTCGCCGACGACCCGCAGCAACGCCTCGATCACCGCGACCGGGCCGCCGCAAACCCAGCCAATCGAGCGCAACGAACAATGGGCCAGCACGCAGGCACCGACCTTAAGCCCCAACCGGGCGAGGTCGTCGGCCAAACTGTCGACGGTGCGAGGAGCCGACGTCGCGTCCACAATTTCGCGCATGGCAGCGTTACGCGACCGTCTCCGAAACCAAGTCCGGCGCTTCCTGCCCAACCGCTTCGGCGTCGCGCTCGGTCATCGTACGCCACGCGCCGCCGGCCAGGATCTCGCTCGGCTTGAACCGCGCCTTGTAGGCCATCTTGGAACTCTCGGGCACCCAATAGCCAAGATAGACGTAGGGCAACCCCCGCTCGCGCGCTCGCTCCAGCAGCCACAGGATCGTGTAGGTTCCGAGCGACCGCCGCTCCAGCCCGGGCGCGAAGAACGAGTACACCGCCGACAGCCCGTCGCCCAGGCAGTCGGTCAGGCACACGCCGATCAGCGCGCCGTCGGGGTCGCGGAACTCGACCAGGCAGGTCTCGATCGGCGTGTCCTCGACCATGGCGCGGTAGTCGTAGAAGCTCATCGTCGCCATGTCGCCGCTGCCGTGGCGGGCCTGCTGGTAGCGCTGGAACAGCGCGAACTCCTCGGCCGTGGCGCGCGACGGCATCTCGGCGGCGCGCACCTGCGCGTTGGCGCGGGCCAGCTTGCGCAGCGTGCGGTCGGGCTGGAACGTCGCCACCGGGATGCGGATCGGGATGCAGGACGAGCACTGCGGGCAGACTGGCGCGTAGGCGATGTTGTGGCTGCGCCGGAAGCCGGCGCGCGACAGCCGGTTGTGCAGCGTCTCGGCGTCGCCGCCGGTCAGCTCGGTCACGACCTTCCGTTCGGTGCGGCCGGCGATGTACGGGCAGGGCAGCGGCGCAGTGGTGTAGAAAAACTGCGGCCGGCGCGGCGGCTTGTAGCTCATGCGAACGGCGTTCTCCCCGAGCGAGTGTTCCAGAGCGCGGCGTCGCTTGTCAAAGCCCGTGATCGAACCACGACCAGGCCGGAGACGATGTCGTGCAGCGTGCGGTGCCGCTCGGTGAACAGCGCCGCAAGCAGCCAGACGGCGCCCAACGCCATGGTGACATAGAACCCGACCGCCCAGACCAGCGCCTGCAAGCCCGAAGGCCGCGCCAGGTTGGAGTCGTGCCGCACGGTGAGGCCGACCAGCGCCTGGCCCGGTGTCGCCGCCGCCGGACCCAGCAGCGAGAGCCAGTTGTACAGCGGCGGCACCGCCGGCAGCAGACCCAGCAACGGCAAGCCCAGGCCCAGGGTGAGCACACCGAAGCCGAACAGCAGCGCCCAGGCGACGGCGCAGATCACGGCCAGCACCAGCGCGTCGACCAGGAACGCCAGCACCCGGCGGCCCAGCACGTCGCGCAACAGCGCCTCGTGGGACGGCGCCGCGGCCGGTGACTGTCCCGGTCTCGCATGGTCCCTCGCGTAGCTCATCGGCCGTCTCCTTCGGGAACGAGAGCGATATGGGGTGCGCCCGGCCCGGTTGCGCTCCCGATCTCGACCGTCCCGCCGTCGCGCCAGCGTTGCGCGAAATTGCCCGCGAACCGGCTCAGCACATGCCCCGACTGCCCGGGCGCGATCACGAACCGGCTGCGATCGAGGTCGGCCAGATCGTACACGCCGCGATAGCTGGCGCCGTGGATGGAATCGAAGCCACGGGCGAAGCCGCCGCGATCGACCGTGGTGTCGTCGCCCGGGCTTGCGATGTCGGCCCCGCCCAGCCGCCCGAGCCAGGGCAGCAGCCGCAGCAGCGGATGCTCGAAGCGCGCCACGTGCGCGGCGCCCCAGCGCCAGGCGGCCGGATCGCCGCCGTAACGGCCGGCAAGCTCCGCCATGGCGGCGCGCAACGCCTCGCCCAGCGTCGGCGCGCAATCGCCGTCGCACCACGCGGCGCCGGCCGGTGAGAGCGCGCGCGCGGCGAGCTCCGGCCACGGCGCCGCCGCCGCGCGCGCGGCCTGTGCCACGCCCAGGCGCGCCAGCACGGCATCGGCGAAGCGGCGCATCCAGGCGTTGAGGATCAGCGGCTGCGGCGCGTCGCGCGTCATCCTTGCATCCCAGCCGGCAAGCAGCGCCAGCGCCTTGCGCGATACGGCGTCGGGCGGCGGCACGGCCAGCAGCCGCGGCAGCGCCTCGCGCGCGAACAGGCTCTGGACGTCCACCTGCATCGCGGTGAAGTCGGCCACGTCGTGACGCTCGTGGCTGTCCAGCATCTCGCGGATGCGGCGCGCCCGCCAGTCGGCGAAGTTGTCGCGGCCCATGAACACCGGGAAGTCGGGCGGCGCCACGCGGTCGTTGGCGTTGACCAGCCGGCCGCTTGGGGGCGCCAGGTAGTGCGGCAGCGCGTCGCCGCTGGCGAAGCCGGTCCAGTCGTGGCTGCCATCGGCGCCCGGCGCCGGAAGCGAGCCGTCGCCGCCGCGCCGGATCGGCACCCGGCCGGTCACGAACAGCGCGATGCCGTCATGGTCGGCGACCATCAGGTTCTGCACCGGCTGGCTGATCCGCGCCGCCGCCCGACCCGCGGCGGCGACGTCGGTGGCTTCGTTCAGCGCCACCAGCCCACTGGCGGCAGTGTCGCCCGGCATCAGGTTCGCCATGGCGAGCGCCAGTAACGGGCCGTTGGTGTCCACGATATCGCTCACCACCGGCCCGTGCCGGGTCTCGCGCACCGACAGCACGACGTCCGCGGCCCCGCGCACATGGATGGTCTCGGTGCGGGTGACGTAAGGCTGCGGCCCGTCCGGCGTGGCGTAGCGCCCGTCGCCGGCCGAGGTCTCGACGAACAGGTCCTGGGTGTCGGCCCCGGTGGTGGTGAAGCTCCAGGCGACGTGGCCGTTATGGCCGATCACCAGCATCGGCACGCCGGGCGCGGTGGCGCCGACCAGCACGTGCCCCGGCGTCTCGACGCGCGCCAGATACCAGATGCTCGGCAGGCCGAACGCCAGATGCGGGTCGCCGGCCAGTAGCGGCGCGCCGCTGACGCTGTGCCGGCCGTCGACCGCCCAGGCGTTGCTGGCTTGGTCCGGCAGGGTGAACGGGGCGGGGAACGTCGGCACCGCCGCCGCGATTCGGGTCGCCGTGGCGGCAAGGAGCGGGTCGGCGCGCCACGCCGCCTCCGGCCGCCCCGGCTCGTCCTGGCCGGGCCACAACGATTCGATCCTTGCCGGGTCCATCGTCTTGCCCAGCGCCAGGCGGGCCAGCTCCACCTGCCAGTTGCTCGACAGATAGAGGCCCATGGTCTTGCCCCACAGCAGGCTATCGACCGCCTGCCAGGGCCGTGGCCGCCCAAGCAGCGCGAACTCGGGCGCGGCCCAGCGGCCCCGGCGGGCGATCCAGGCGTTGACCCCGCGCGCGTAGGCGTCGAGCAGCTCGCGCGTCGCCGCCGGCAGCGTGGCCAGGTCCGCTTCGGCGCGCCGGCGCACCCCCATGGTGCGCATGAAGCGGTCGACCGGCAGCGCCTGCGACCCCACTTGCTCCGCGAGTTCGCCGCTCGCGGCGCGGCGCATCAGGTCCATCTCGAACAGCCGCTCGCGCGCGTGCAGGAAGCCAAGCGCCGCCGCGGCGTCGAGCCGGTCGCCGGCGCGGATGCGCGGGATGCCGTCGCCGTCGAAATCCACCGCGACCGGGGCGTGCAGGCCGGGGATGGCGGCGCGCAGGTCGCCGCCCGGCCGCGTCAGCCACAGCACCGCAACCACCGCGACCGCCGCCGCCGCCGCCAGTGCCGCGATGCCGACCAGCAGCACGCGCAATATCCTGAACGTTGTGCGCATCGCCGCCACGGTGGCCTGTCGGCATCGGCTTGCAAACAGTTTAATCTGCCGGGATCGGTCGGCGGGATGGAGCATGGCATGAACGTCGGAACCCAGGAGCAACTGGTGGCGCGCCAGTTCGGCGCCCAGGCCGGGGCCTATCTCACCAGCCTCGTCCACGCCCAAGGCGACGACCTCGCGGCGATCGCCGCCGTCGTGCGCGAGCGCGCGGCGGCCGGCCAGGGCGTGCGCACGCTCGACCTCGGCTGCGGCGGCGGCCACGTCTCGTACGCGGCGGCGGCACAGGGCGCCGAGGTCACGGCCTACGACCTGTCGCGGGAGATGCTGGCGGTGGTGGCCGCCGAGGCGGCGCGGCGCGACCTGCCGATCGCCACCAGGCAGGGCGCCGCCGAGCGCCTGGACTTCGCCGCTGGCGCGTTCGACATCGTGCTGAGCCGCTACAGCGCGCACCATTGGCGCGACTTCCGGGCCGGCATCGGCGAGGCGGCGCGGGTGCTGCGCCCCGGCGGCGTGGCCGCGTTCGTCGACCTGGTCTCGCCCGGCCGCGCCGAGTTCGACACCTTCCTGAACGCCATCGAGCTGCTGCGCGACCCGTCGCACGTGCGCAACCGGACCTTGGCCGAGTGGCTGGAGGTGGCCGGTGGAGCCGGTTTGGCGACCGTGGCGGTGGCACCGGCCCGCCTGCGCCTCGATTTCGCCTCCTGGACGGCCCGCATCGGCACGCCGGCGCCGCTGGCGAACGCGATCCGGCTGCTGCAGCAAGCGGTCAGCAACGGCGTGACCGGCCACTTCGCCGTCGAAGCGGATGGCAGCTTCAGCGCCGACGTCGCGATGTTTCGCTTCGCCAAGCCCTGAACACGGCAACGGCCCCGTCGTGCGACGGGGCCGTTTCGCCGCGGCCGTGCGGGGCCGCGAGGACGAGGTGCGGGCCAAGCCCTGCCCCGA
>CAXUHK010000009.1:0-454 GCA_964250775.1 uncultured Acetobacteraceae bacterium | reverse complement strand
GCCGCGGGGGGCGCCGCGCGCCCCCCCCCTCCCCCCCCCCGCGCCGGGGGCGGGGGGGGGGGGCCGCGCCCCCGCGCCGGCGGTGCGGCGCCGGCTTACTTCAGGATGATCTCGACGCGGCGGTTCTGCGGCTCGCGCACGCCCTTGGCGGTCGGCACCAGCGGGTTGCTCTCGCCGAAGCCCTGGATCGCGATCTCCGAGGCGGGCACGCCGTCGCGCACCAGCTCGCCCTGCACGGCGCGGGCGCGGCGCACGCTGAGCCTCTGGTTGTAGGCGGCGGTGCCGGACAGGTCGGTGTAGCCGTTGACCTCGATCCGCGTCGTGCTGACGCGGGTCGCGTTCTGCGCCGCCTCGCTGATGATCGAGCGGGCGCGGGCGGTCAGGTCGGCGCGGTCCCAGTCGAAGAACACCAGGTAGGTGCGCGCGGGCGCCGGGGCCGGGGCCGCGACCGGGG
>CAXUHK010000008.1:0-47456 GCA_964250775.1 uncultured Acetobacteraceae bacterium | reverse complement strand
GATGCTCGACCGCGTCAACATCCCGTCCGACCTGCGCAACTTCTCCGCCGAGCAGTTGCGCCAACTGGCCGACGAGCTGCGCGCCGAGACCATCGACGCGGTCTCCACCACCGGCGGCCATCTCGGCGCCTCGCTCGGCGTGGTCGAACTGACGGTCGCGTTGCACGCGGTGTTCGACACGCCGGCCGACCGGGTGATCTGGGACGTCGGCCACCAGTGCTACCCGCACAAGATCCTGACCGGGCGGCGCGACCGCATCCGCACCCTGCGCATGGGCGGCGGCCTGTCCGGCTTCACCCGGCGCAGCGAGAGCGAGTACGACCCGTTCGGCGCCGCGCACAGCTCGACCTCGATCTCGGCCGGCCTCGGCATGGCGGTGGCGCGCGACCTCAAGGGCGACAGCAACCACGTCGTCGCGGTGATCGGCGACGGGGCGATGAGCGCCGGCATGGCCTACGAGGCGATGAACAACGCGGGCGGGCTGCGCTCGCGACTGGTGGTGATCCTCAACGACAACGACATGTCGATCGCCCCCCCGGTGGGAGCGATGAGCGCCTACCTGTCGCGGCTGCTGTCGTCGCACAGCTTCCTCAGCCTGCGCGACCTCGCGGCCCGCATGGCGCGGCGCTTCCCGCGCGGCATCGAGCGCACCGCGCGGCGGGCGGAGGAATACGCGCGCGGCATCCTGACCGGCGGCACGCTGTTCGAGGAGCTGGGGTTCTACTATCTCGGCCCGATCGACGGCCACAACCTCGACCACCTGCTGCCGATCCTGCGCAACCTGCGCGACGCCGACGAGCCGGGGCCGATCCTGCTGCACGTCACCACGCAGAAGGGCCGCGGCTACGCGCCGGCCGAGGCGGCGGCGGACAAGCTGCACGCGGTCAGCCGGTTCAACGTGCTGACCGGCGAGCAGGCCAAGCCGCCCCCTGGTCCGCCCAGCTACACCGCGGTGTTCGCCGACGCGCTCCTGGCCGAGGCGGCGCAGGATTCGCGCATCGTCGCGGTGACGGCGGCGATGCCGGGCGGCACCGGGCTCGACCGCTTCGCCGCCGCCTACCCGACCCGCACGTTCGACGTCGGCATCGCCGAGCAGCACGCCGTCACCTTCGCCGCCGGCATGGCGACCGAGGGCATGGCGCCGTTCTGCGCCATCTACAGCACCTTCCTGCAGCGCGCCTACGACCAGGTGGTGCATGACGTGGCGATCCAGTCGCTGCCGGTGCGCTTCGCGATCGACCGCGCCGGGCTCGTGGGGGCCGACGGCGCCACCCACGCCGGCAGTTTCGACCTTGCCTATCTCGGCTGCCTGCCCGGCATCGTGCTCATGGCACCGTCCGACGAGGTCGAGCTGATGCACATGGTCGCCACCGCCGCCGCGATCGACGACCGGCCCAGTGCCGTGCGCTACCCGCGCGGCTCCGGCCTCGGCCTGGCGCTGCCGGCGCGCGGCAGCGTGCTGCCGCTGGGGCGCGGGCGCATCGTGCAGGAGGGGGCCGACGTCGCGATCCTGTCGCTTGGCCCGCGCCTCGCGGACAGCCTCGCGGCGGCCAAGCTGCTGGCAGCCCAGGGCGTCTCGGTCACGGTGGCCGACGCGCGCTTCGCCAAGCCGCTCGATACCGCGATGATCGACCAACTGGCCCGCCACCACGCGCTGTTGCTGACCATCGAGGACGGCAGCGTCGGCGGGTTCGGCTCGCTGGTGCTGCAGCACCTGGCGTGGAGCGGCGCGCTTGACGGCACGCTGCGGGTGCGACCGATGACGCTGCCTGACCGCTTCGTCGACCATGACACCCCCGCCAAGCAGTTGGCCGCCGCCGGCATGGCCGTGCCCGACATCGTGGCCGCGGCGCTGGCCGGACTGGGCCGGCAGGCGCAGACGCGGCCGGCATGATCGGCCGCCGCTTCCTGCTCGGATGCGCACTGGCGAGCCTGGCTACCGCCGTGCCGGCGCGGGCCCAGACGGGTGTGCAGGCGGGTGGGCCAGAGGCGCCGATCACGGCGCTGTGCAACGGTCTGCTGGCCATCATGCACGCCGGGCGGGCAACCCCGTTCGCCCGGCGCGCCGCCATGCTGGGGCCGGTGGTGGAACAGGCTTTCTCGCTCGACGTGGTGCTGCGCACCTCGGTCGGCCCGCGCTACGCGGCGATGAGCGTCGCGGATCGCGCGGCGCTGCTGGCCGCGTTCACGGATTTCACGGTCGCCAATTACGTCGCCAACTTCGCCGAGTTCAAGGGCGAGCGCTTCGTGGTGTCGCCGCAGGCCCGCGCGGTGGGGGAGAACCAGGTGGTGCATTCGCAGATCGTACCCGCCAGCGGCGACCCGACCACGCTCGATTACGTGATGCGCCAGGGCGAGGACGGCTGGCGCGCGGTCGACGTGCTGCTCGACGGGTCGATCAGCCGGGTCGCGGTGCAGCGTTCCGACTTCCGCTCGCTGCTGAGCGGCGGCACGACCGCGCCGCTCATCGCCTCGCTGCGCAAGCGCAGCGCAGCCTTGTCCGAGCACGGCTAAGCGCCATGGGGTTGGGCTTTGGCATGAACCTTCCGGCCGCGGCCGCCGCGCTGGTGGTCTGTTTCGGGCTGGTCCAGGGACTGTTCGGACTGGCGCTGGTGCGCCGGTTCCGTGCCGCGACACCGGCGGCGGACGCCGCGCGGCCGGCGATCAGCGTGCTGAAGCCGCTGCACGGCGCCGAACCGCTGCTCGAACAGGCGCTGGAGACGCTGTGCCGGCAGGATTATCGCCGGTTCCAGGTCGTGTTCGGGGTGCAGAGCCCGCACGATCCGGCCATCGCGGTGGTCGAGCGATTGCGCGCGCGCTTCCCCGAGGTCGATATTGCCCTGGTCAGCGATGGGCGCGCGCACGGGCGCAACCACAAGGTCGCCAACCTCATCAACATGCTGCCGGCGGCGCGGCACGACGTGCTGGTGATCGCCGACAGCGACGTGCACGCCGCCCCCGACTACCTGGCCCGGATCGCCGACGCGCTGGCCGAGCCGGGCGTCGGCCTGGCCACCACGCTGTACACCGGCCTGCCGGCCACCGCGACCCTGGTCGGGCGGCTCGGCGCCACCGCGATCACCCATGGCTTCCTGCCCGGCGCGTTGATGGCGCGGGCGCTGGGCCGGCAGGACTGCCTGGGCGCCACCATGGCGCTGACGCGACGGACGCTGGACGCGATCGGCGGCTTGCACGCCCTGGTGCATCACTTGGCCGACGATCATGTGCTGGGCAGGCTGGTCCGCGCGCGAGGGTTGCGGGTCAAACTCGCGGCGACGATCCCGGCGACCACCGTGCCGGAGGCCCGCATCGGCGCGCTGTATCGCCACGAATTGCGCTGGTCGCGCACCATCCTGTCGCTGGTGCCGACCGGCTTCGCGGCTTCGGTGGTCCAGTATCCGCTGTTCTGGGCGTTGCTGACGCTGGGGCTTTCGGGTGTCGAGGAGTGGGCGACGGCGCTGTTGCTGGCGACCTGGGCCACCCGCGCGCTGGTCGGTCGCGGCATCGACCGCTCGCTCGGCTTGGTCGACAACGGGTTTTCCAGCCGCACCCCGGTCTGGCTTTTGCCGCTGCGCGACATCATGTCCGTCGCGGTAGTGCTGGCGAGCTACGCCGGCGACAAGGTCGAGTGGCGCGGCCAGGTGCTGCGCGCCTCGTTGATCGCGCCGCCTTTGGGGACCGAACGCTGATGATGAAGACCTTGTTCCTGCAGCCACCCAGCTTCGACGGCTTCGACGGCGGTGCCGGCTCGCGCTACCAGGCGAAGCGCGAGATCAAGAGCTTCTGGTATCCTACCTGGCTGGCGCAGCCGGCCGCCCTGGTGCCGGGCAGCAAGCTGATCGACGCGCCGCCGGCCCGCATCGGCCTCGACGCCATCACCGACCAGATCGGCGACTACGAGCTGTGCGTGATCCATACCTCGACGCCCTCGTTCGCCTCCGACGTGCGGGTGGCGCAGGCGCTCAAGGACAAGAACCCGGCGCTCAAGATCGGCTTCGTCGGCGCCAAGGTCGCGGTGCAGCCGGCCGAGAGCCTGCAGCAGGGCAACGCCATCGACTTCGTGGCCCGCAACGAGTTCGACTTCACCATCAAGGAAGTGGCCGAGGGCCGCGACTGGGCCACGATCGACGGCATCAGCTATCGCGGGGCCGACGGCGCCCTGGTCCACAACAAGGACCGGGCGACGCTGGAGGACATGGACCATCTGCCGTTCGTGACCGACGTGTACCAGCGCGACCTGCGCATTGAGGACTACTTCATCGGCTACCTGCTGCACCCGTATGTGTCGCTGTACACCGGGCGCGGCTGCAAGAGCCATTGCACCTTCTGCCTGTGGCCGCAGACCGTGGGTGGCCACCGCTACCGGGTGCGCAGCCCGGAGCACGTCGCCGCCGAGATCAAGCACGCCAAGGCGATGTTCCCGCAAGTGCGGGAGTTCTTCTTCGACGACGACACCTTCACCGACAACCTGCCGCGCGCCGAGGCGATCGCGCGCGAGTTGGGCAAGCTCGGCGTGACCTGGAGCTGCAACGCCAAGGCCAACGTGCCGCGCGCGACACTCAAGGTGCTACGCGACAACGGGCTGCGCCTGCTGCTGGTCGGGTACGAGAGCGGCAATCAGCAGATCCTGTACAACATCAAGAAGGGGATGCGAATCGAGGTCGCGCGGCAGTTCACCAAGGACTGCCACGAGCTCGGCATCAAGATCCACGGCACATTCATCCTGGGCCTGCCCGGCGAGACCCGCGAGACCATCGAGGAGACCATCCGCTTCGCGCAGGATGTGAACCCGCACACCATGCAGGTCTCGCTGGCCGCGCCCTATCCCGGCACCTTCCTCTACAAGCAAGCGGTCGAGAACAACTGGCTCGACGCCGAGCACGCCGAGCTGATCGACGACCACGGCATCCAGATCGCGCCGCTCAGCTACCCGCATTTGTCGCACACCGAGATGTTCGATTCGGTGGAGACGTTCTACCGGCGGTTCTACTTCCGCGCGCCGAAGATCGCCTCGATCGTGGGCGAGATGGTGCGCAGCCCGCAGATGATGAAGCGCCGGCTGCGCGAGGGCGTCGAGTTCTTCCAGTTCCTGCGCGAGCGCCACGCCGCCTGATCGCCTTCACCGCCGACGATTTCGGCCTGTCCCCGGCGGTCAACGAGGCGGTCGAGCGCGCCCACCGCGATGGCGTGCTGACCCACGCCAGCCTGATGGTGACGGGCGAGGCGGCGGCCGACGCGGTGGCGCGGGCGCGCCGGCTGCCCGGCCTCGCCGTCGGACTGCATCTGGTGGTGATCGAGGGCGTCTCGGCCGTGACCGGCGACTGGTTCGGCTCCGACCAGTTCCGCCTCGGCTTGCGCCATGCGTGGCGACGGCGCGCGCTGGAGGCGGAAGTGCGGGCGCAGTTCGCGGCGTTCGCGGCGACCGGGCTGCGCCTCGGCCATGCCGATGCGCACAAGCACATGCACATGCACCCGATGGTGGGAGCCACGCTGGTCCGGGTCGGGCGCGAGTTCGGGCTGTCGCGGGTCCGGGTTCCGGCCGAGCCGACGGACATCATGGCGCGCCTGGGCGTGGCACCGACCCTGGGCGCCCGTGCCATGCGCGCCGGCACGTGGCCGCTGCGCCGTCAGGTCCGCGTCGCTGGCATGGAGGCGCCCGACGCGGTGTTCGGACTGGCCTGGAGCGGCCACATGACCGAGGCGCGGCTGCTGTCGCTGTTGCCGGCGCTGCCGCCGGGCGACGTCGAGATCTACTTCCATCCGGCGACCCACGCCGACGCCACGCTGGTACGGCTGATGCCCGGCTATGAGCACGCCGCCGAGATGGCCACCCTTCTCAGCCCGGCCGTGCGGGCCGCCGTGCCAGCAGCGCGGGCACGAACAGCAGCGTCGCCACCAGGGTGCAGCCCAGGCTGAGCAGGAGCAGCACCCCCATGCTCGATGTGCCGGGATGCCGGCTCAGCGCCAGCGAGCCGAACGCGGTGCCGGTGGTGAGCGCCGAGAACACCACCGCGCGGGCCGTGGCGGTGCCGAGGAATTGCCGCGCGCCGGCGCGCCAGTTCATCACGAAGTAGATGTTGAACGACACGCCGACGCCGAGCAGCAGCGGCAACGCGATGATGTTGGCGAAGTTGAGCGGCAGCGGCCACAGCGCCACCACCGCCGCCGTCATCAACGCCGACAGCAGCAGCGGCATCAGCACCAGCGCCACGTGCGCCGCCCGACGCAGCGCCAGCGCCAGGATCACGGCAATGGCGACCAGCGCCAATGCCGCCGCGGTGCGGAACGCGCCCACGATGGTGGCGGCGGTCTCGACGATGCCGACCGCCGGGCCGCCGGCATCCGGCGCCACCGTGCGCACCTGCGCCACGAAGCTGTGCAGCCCGGCACTGTCCTGCGCCTCGGGCTTGGCCAGCACCTGCACCCGTGTCCGTCCATCCGGCAGCCGCCAGTCGCGGGCGAGGTCGGCGGGCACGTCGGCGAGCGTGACCGGCCGTGCCGCCAGCGCCGCGCGCAGGCGGTCAAGCTGCTCCGGCAGGAACCGCACCAGGGCCGCGTTGGTCGCGAGCGCCGTGGCGTCCGGAGCCGCCGCCAGCGCGCGCAGGTCGTCGCCCAACAGCAGCAGCGGTGCCCGCGGCGGCAGCTTGTCGGCGGCGCGGGCGATGCCGGCGGCGGCACTGCGCGCCGCCTGGCGCACGTCCTCGGCGCTGACCGCGGCGGCGGCCGAGCGCGGCGTCAGCGACGCCGCGAGCACGTCCCGGGCGTCGGCCAGCAACGCCAGTTTGGCCTGCTGGTCCTCGGGCACGAAGCTGGACAGGGTCAACACGTCGGCCGCCAGCGGCAGCGCCCGCAGCCGCGCCGCGAGCGCATCGGCCACCTCCGGCGAGGCGGCCAGGATTTCGGCGTTGTACGGGCTGGTGAGCGGCGAGGCCATCAGGTCGGCCAGCGTGCGCATGGCCTCGGTGCTCGGGTCCTTGGTGTGCAGCGGGTCGCTGTCGAAGGCGATGCGCGGCAACAGCGCCAAGCCCAGCGCGGCCACGGCCGCGAACGCCGCGAGCATCGGCAGTCGCGCCCGGACCAGCCCGCGTTCCAGCGCGCCGCCCCAGGCGAAGCCCACGTCCGCCCGCTCGGCGCGCGGGCGGAACAGCGTCAGCGCCGCCGGCAGGAACGCCAGCGTCGCGGCGAAGGCGACCAGCATCCCCACCCCGGCGATCAGTCCCAGCTCGGCGACACCCTTGAAGTCGGTCGGCACGAAGGCGAAGAAGCCGGCCGAGGTGGCGCAGGCCGCGACCAGGATCTGCGGCCCGACCCGCTCGGCGGTGTGGCCCAGCGCCGCCGCCGGGTGCGGCGCCAGCAGCCGCTCCTCGCGGTAGCGGACGCTGAACTGGATCGCGAAATCCACCGCGATGCCCACGAACAGGATGGCGAAGGCGACCGAGATCAGGTTCAGCGTGCCGACCGCGAGCGTCGCGAAGCCTATGGTCACGAAAAGCCCCACCACCAGCGTCAGCAGGATCGGCAGGATCAACCGCCAGCTCCGCACCGCCAGCAGCAGCCACACCGTCACCAGCACGACGCTGCCGAGCGTGCCCCACAGCGCGCCCTGCGCCACGGTCGCGAACTCCTCGTCGGCCAGCGCCACCGAGCCGGTGATCCGCACCCGCGCGTCGCCCGAGGCCACGAACGGCAGCCGGGCGATGGCCGCGCGCATGATCGAAGTGGCGTTGCCGCCGGGCTGCAACGCGCCGTAGTCGAGCTTCGGCTGCGCCAGCACGAAGCGGTACTGCCCGGCCTGGCGCAGCACCGGCCCGGCCAGCAGCGACTGCCACGACAGCGGCTGCGGATGGCCGGCCAGTGCCGCCGCCAGCACGTCATGGAACTGGCCCAGCGCCGGCGCGAACGGCCCCAGTTGCGCCTCGCCGCGCTCGACCCCCATCGCCACCAGAGTGAGCGCCGCGAACAGGCCGCGGGCGCTGGGGTCGGCGACCAACTGGCCGAGGAACGGCTGCGCGTCGATGGTCTGGTCGAGCAAGGCCCCCAGCGTCTTGGCATCGAGGAACAGCAGGCCGTTGGCTTCGAGGTAGGGCGAGGCGTCGGGCCGGGCCACGCTGCGGAAATGCCCCGCGTCAGCGGCCAGCGCCTGCGCCAGGCCGGCGGCGGTCGCTTCCGCCTCCTCGGGTTGCCGCGCGTCGATGACGGCGGCCAGCAGGTCGCGCGAGCGAGGGAATCCGCGGTCCCAGGCGAGTTGCCACTGTCGCCATGGCAGCGAGGCCGCGAACAACTGGTCGGTGTCGGTCGAGACGCCGAGCCGCTCGTACGCGAGCCAGGCGCACGCGGCCGAGACGGCGAGCCCGAGCAGGAAGACGATTCGCGCGTGGCGACGGCTGTGCTCGACCAGAGCGGCGAGCAGGCGCGGGACTGACATGCGGACGGTGCGGCCCTCTTGCGGGTACGACTGGCCGCGCCGGGATAGTCGGTTCAGCCGGCTCGGTCCATGCCGCGCGCCACCCCGGGTGACGCGCGGCCGGCCGGTTCAGCGGGGCGGCAGGTATCTACGGTCGTCGTGGCGGTAGTAATGCCGACGCGGCGGCGGCCGCCGGTAATGGCGATGATGGTGGCGGTCGTAATAATACTGCGCGTGGGCGGGGCCTGGGAGCGCCAGCACGCCCAGGCCAAGCACGAGCAACACGGTCATCAGTTTGCGCAAGCGCAGCATCGCGGTGATCTCCGAATCGAGGGGACAAGCTATCACCGCCATAGCGCGCCCGAGCGTCACCACGCGGCTTCAACTGCGCGTGCGCCTCTCGCGCCACACTCTCTGTGCTATAGAAGACACAGACGGCGCAGCTCAAGCGCCATCGCCGCCGGCAGATCGTGCTGCGCCACGCCCTCACGGAGGTCGGGCGGCGCCTCGTGTGCGGCCAGGTAGCGCCAGCCCTGGAACGCCTTGACCGGCCGGCCCTCGACCGCGACCAGGGCGGGGTCGAGCACCAGGCCGGCGCAGGCGGTGCCGTCCTCCCACCGGTCGGCGATCACGTCGAGCACGCGCTGACGCACCAGCATCGCGCCGGCCACCACCCAGTAGATCGAGCCGCCGTCGACCAGTTCGGCGGCGCGGCGGGGCGCGTTGCGGGTGCGATGGCGCAGCGGCGGCTCGGCCGACGCGCGGGCCTGCTGGAACGCCCGCAGCGCCGCCACGTCGCGGGCGCCGACCGCCAGCTTGGTCAGATGCAGCATGGCCGCGATGTGGCCGATTGCAGCCGTCGCGGCAAGGGCAGTATGTCGGGACGTTGCGGGGTCGTTCCCGCCAATTTAACGCGAGAGAGCACGATGACCCGGACTGGAACGATCCTTACGACTGCCGCGACAATGGGCGGAATGTTGCTGGCCGGGCACGCCGCCCAGGCGCAGGGCAGCGGCTCCAGCACGCTCGACGCGGTGCGCGCGCGCGGGCAACTGGTGTGCGGCATCGCCGGCAACGTGCCGGGCTTCTCGCTGCCCGATAGCCAGGGAGTGATGAAGGGCCTTGATTCCGATAGCTGCCGCGCTATCGCCGCCGCTGTGCTGGGCGACGCCAACAAGGTCAAGTACTCGCCGCTGACGACACAGAACCGCTTCACGGCGCTGCAATCGGGCGAAGTCGACGTGCTGATCCGCAGCACCACCTGGACACTGGCACGCGAGGGCAACCTCGGCGCCGAGTTCGCCGGCGTGAACTACTACGACGGCACCGGCTTCCTGGTGAAGAAGTCGATGAACGTGAAGTCGGCCAAGGAGATGGACGGCGCCACCATCTGCGTGCAGCCCGGCACCAGCACCGAGCTCGCCATCGCCGACTATTTCCGCGTCAACAACATCAAGTTCACGCCGATCCTGATCGAGAACCTGGCCGAGATCCAGAACGCCTTCGTCTCCGGCCGCTGCGACGCCTACTCGACCGACAGCTCGGCGCTGGCGACGTTCCGCGCCACGCAGACCAACAAGGACGATTTCGTGCTGCTGCCCGAGATCATCAGCAAGGAGCCGCTCGGCTACATGGTGCGCAAGGGCGACGACAAGTGGTTCGACGTGGTGCGCTGGACCTACTTCGCCGAACTCACCGCCGAGGAGCTGGGCGTCACCCAGGCCAACGTCGACAGCCAGATGACCAGCACCAAGCCGGACGTGCGCCGCCTGCTGGGCCTCGAGGGCGACATGGGCAAGGCGCTCGGGCTCGACAACAAATGGGCCTACAACGTGGTCAAGCAGGTCGGCAACTACGGCGAGATCTGGGACCGCAACATCACCGTGCTGGGCGTGCCGCGCGGCATCAACGCGCTGTGGAGCAAGGGCGGCATCCAGTACGCGCCGCCGCTGCGCTAACCCTCCCCGCTTGCCAGCGCAGCCTGGGTTGCATCAGTCTACGGCCTGGGCTGTTTCTTGCACAGCCCTCGCGGCCCGGTTCTTGCCGGGTGCCTGATGGGGGTCCGCCGCACGCATGTCCGTCACCACCGCCCTTCCCGGCCGACCCCGCTATGCGCCACGCCGCCGCATGCGGCTGTCATGGTCGGACCCGCTGTTGCGCAACATCGTCTGGCAGGCCGTCGTCGTCGCGGTCGTGGTCGGCCTGGTCGCGATCCTGATCGGCAACACCAACCGCAACCTGGCGGCGCGCCACATCGCGACCGGGTTCGGCTTCCTAGGCCGCACCGCCGGCATCCCGATCGGCGAGGCGCTGATCCCCTACGACCCGGCGGTCAACACCTACTTCCACGCGCTGCTGGAGGGCGTGCTCAACACGCTCAAGGTGTCGCTGGTCGGCATCGCGTTGGCGAGCCTCATCGGCACGCTGGTCGGCATCGGCCGGCTGTCGCGCAACTGGCTGATCGCCAAGCTGTCGGCGGTCTACGTCGAGGTGCTGCGCGACATCCCGCCGCTGCTGCAACTGCTGTTCTGGTATGTGCTGCTGCAGGGGCTGCCGGCGCCGCGCCAGGCGGCGCACTTCGCCGGCGCGTTCCTGTCCAATCGCGGCATCAAGCTGCCCTGGCTGCACGGCGACCCGGCGTTCGGCTGGGCGGCGCTGGCGCTGCTGGGCGGCATCGTGCTGTCGGCGCTGTGGGCGCGCGCGGCGCGGCGGCGGCAGGAAGCGAGCGGACGGCGCGCGCCGGTGTGGCCGGTCACGGTGGCGCTGGTCGTGGGGCTGCCGGTGCTGGCCTGGGCGGCGCTGGGGGCGCCGTTCTCGCCCGACCTGCCGGCGCTGCGCGGCTTCAACTTCACCGGCGGCGCCACGGTGAGCCCGGAATACGGCGCGCTGCTGATCGGCCTCACGGTCTACACCTCGGCCTACATCGCCGAGATCGTGCGCTCCGGCATCCAGGCGGTCTCAGCCGGGCAGTGGGAGGCGGCGGGCGCGCTCGGCCTGTCGCGGGGCGCCATCCTGCGGCTGGTGGTGCTGCCGCAGGCGATGCGGGTCATCATCCCGCCGCTCACCAGCGAGTTCCTCAACCTGACCAAGAACAGCTCGCTGGCGGTCGCGATCGGCTACCAGGACATCGTCTCGCTGGCCAACACCACGCTGAACCAGACCGGCCAGGCGATCGAGGGCATCAGCATCATCATGCTCGTGTACCTGACCATCAGCCTGTCGATCAGCCTGTTCATGAACTGGTACAACACGCGCATCGCGCTGGTGGAGCGCTAGGCGATGGACCGCGACGCGATTCCCGGGCTCGATTTGATCGAGCCGGTCCCCGCCATCACCGGCCAGGCGACGCAGCCTTTGCCCCCCCGCGCGCGGCCTGTCGTATCGAGTGGTGGCCCGCTCGGCTGGCTGCGCGCCAACCTGTTCTCCGGCTGGTGGTCGACGGCGGTGACGCTGCTGCTCGGCTACCTTTTGCTGCGCTGGGCCTGGGAGTTCTTCGGCTGGAGCGTGCTGCACGCGGTCTGGAGCGTGCCGCCCGGCCCGCACGGCCCCGACGCCACCGCCTGCCGGCAGTTGCAGGGCACGGGCGCCTGCTGGGCCACCATCGGCGACAAGTACCGCTTCATCCTGTTCGGCCCGTTCCCGTACGCCGAGCAGTGGCGCCCGCTGGTCTGCATCGGGCTGTTCGTGGCGCTCTACGCGGTCTCGGCCATGCGCCGGTTCTGGCGCAAGGAACTGCTGTACGTGTGGATTGCCACCCTGGCCGCGATCGGCGTGCTGATGTGGGGCGGCGTGCTGGGGATGCGCTTCGTGCCACAGGACCAGTGGGGCGGGCTACCGATCACCCTGATCCTGTCGACCTTTGGCTTGGCCTTCGCCTTCCCGCTGTCGATCCTGGTGGCGCTGGGCCGGCGCTCGCGGAACCTGCCTGCCGTGCGGCTGCTGTGCATCGTCTACGTCGAACTGATCCGCGGCGTGCCGCTCATCAGCCTGCTGTTCATGGCCAGCGTGATGTTCCCGCTGTTCATGCCGGAGGGCATGAACCCGGACAAGCTGCTGCGCGCCCAGGTCGCCATCGTCCTGTTCGCCGGCGCCTACTTGGCCGAGGTGGTCCGCGGCGGGCTGCAGGCGCTGCCCAAGGGGCAGTACGAGGCGGCCGACGCGCTCGGCCTGTCGTTCTGGCGCAAGACCGGCCTCGTCATCCTGCCGCAGGCGCTGCGCCTGGTGATCCCGCCGCTGGTCAACACCTTCATCGGCTTCTTCAAGGACACCAGCCTGGTGCTCATCATCGGCATCCCCGATTTGCTGACCTCGGGCAAGATCGCCATGGCCGACCCGACCTGGGCCGGGTTCTCGACCGAGATCTACCTGCTGCTGGCGGTGATCTACTTCGTGTTCTGCTACGCCATGTCGAGCTACAGCCGCAGCCTGGAGCGCGGCTTCTCCCGCACCGCCAACCGCTGAGGACACGCCGATGAACGACATGACGGCGGCGATCGAACTCGACCGCGTCAACAAGTGGTACGGCGCCATGCACGTGCTGCGCGATGTCTCGCTCACCGTGGCGCAGAAGGAGCGCGTCGTGGTGTGCGGCCCGTCCGGCTCGGGCAAGTCGACCATGATCCGCTGCATCAACCGGCTGGAGACGCACCAGGACGGCCGCATCAGCGTCGAGGGCACCGAACTCACCGACGACACGCGGGCGCTCGACACCATCCGGCGCGAGGTCGGCATGGTGTTCCAGAGCTTCAACCTGTTCCCACACCTCACCGTGCTGGAGAACTGCACCCTGGCGCCGATCTGGGTGCGCAAGATGCCCAAGCGCGAGGCCGAGGAACTGGCGATGGACTACTTGCGCCGGGTCAAGATCCCCGAGCAGGCGGGCAAGTACCCTGGCCAGCTCTCGGGCGGCCAGCAGCAGCGCGTGGCGATCGCGCGCGCGCTGTGCATGAAGCCCAAGATCATGCTGTTCGACGAGCCGACCTCGGCACTCGACCCGGAAATGATCAAGGAGGTGCTCGACACCATGATCGGCCTGGCCGAGAGCGGCATGACCATGGTGTGCGTGACGCACGAGATGGGCTTCGCGCGCCAGGTCGCCGACCGCGTGGTGTTCATGGACCGCGGCGAGATCGTCGAGAGCGGGCCGCCGGCGGAGCTGTTCTCGGCTCCCAAGACCGAGCGGCTGAAGCTGTTCCTGAGCCAGATCCTGCGCGGGCACTGAGCGGCCGCCATGCCGCTGATCGCCAACAGCTACGGCAAGGGCCGGGTGCGGGTGCTGCGCGTCGCGCGCGACGGCGACCACAACGAGGTCCGCGAGGTGACGGCGCTCACCATGCTCGAAGGCGACTTCGCCGCCGCCTACACCGCGGCCGACAACGCCCAGGTGATCGCGACCGACACGATCAAGAACATCACCTACATCGTGGCGCGCGAGGAGGTGGCTGCCTGCAACGAGGTGTTCGGCGAGAAGCTCGCGCGCCGCTTCCTGTCACGATACCCCCAGGTTAGCCGCGCCACCGTGACGCTGCACGAGACGAAATGGGCGCGCGCCAACGTGGGTGGCGGTCCGCACGGCCACAGCTTCACGCTGGACGCCAACGGCGCGCCGTATGCCCGGGTCAGCGCCACCCGCGACGGCGTGGCGGTCACTTCCGGGATCACCGGCTACACGTTCATGAAGTCCACCGCCGCCGGCTGGGTCGGTTACGTCATGGACGACACCACCACCCTGCCGGAAACCACCGACCGCCTCGTCGCCACCGCGATGGACGCCACCTGGACCTGGCGGACGCCGCCCGCCGACTACCCGGCAACCAACGCCGCGATCCTGGCGGCGATGCTGGAGGTGTTCGCGACCACCTACAGCCACAGTGTCCAGGACAGCCTGCTGCGCATGGGCGAGGCGGCCCTGTCCCAGGCGCCTGAGCTGAGCCGGATCACCATGGCTTGCCCCAACAAGCACTACCTGCCGGCGCGCCTGGAACCGTTCGGCCTGTCGGCGGACAACATGGTGTTCATCCCGACCGACGAGCCGCACGGCCAGATCGAATGCACCGTTGGACGGTAATTTCCGGCTTACTGGCTGGCGCTGTTGATCGAGAAGTTGAGTTGCTCGACCGGCAACGTCGACGACGCATCGAAGAAGCTGAGGTAGTCGGTGTTCTTGTGCAGCACCGGTGGGTTGCCCGGAGAGAGCGGCGCGCCGAACGCCAGCGCCGAGGTGAACGCCACGAACAGACCGCTGCCACGGCGACCTTCGCCGAAGCCGCTGTAGGCGTCGGTGTAGGCGTCGAAGTTGTGGGCGTTGTTGTTGTCCAGGATGATCTGGCCGATATAGGTCGGCGCGTAGGTCACGGTCTTGCCGTTGAGGGTCACGGACGTCAGCACGGAACCCGGCGTGCCGGCGACGCCCTGCGATTCGTAATGCGAGCATTGATGGCTGGTGCGGCAGTAGCCACTGCTGTTGAACGGCGCGGTCACGTACTGGGTGTGGATCGTGACCGGCTGTCCGGCGAGGCTGGCTCCGGGCGCGCCGAACAGGCCGGCCGTATCGGTCGTGTTCTGGCCGGAGATCGTTCCCACGAGATCCTCGGTGACGGTGGCGGCGTGGGCGGCTCCCAGCGAGCAGGACAGGGCCGCGACGAGAAACGCGGCTTCGACTTTTGTCATTGGAAATTCCTCCAGTCGACGATGCGACACGATTGGTTAACGCCGCGACCTCGATAGGCGTGGTAGTGACGCCACCCAAGCCGCAAGTGAAGCATCGCGACTAGACCGCATTTCTCTTTGCTCGGTGCATTAATTCCTGTTCAGGTCACACGATCAGTGGCACTGAAGGTTCACTTCCGCCTCCGCCCGGCGCAGCCTCTCGGTTTCCTGCTTGGCGACCGGGGTGTCGCGGAACATGGCGCCGCGATCGCCCAGCCCGCCCTGCTGCATCCGCAGGATGGTGTCGGCCTTCTCGTAATCGTCGTACGGCATCATGTCGGCGATCACGTCGATGCCGCAGGCGCAGCGGTCGAGCGCCTCCCGCTTGAACCCGTTGGATGCCAGGCAGCCGATCACGTAGTCGGCGCGCGCCGCGGTCGGGTAGTCGTGCGCCGGGTGGCGCTGCTGCGCCTGGCCGGCGACGGCGAACGCCGGCAGCGACAGCGCCACGGCGGCCCATAGGCGTGCTCGGATCATGGTTCGACTCCCTGGAAGGTGATGCGCTGGGCGAAGGCGGGGATGCCCGCGGCGGGGTCCGGCGGCATCTCGATGCGCATCTCGGCGACGGTGCCCGGGATGCTGTCGCAGAGCACGAAGCTGTATGTCTTGGCCTGCACCGTCGGAAAATGCTCAAGCCTGGCGTCGGTGGCGAACGGGCGCACCGTGACGACCCGCGCCGGCACCGAGCGACCGGCCAGCGGGAAATCGGTCGCCTGGATGCTCGCGCGGTCGACGAAGGCTTCGCGGATGTGGTTGCGGAAATAGGCCGCCGAGAGGCCGAGCGTCGCCTTCATCTCCTGCGAGTCGCGCTCCAGCACCAGCAGCAGCAGCGGGTTGCCGCGAAAATGGTCAAGCTCGGGGTAGGCCACCCGCCGCGCGCCGGTGAGAAAATCGAAGCTCACCTCCTTGGTCGTGTCCGGGTGGACCTGCAGCACATGCATCGCCAGCCGGTCGGTGAAGCCGCCCGGTCCCTCACGGACAAATTGGTAGTCGAGGGTTTCCGCGTGGCTTACGTTTCCCAAATGCGGGCTCTCGAACAGGGCGACCTGCGCCGCGCTGAGCGGGCGCTGGTCGTCCGGCTGGCCGGCCGACGCGGTGTCTGCGGCGCGGGCAGGGTTGGCCAGGCACGCGGCGAAGGCGACGACGGCGCAAGCCCAGCGGAACGGGCGTTTGTAGGGAAGGTTGTCCATGATTGAGTTGGTCCTCGTGTATTGCTTGTCGACGGCGCCAAAGCAGTGCGTGGAGCAGCGTGAGCCGCTTGGCGTCAACGCCACGCCGCTGGAGTGCACCATGAACGCGCAGCAGCACGCGCAGGAATACCTGGAGATGAACCCGAAATACCGGCTGTCGTCATGGCGGTGTGAAGTGGACAAGCCGCGTCAGCAGCCGGCCTGACGCCCTCCCTGGTTGACGTTTCGCGGCAGCCTACAAGACCGTGAGGCAGTGTCCAGTCGCTTTCGGACCATGTTGTGCGCTTACTTGTCGCGGCGCAATAATTCGGTTGAAGTTGCCGTAATTGGGGGCTTATGGCTTGTCGACCGCGGCATCTCCTGCATATGGTGGCGTGAGCAGTTGTTCACGCCACTTCCATAAGTGAACAGGTGTTTCTCGGATTGTTCATAAGTAAGAATCAGCTTCAGCGATCGGCGTCAAACGGAGGACCACCAATGAAAAGGCTTTCCCTGCTCACCTGTAGCGCGCTGCTCGCGGTGGGGGCCGTGGCGACGATACGGCCGGCCTCGGCCAACGAGGAGCTGCTGAAACTGCAGACCGACGCCAACCAGTGGGTGATGCCCACCGGCAACTACGCCAACCAGCGCTACAGCACGCTCGAGCAGATCAACGCGTCCAACGTGTCGAAACTGCACCCGATCTGGTCGTTCTCGACCGGCGTGCTGCGCGGCCACGAGGGTGGCCCGCTCGTCGTGGGCAACGTCATGTACGTGCATACGCCGTTCCCCAACAACGTGTTCGCGCTCGACCTCAACGACAATGGCAAGGTGCTCTGGAAGTACGAGCCGCACCAGGATCCCAACGTCATCGCGGTTATGTGCTGCGACACGGTCAACCGCGGGGTCGCCTATGGCGACGGCAAGATCATCCTGAACCAAGCTGACGCCACGACGGTGGCCCTCGACGCCAAGACCGGCAAGGAGCTGTGGCACATCCAGAACGGCGACGCCGCCAAGGGCGAGACCATGACCATGGCGCCGATGATCGTGAAGGACAAAGTCTATGTCGGCATCAGCGGCGGCGAGTTCGGCGTGCAGGGCCGTCTCACCGCGTACAACCTGAAGGACGGCAGCCTCGCCTGGAAGGCCGCCTCTGTCGGCCCCGATGCGGAACTGCTGGTCGACCCCGAGAAGACCACCATGATGGGCAAGCCGATCGGCGCCAACTCGTCGCTGTCGACCTGGCAGGGCGACCAGTGGAAGACCGGCGGCGGCTCGACCTGGGGCTGGTATTCGTATGACCCGGCGACCAACCTGATCTATTACGGGACCGGCAACCCGAGCACCTGGAACCCGGTGCAGCGCCCCGGCGACAACAAGTGGTCGATGACCATCTTCGCCCGCGACGCCGACACCGGCATGGCGAAGTGGGTGTTCCAGATGACGCCGCACGACGAGTGGGACTACGACGGCGTCAACGAGATGATCCTGGCTGACATCCCGGTTCACGGCGTCATGACCAAGGCGCTGGTGCATTTCGACCGCAACGGCTTCGCCTACACCCTGAACCGCGAGACCGGCGAGTTGCTGGTCGCCGAGAAGTATGACCCGGCGGTGAACTGGGCCACCCATGTGGACATGAAGACCGGGCGGCCGGAAGTGGTCGCGGCGTTCGCGCCGGGGCATGGCGGCGAGGACCACAACAGCCGCAACGTCTGCCCGGCGGCGCTCGGCTCGAAAGACCAACAGCCATCGGCGTTCTCGCCCAAGACCGGCGTGTTCTACGTGCCGACCAACCACGTCTGCATGGATTACGAGCCGTTCAAGGTTTCCTACACCGCCGGTCAGCCGTTCGTCGGCGCCACGCTGTCGATGTACCCGCCGAAGGGCGACACCAACCTTGGCAACTTCATCGCCTACGACGCTGGCCAGGGCAAGATCCTGTGGTCGGACCCGGAGCCGTTCTCGGTCTGGTCGGGGGCGCTCGCGACCGCCGGCGACGTGGCGTTCTACGGAACCCTCGAAGGCTACATCAAGGGCGTCGACGTCAAGACCGGCAAGGAGCTGTATCGCTACAAGACCCCGTCCGGCATCATCGGCAACGTCAACACCTACACGCATAACGGCAAGCAATACCTCGCGGTGCTGTCCGGCGTTGGTGGCTGGGCCGGGATCGGCATGGCGGCCGGCTTGGCCAAGGACAACGAGGGCCTCGGCGCGGTCGGCGCCTACAAGCAGCTTTCGAACTACACCCAACTGGGTGGCGTGCTGACCGTGTTCGGCCTCGACTAACCTCGCGGAGAGCGACTTCCTATGCGTTACGGACCAGCTTTCGTGCTTGCCTCTGTGCTGTGCTCGATCCTTGCCGGGGGTGTCGCCCTGTCCGGCAAGGCGCGGGCGGAGAACGATCCGATCTACGTCGTGCAGAACGGGTTGGTCGACCAGCATGTCTATAACGGCTTCCGGCGTTACGGAGAGTCCTGCCTGCGCTGTCATGGTCCGGACGGCGCCGGCAGTTCCTACGCGCCGAACCTGACGAACTCGCTGAAGCACCTCAGCTACGACGACTTCACCAACGTCGTCATCAACGGCCGCAAGAACGTGACGTCGTCGCAGAACAACGTCATGCCGTCGTTTGGCACCACCGAGGACGTGGTGAGCTACATGGACGACATCTACGGCTACCTGAAGGCCCGTTCGGACGACAAGCTGCCGCGCGGCCGGCCGAAGCGGATCGGGGATGACAGCTAACCCGATCCGCCTCATCGCCGTCTTCTGCCTCCTGTTCGCCGCGAGCGAGGCGCGGACCCAAAGCCTGGAGCTGATCTCACGCACCGAGCTTCGGGTCTGCGCCGATCCGCACAACCTGCCGTTCTCCGACCGGGCGCGCGAAGGTTTCGAGAACCGCATCGCCGACCTGATCGCCGCCGACCTGCGGCTCCCGGTCAGCTACGTCTGGTTCCCGCAGGTCATCGGCTTCGTGCGCAACACGCTGCGGGCGCGCGAGTGCGACTTGGTGATGGGTGCCGTGTCGGGCGACGGCATCATGGAAGACACCAACTCCTACTACCACACCGGCTACATGATCGTGACGCGCAGCGCCGATGGCATCGCCGCCGTATCGATGGGCGATCCCGCGCTGGCCGACAAGCGCCTCGGCCTGGTCGCCGCGACGCCGCCGACCGACCTTGCGCTGCGCCATGGCTTGATGCCGCATGTCCGCGCCTATTCGCTTGGCGTGGACACGCGTTTCGCCAACCCGGCGCGCGCGATGCTGCAGGATGTGGTCGACGGCCAACTCGACGTGGCCCTGGTGTGGGGCCCGATTGCCGGCTACGCCATCAAGCACGACCGGCTGCCGCTGCGCGCCGCGTTCATCGCCCCGGAGCCCGACGCCCCGCGCCTCGACTATCGCATCGCCATGGGCGTGCGCGCCAACGAGCCGGAATGGCGGCGGCGCATCAACCAGGCAATCGGCCGCCAGCGCCCCGGAATTGTCCGCGTGCTGGCCGAGTATGGCGTTCCGCAACTGGACGAGCAGGACCGCCCGATCCCGCAGATCGTGTCGCCATGATTCGCGTTTTGTTACTGCTGCTGCTGTCGACCGGCGCGGGCGTCGCGGCGGTGCCCGAGCCGAACGGATTCCGCATGGGCGAGTATCGCGCGGCGGTGCCTGCCAGCGTGGCCGGCGGCGCCGTGGTCCATGCCGCCGACCTCCGCGAACTTCAGCGGCGGAACCAAGTCGTGCTGATCGACGTCTACCCGGCGCCGCGACGCCCACCCAGGATGCGTCCCGACTCGCCCTGGCTGCCGCCGGTGCATCACGACCTCCCCGACAGCCTCTGGTGGCCGGAGGTCGGCCAAGGCGCGATCCCGCCGGCGCTGGACGCGCGTTTCCGCCGGCGCCTCGGCGAGGTCGCCGGCAGCGAGCCGGGCAAACTGCTGGTGTTCTACTGCAAGACGGATTGCTGGCTGAGCTGGAACGCCACCAAGCGGGCTGCCTCTTACGGCTTCAAGGTAGGATGGTTCCCCGAAGGGACCGATGGCTGGCAGGCTGGCGGCTTGCCCCTGCAAGCAGCCAAGCCGGAGTTGCTGGACTAATCGCCGAGCGCTCGCTGGAGTACATGCGCGTAGGCGCCAATGCGGGCCTCAAGCTGTACCGGGACCTCGCAGGCGTAGCGAATCGTCCGCCCCACCGCTTCATAATCACGGATCAGGAAGTCCCGGCGGGTCATGATCTCCTGCCGCTGCTCGGCGGGCGCATCGTCCGGCAACGCGCGCAGCTCAGCGGTGACGCGGGTTTCGGTGGCGGTCACATCGCGTTGCCGTAGCGTGATGTCGCGCAGCCGCTCGATGACTTGGCCGCGCTGCGCGTTGGTTTCGTCCATCAGCCCGGCGAACACCATCGGCAGGACCGACGGCCGCTCTCGCGCCGGCAGGTTGTCAGCGAACGCCTTAAGCTGCGCGGTGCCATCCTCCTCGGCCACCACGCGCGGGGCGATGCGCTCCACCAATGCAGCAATGTTGGCGTGGGACCGCCAATCGCCGGACGGCAGAGGCCCGGTCCACACCGAACTTGGCGCCAACGCCGGGACCAGGCGTTGCCGACAAGGCCAGTCGGGGTCTGCCGGCGCTCCTGCGGCCGTCAACGCCAACAATGCCCAGAACCACCGCCGGTTCATTCGGCTGCCATCCGGCGCGTCATCAGCCCGCGGCCTGGATCGTAGCCGACCACCGCCGCCGTCATGAACACCAGCGTGCAGCCGAGCACCACGCCGCCCGAAAGCAGGTCGAATTGCCCGTAGAGCGCGAAGCGGATGAGTTCGGTCGCCGAGGTGAACGGGTTCAGCTCGCATATCCACCACAGCGTCAGGCCCGACTCCTTAACCCGCCAGAGCGGGTACAGCGCCGAGGACGCGAAGAACATCGGGAAGATCACGAAGTTCATCACGCCGGCGAAGTTCTCCAACTGCCGCACCACCGACGACAGCACCAGCCCAAGCGCCCCCAGCATCAGCCCGGAGAGCACCAAGGCCGGCAGCACCGTCGCGTAGCCGAGCAGCGGCGGCTCGATCTCCCAGAACCAGGCGATCGCCAGGAACAGGTATGCCTGCACCACGGACACGGCCACTCCCGCCAGCAGCTTGGACAGCAGCAGGAACCATCGCGGCAGCGGGCTCACCATCAGCGTCTTCATGCTGCCCATTTCGCGGTCGTAGACCATCGAGAGCGAGCTTTGCATCCCGTTGAACAACTGGATCATCGCGATCAGGCCGGGCGCGATGTAGACCTCGTAGGGGACGTAGGTCTCGTATGGCGGGATGATCGAGACGCCGAGCACGAAGCGGAAGCCGGCGGCGAAGATCGCCAGCCAGATCAGCGGCCGCACCAACGCCGAGACGAAACGCCCGCGCTGATGCACCCAGCGCAACCCCTCGCGCCGCACGATGCCCGACATGCAGCGGGCATATTGCGCCGCCCTCACGCCGGGCGGTCCTGCACCAGGCGCCCGAACGCCTCGGACAGCGTGGCGACGTCCTGTCCGGCGGCCAGTTCGGCCGCGCTGGCATCGGCCAACACCCGGCCGCGGTGCAGCACGATCACCCGCGCCCAATCCCCGGCCTCGTCGATCAGGTGCGTCGCCCACAGCACCGCCAAGCCGCGCTCGGCGCACAGGCCGCGGACGTGGCGCAGCAGGAACGTGCGGCTTTCGACATCGAGGCCGGCGGTCGGCTCGTCGAGCAGCAGCAGCGCCGGATCGTGCAGCAGGGCGCGCGCCAGCTCGACCCGCCGCCGTTGGCCGCCGGACAAGGCCCGCACCCGGTCGCGCCGCCGTCCCAGCAACCCCACGCGATCGAGCTCGGCGTCCGACCGTGCCACGGCCTGCCGCCGCCCGATGCCATGAAGCGCCGCGTGGTACAGCATGTTCTGCTGCACAGTGAGGTCGAGGTCGAGCGTGGGCTGCTGGAACACCACGCCGATGCGCGCCAGTGCCGCCGACGGGTTGGCGCGGAACGCCTCGCCGAACACCGCGATGCGGCCCTCATGCGCGTGGTAGAGCCGCGTCACCAGCGCGAACAGCGTAGTCTTGCCGGCGCCGTTAGGGCCAAGCAGCACGGTGAAGTCGCCAGGCGCCAACGAGAACCCGACATCGTGCAGCACCGTCTGGCCGCCGAAGCGGTGCCGCAAGCCGCTCACCGCCAGCGCCGGATGGGCCGCTCCGGCGTCGACGCGTGCCAGCATCAGGGCGCGTCGACCACGCCCCAGGGCAGCCGCCCGACCGGGACCGACTTCGTGACCCGGAGCGCCGCCACGTCGATCGCCGACAGGTCGTTGCTGACGCCGTTGGTGGTGAACAGCCGGCTGCCGTCGGCCGAGAACGCCAGGTTCCACACGCGCTGGCCCACCAGCAGGTACTTCTTCACCGCGAACGTCTTGGCGTCGATCACCGCGACGCGGTTGGCCGGCCCCAACGCCACGAACGCCAGCGACTGATCGGCGGTGATCGCGACGCCGACCGGCTGGATCGATTCCGCCGGGACGCCCGGGATGGCGAAGGCGATGGTGCGCAGGATGGCGTGCGTCGCCGTGTCGATCACCGCGACCGTGCCGCCCACCTCCGACGACACCCAGACCTGCTTGCCGTCGGCGGTGAACCGCGCCACCCGCGGCCGGCTGCCGACCAGCACGTTAGCCACCACCTCGTGCGTCTGCGGGTTGATGAAGTGCGCCATGCTGGTGGTCTCGGAGGTGTTGACCACGGTACGCCCGTCCGGGCTGACGCCCACGCCCTCCGGCTCGACGCCGACGCCGATCTCGTTGACCACCTGCGCCGAGGCGATGTCGAGCACCGACATCATGCTGTCGTTCTCGTTCGACACGTACAGCGTCTTGCCTTCCGGGCTGAGCGCGAAGGTTTCGGGATCGGGGCCGCTCGGCAGCACCCGCGTCACCGTGAGGCTGGCCAGGTCCAGCACCTCGATGTGGTCGCTGTCACTGGTGCAGATGTAGAGGCTGCGGCCATCCCTCGCGAGCGCGATGCCGCGTGGCCGGTCGCCGACCTTCACCGTGGCGAGGATCGCGAGCGACTTGGCGTCGAGCACGGTGATGCTGTTGTCCTTCTCGTTGGACACCAGCAGCCGCTCGGCGTGCGCCATCCGGGCCGCGCCAAGCGTCAGCAGCAGTGCCGCCGCAAGCCTCACATATGGCATGTCGTCTCCGGTCGATCGATGCCGAGCGTGTCCAGCTCGGAGGTTTGGTGCAGGTAGCCGGGCTGTGGCGAGACCGAGACCAGGCTGCGCGAGTCGGCCAGCAGCACCGGCTGGCGCAACTGCCCGTCCCAGGCGCGGAACGTCAGCCGCGCGCCCTTGAACGCCGCCAACTGGAACGCCGGGCCGTGCAGGTACTTGATGATGCCCGGCGCGTCGGCGACGCCGGCGCGCGCCGCCGCCTCGCCCACCGCCCGCACCGCCATCCAGGCGCCGTAGTCGCGCGGCGTCATCGGCCGTTGCGCCAGCTTCAGGAAACGGGACTGCAGTTGCGTGCCGCCCCATTGCTCGAACGGCTTGGCCCATGCGGTCGGGATCAGCCCGCTGGTGCCCGCCACCGGCCGCGGGTCGGTGGTGCGATAGGCCATGTCGTCGCCGAAATCCCCGGCGCTGTCAGCCACCACCAGTACGTCGTAGCTGAGGCCCTGGGTGAACCGCGCCACCTCCGCGCCGATGGTGACGTGCCCGGTGTCGGTGCGCTGCGCGCCGGGGGCAAAGGTCCATGGCTTGTCGGCCACGATGCGGAGCTGGAACTTGCGCGCCGAGCGGCGCAGCGCGTCGGCGTATAGTCGGTCGGCGTCGGTCGGTCCCGCGACCAGCAGCAGGTCGCGCCAGCGCTTGACCGCGAGGAACTGCATTAGCGCGTCTGCCAGCATGGCGCGGCTGGGCAGCAGGTGCAACACGTTGGCGCGGCAATCGGGGCCGCGCAGCGCGTCATCCTCGCTGGTCGCGTCCAGCAGCAGCGCGTCGCGCAGCTCCGGCAAGCCAGCGACCTGCAGCAGCAATGAAGCCGGCAAGTCCGTGACGATGATCCGCGAACCTTGCGCCGCCAGCTTGCGCGCCGCGTCGAGCACAGCCGGCGAATCCGGCAGCACGGTTTCCAACAAATGGTATTCCTGATGCAGGAAGCGACCGGTGGTCTGGTCGTCGATCAGGGCGAGTCGGGCGCCCAGCACGCCCTCATGCGCCGGCGGCGGATCGAGCGTGCTGGCCGCCACCATTTGCTTGGGGGCGAGCGCCAGGTAAGCGACGTCGACGGCGGTCGGGGCGTCCGCGGCCATCGCCGGCGTCAGTGCCGTCATCGCCGCCAGCGCCAAGCCCAGCATCGCTCTCATCCGTTCCCCGTCCGGCGGCGACAGGTTGCGCGAGCCGCCGCTTTGCATGGACACTGCACCGCCGTTCGGGTCTTGTCAGCCCTCAACGAGGAACGCCGCACGATGAAGCTCATGCTCCTGCTATTGTGCGCCGCAGCATCCCCGGCGCCGGCGGCGGAAAAGATCGCCGTGTTCGACTTCGGGATTGTGAACACCTCGCCGGCCGCCTCCACGTCCGCGGAACTCGCCAGGCTGCGCGGCCTGGACCGGCAGCTGCACGACGACCTGGCACGCCGCTACGCCCTGGTCGACATGGCTCCGGTGCAGGGTGCCGCGGCCCGCGTCAGCTCGATCCGAGGCTGCAACGGCTGCGAGCTGGACATGGCGCGCCAGGTCGGCGCCAGCGTCGCGGCCTATGGTTGGGTGCAGAAGGTCAGCAACCTGATCCTGAACATCAACCTGGTGATCGAGGACGCGAAGAGCGGCCGCGTCGTCCGCGCCGACAGCGTGGACATCCGCGGCAACACCGACGATTCCTGGCGGCGCGGCCTGAAATACCTGCTGGAGGAACGGCTGTTCCGCGACCAGTAGGCCGCCCGCTACTTCAGAGTGCCCAGGTAGGCGATCACGTTCGCCCGGTCCTGGTCGCTCTTCAGCCCGGCGAAGATCATCTTGGTGCCTGACACCACGCCGCGCGGGTTGACCAGGTAGTGGTCGAGCGTCGGCTTGTCCCAGGTGACGTTGTAGCCGGCCATGGCGGTCGAGTAGTTGTACGAGGCGATGCTGTGCGACGGCCGGCCGACCACGCCGTAGAGGCTCGGCCCGACCTTGTTCTCGCCCTGCTTGGGGGAGTGGCACACCGCGCATTTGTGGAACACCACCTGCCCGGCGGCGGGGTCGCCATCGGCGCGGGCGACGCCGGCATTGATGGCCAAAGCTGTCGCGAGGGCCCAGGCTGTCGTGCTGCGCATCGTTCCTCCTGCCGTCGCCTTGGTGGCGCGGTCACAAGCCCGACTAGCGCAACTTCAGCCGGCTTGTCGAGTTGGCATCCGCTCTTTGCTTGCCGGCCGATGAATGCTTAGAGTGACGGCAAACAAGACGAGGGAGGAGGCGATGCCGGTTGTCGCGGTGATGTACCCGAATGCGGATGGAGCCAAGTTCGATCACGACTATTACATGCGATCGCATATCCCGATGGTGCGGCGGCTGTGGTCGCCGCTCGGCTTGCAGGATTTGAGGGTGACGCGCGGCATCGCCGGCCCGGATGGCGCGGGGCCGCCCTACATGGCGGTCGCCCAACTCACCTTCGCCTCCATGGATACGTTTAAGGCTGCGGTGGCGAAACACGGGGACGAGATCTTCGCCGACATCCCGAAGTTCACCGACGCCAAGCCGGTCATGCAATTCGGTGAGTCTGCGTGAGCAACGCCGCGCGTGCCGTCCTGATCGCCGCGACGGCGGTATGCGGCGTGGCGGGCGTGGCCGCCGCCGCCGAGCGGATGCAGTTCTGGAACCTCACGTCCAGCACGATCACGCAATTGGCGCTGGCGCCCGCCGGCACGCAGGCGTTCGGACCCAACCAATGCGCCAACGACAAGGACGGTTCGGTGGACCATGACGAGCGCCTGCGATTGGTGGGTGTCACGCCTGGCCGCTACGACGTGCGCGTCACCGATCAGAAAGGCCGCGCCTGCCTGGCGCGCGACGTCACGGTCAATGCCGGCGGCCACTACGCGTTCTCCTTGTCGGACGATGACCTGCACGATTGTCATTGAGTGTTGGCCGCCCGGAAATCCGCGCTTGTCCGCCCGACGACTTGCCGCGTGAGCGGCCTGGGTGCCTTGACTGCGCAATGCCGCCCTCCCTACTATAAAGGGCTACCAGAGCAATAAAAACGGAGAACACCGATGGCTTGGAAAACCCCGAAAATCATCGAAGTGGCACTTGGTGCCGAGATCAATTCCTACGCCTGCGCCGGCCTGAAGTAAGACTGCATCTGGCGTTCGACACCCCGTGCGGCGCGGTCCGCACGGGATGTCGGCGTCAATCGACCATCCAAGTCGATGCAAGCGATCGTGTTGGGTTCAGCCGCTGGCGGTGGCTTTCCGCAATGGAACTCTAACGGAATCGGCTGTCGGCGCGCCCGCGGCGGTGATCCCAAGGCGACGCCACGCTCGCAGGCATCGCTGGCGGTCAGCGCCGATGGCGAACACTGGACTGTACTCAACGCCTCGCCGGACCTGCGCCAGCAAATCGAGGCCACGCCGGCCCTGCATCCGCGCGATGGCGCACGCTCAAGCCCGATCGGCGCCGTCGCGCTGACCGGCGGCGAGGTCGATGCGATTGCCGGCCTACTGACTTTGCGCGAGCGGCAGCCTTTCACGCTTTACGCGAGCGCGCCGGTGCTCGCCGTGCTAGAGGCAAACCCGATCTTCGACGTGCTGGCGCGCGATGTCGTCGCCCGTCGCGCCATGCCTATGGATCGCGAGTTCCAAGTGAGTTACCCGGACGACGCGCCGAGCGGGCTTACGGTCACGTGCTTTCCAGTGCCGGGGAAAGAGCCGCTATACTTGGAGCAAGGCGGCGCCATTCCGGATGCGACGCAGAGCGGCCAGACCGTCGGTGTCGCGGTCAACGCCGGCGGCGAGACGCTGTTCTACATCCCAGGATGCGCCGCCATGACGCCGGCCCTGGCCGACCGACTGCGCGGCGCCGCCCTCGTCCTGTTCGACGGCACGCTCTGGACCGACGATGAGATGCTCCGTGCCGGCGTCGGGCGGAAGACCGGGCAACGCATGGGACACATGAGCGTCGCCGGCCCGGACGGCGTGCTGACGGCATTCGCCGCCCTGGGCGTCCGGCAGCGCGTCCTGCTGCACATCAACAATTCCAACCCGATCCTGCTCGACGACTCGCCCGAGCGGGCCGAGGTCGAGGCGGCCGGGTGGCAGGTGGCGTTCGACGGCATGGAGTTGCGGCTATGAGCGAACGCCGCCTGTCCCCGCCCGAGTTGCGCGGCGCGTTGCGGGCGGTGGGCGCCGAGCGCTACCACAACCTGCATCCGTTCCACCGCAAGCTGCATGGCGGCGCGCTGTCGCGTGGCCAGGTGCAGGCCTGGGCGCTGAACCGCTACTACTACCAGAGCCGCATCCCGGCCAAGGACGCGACGCTGCTGGCACGGCTGCCCACCGCCGATTCGCGCCGCGCCTGGCGCTCTCGGCTCGACGACCATGACGGCGCGGCGCCCGGCGAGGGCGGCGTGGCGCGCTGGCTAAAGCTGGCCGAGGGCGTCGGCCTCGACCGCGACTATGTCGAGAGCACCGAGGGCATCCTGCCCGGCACGCGGTTCGCGGTCGACGCCTACGTGGCGTTCGTGCGCGACCGCTCGTTGCTGGAGGCGGTCGCCTCGTCGCTCACCGAGATGTTCTCGCCCACCATCATCGCCGAGCGGGTGTCCGGCATGTTGGCGCACTACGACTGGGTGACGCCCGACACGCTGGCCTACTTCACGCCCCGGCTGGCCCAGGCACGCAAGGACGTCGACTTCGCCCTGGCCTATGTCGACGAGCACGCCAGCAGCCGGGCGTTGCAGGCGCAGGTGCTGGCGGCGCTGCGCTTCAAGTGCGACGTGCTGTGGTCGCAGCTCGACGCGCTGCACTACGCCTACGTGGAGCCGGGCCTGGTGCCTCCCGGCGCGTTCGTGCCCGCCGCATGAACGCGGTGCCGGCGTTCAACCGCGGCTTCCGCCTGCGCTTCGACCCGGTGCGCGAAGCCTGGGTGGTGCTGGCGCCGGAGCGGCTGTTCCTGCTCGACGAGCCGGCGGTCGAGGTGCTGAAGCTGGTCGACGGCGTGAGCACGGTGGCGATGATCGTCGACGCGCTGGCGATGCGCTACGACGCGCCGCGCGAGGCCATCGCCACCGATGTCGGGGCGATGCTGCGGGACTTATCCGACAAAGGGGCGATCCGGCTATGAACGCGATCAATCCCGCTCCCCGCGTCGCGGCGCCGCTGGCGCTGCTGGCGGAGCTGACCCACCGATGTCCGCTGCAGTGCCCGTACTGCGCCAACCCGCTGCAACTGGAACGGGTCGCCGCCGAGCTGGACACCGCGACCTGGCTGCGGGTGCTGGAGGAGGCGGCGGCGCTCGGCGTGCTGCAGGTGCATTTTTCCGGCGGCGAGCCGTGTGCCCGCCGCGACCTGCTCGACCTGGTGCGCCACGCTGCGCAGCGCGGGCTGTACAGCAACCTGATTACGTCCGGCGTGACACTCGACGCGGCGGCGCTGCAGGCGTTGGCGGATGCCGGGCTCGACCATGTGCAGCTCAGCTTCCAGGACGCCGAGGCGGCCGAAGCCGACCGCATCGGCGGCACTCGCGGCGGCCACGCGCGCAAGCTGGCGGTGGCGGCGCTGATCCACGACGTCGGGCTGCCGCTGACCGCGAACTTCGTGGTGCATCGGCAAAACCTGGCGCGGCTGCCCGACATGCTGGCGCTGGGGGAGGCGCTGGGCGCCAGCCGCATCGAGATCGCGCATGTGCAGTATTACGGCTGGGCGCTGCGCAACCGCGACGCGCTGATGCCGACCCGGGCGCAGCTCGACGCGGCGAACGCGGCGGTCGAGGCGGCGCAGGCGCGGCTGCGCGGCCGGCTCACGGTAGATTACGTGGTGCCCGACTACTACGCGGCGCTGCCCAAGGCCTGCATGGGCGGCTGGGCGCAGCGGCTCATCAACATCACCCCCGCCGGCTTGGCGCTGCCGTGCCATGCCGCGGAGACCCTGCCCGGCTTCGCGTTCCCCTCGGTGCGGACGCACTCGCTGGCGGCGATCTGGCACGAGGACCCCGGCTTCGTCCGCTTTCGCGGCACCGCCTGGATGCCGGAGCCGTGCCGCTCGTGCGACCGCCAGGAGATCGACTGGGGCGGCTGCCGCTGCCAGGCGTTCGCGATCACCGGCGATGCCGCCACCACCGACCCGGTCTGCGCGCTGTCTCCCGACCATCACCTGATGGCCGAGGCGGTGGCCCGGTCGGAAGACGCGGCTACGGAGCTCGTCTACCGCCGGCTGCGCGCGCCCGAGCCGGCGGCGTGAGGCGCAGGCACCTGCTGCTGACGGCCGCCGCCGCGGCGATGCCCGCGACCGCTCGCGCCATGCCCGCCTTCTCCACCACCGAGGTAGCGCCCGGCATCCACGTCCGGCGAGGCGTCCACGAGGAGGCGACGCCGGCCAACCAAGACGGCATCGCCAACATCGGCTTCGTGGTCGGCGGCTTGGCGGTCGCGGTGGTGGACCCGGGCGGCAGCCGCTTCGACGGCGAGGCGCTGCGCGCCCGCATCCGCCAGGTGACGTCGCTGCCGATCCGCTACGTCGTGATGACGCACCTGCACCCCGACCACGTGTTCGGCGCCGCGGCGTTCGCCGCCGACCGCCCCGCGTACGTTGCCCATGCCCGCATGGCGGCGATGCTGGGACAACGTGGCCAGTTCTACCGCGCCAACCTCGCCGCCGCTCTCGGCCGCGAGCGGGCCGGCGACATCGTGGCGCCGACGATGCCGGTCGCCGCCACGGCGGAACTCGATCTGGGCGGGCGCGCGCTGCGGTTGCAGGCGCACGCGACGGCGCACACCGACAACGACCTATCCTTGTTCGACTCGAGGACGGGCACGCTTTGGGCGGGCGACCTGCTGTTCGTGGACCGGGTGCCGGCGATCGACGGCAGCATCGTGGGCTGGCTGGCGGAGCTGCGGAACCTGCAGGAACTGCCGGCGCGCCAGGCGGTGCCGGGGCACGGCCCCCCGATCGTGGCGTGGCCGCCGGCCGCGGCCGCCGAGGGGCGCGATCTGTCCCCCCTCGCGCCCGAGCTCCGGGCGAGCATCGCGCGCGGCGGCGAGATCGAAGCCGCCGTGGAAACCGTGGGCCAGTCGGAGCGGGACCGCTGGCTGTTGTTCGACGGCTACAACGGCCGCAACGTCACCGCCGCGTTCAAGGAACTGGAATGGGAGTAGGACCATGAAGGCGCTGTTGCTGGCGTTCGGCCTGGCCTGCCTGGCAAGCCTGCCGGTCCACGCCGAGGAGGACGCCGCCGCCCGCGCCGAGCGCTGGCAGGATCTCAAGCACGCCGTGTTCGGCGACCGGGCCGTGCGCGACGACAGTGCCACGGTGGCGCTCGACGCGCCGAGCCGGGCACAGGACGCGGCGCTGGTGCCGATCGCGGTGACGTTGCGCGACCCGGGCGGGGCGACGCCGGCGGACAAGGTGGCGGCGGTCTACGTCATCGTCGACGAGAACCCGTCGCCGCTCGCCGGCACGTTCCATTTCGGCCCGCTGGCCGACCCGCGCAGCCTCAAGATGCGCGTGCGCGTCGACCAGTACACCTTCATGCACGTCGTCGCCGAGACTGCCGACGGACGGCTATTCGCGACGTCGCGCTTCGTCAAGGCGGCGGGCGGTTGCTCGGCGCCTTCCACCAAGGACCCGCTGCTCGCGGCGGCGCGGCTCGGCCGGATGAAGGCGCGGCTGGAGGGCGACGCGCCACTGGCCGAGGGCCGGCCCGCCACCGTGCAGCTCCTCATCAGCCATCCCAACAACAACGGGATGCAGGTCGACCAGCTCAGCCACAACTTCATCCCGGCGCGCTTCATCCAGGACATCGACGTGCGCTACGGCGACCAACTGATCTTCAAGGTCGACACCGACATCTCGCTGAGCGAGGATCCGGTCATCACCTTCGGCTTCGTGCCGCGCGGCGCCGGCCCATTGCGGGTGCGGATGCTCGACAGCAAGCGCGCGGTGTTCAGCCAGGAGTTCTCGTTGAACGCCGGCCGTAGCTGACGCGATCGGAGCTTGCCAGCATCGCCACACGGGAGTGTGATGCCGTGGAGCAACGAGCCAGGTGATCTGGCCAAGGGGGAAGCGATGGCGAGCGCAGTTCACATACATCCGCTGGTCGATGATGGCGTGAAGCCCGGCGCGCCCGGCTTCACCGGCGGCGTGCTGACCTGTCACTGCGCCGACCGGCCGGTCAAGGCCGAGGTGAAATCGCAAGTCCTGCACAACCACGTCTGCGGCTGCACACGTTGCTGGAAGCCGGGCGTCGCGTTCTCGTTGGTGGCCGTGGTGCCGCGGGACACTCTGACGGTCACGGAGAACGCGGACAAGCTGGCCGTGGTCGACCCGACGGCAGCAATCCAGCGGCACGCCTGCACCGCCTGCGGCGTCCACATGGTCGGACACATTGAGAACAAGGCCCACGCGTTCTATGGCCTGGACTTCGTGCATCCGGAACTGTTCGGCGAGGCCGGCTGGGCCGCGCCCGGGTTCGCGGCGTTCGTCTCGTCGGCGATCGAGGGCGGCGTGGCGCCAGAGAGCATGGGCGCGGTGCGGGCGCGGCTGCGGGAACTCGGCCTGGAACCATACGACTGCCTGTCGCCGCCGTTGATGGACGCCATCGCGACCCACGCGGCCAAGGCCGCCCACGCCTAGCGGCCAGGCAGCATCCGGCCGAGCACGCCATCGCGCCAGACATAGCGATGGATCAGCGCCGCGGTGGCGTGCACGCCCGCGAATGCGAGGATGATCCAACCGACCGTGCCGTGGATGCCCTGCCACCAATCCCCGAGATCCTGGTTCTTAGGATCGTATGCGGGGATGGTGAACAAGTTGAAGATGCTGTCGCCTTGCGTCCACACCACGATGAAGCCCAGCAGCAGCATGGCCACCAGCAGAGCGTACATGCCCCAGTGCGTCGCCTTGGCGAGCACGTTGACCGCGCCCTTGTCGGCGAGCGGCAGGCGCCGGCCCTGGGTCAGGCGCCAGACGATGCGCGCCGCCAGCAGCACCGCCAACACCACCCCGAAGGTGATGTGCACGGACCGGGCGTCGACCCGCAACTCACGCGTGGGGAACCAGTCGATGGTCTGCGCGCCCAGCCACTGCGCCACGACCAGGATCGCGGTCGCCCAGTGGAAGAACATGGTCCTGGCATCGTAGCGTCGTGCTGCGGTGTCGACAGGCTGCATCAAGTGGACTCCCCGACAGGAAAACTATCACCGTCGACGTAGATGCCGCCGAATGGGGAGCTTGCAATCCATTTGCACTGCCATGTTGCCAAGTGTTCATCTACGGCGTTCCAGGAAGTCCGCGATCGCCGCGAGCGTGGCCTCCGAAGCGTGGTGCTCCATGCCTTCGGCGTCGGCTTCCGCCGCCTCCGCGGGGGCGCCCACGAACAGCAGCAGCTCGACCATCAGGCGGTGCCGGGCGCGCACCCGCGCCGCCAGCTCGTGTCCGGTCTGGGTGAGGAAGATGCCCCGGTACGGTCGCGCCGTTGCCAGCCCCTCGCGCTTCAGACGGGCGATGCTCTTCAGCGCCGTGGGATGCGTGACGCCCAGCCGCTTGGCCACCTCGGTCGCCCGCGCCTCGCCATGCGCCTGCAACAGGTCGTCGATCAGCTCGACGTAGTCCTCCAGCAGCGCCGTCGAGCGCGCGGTTCGGGCCTTGCCGAACCGCAGCGCCTGGGTCGGCTCCTCGGGCATCGCCGCAACCCGTGCCATCAGCCTGTGTCCTCCCCGAGCGCAGCCGCTTGTAGCAGCATCGAGGCCATTCGCGCCATTATGAAGCCGGCACAGTTCTACCGAGCCGGATGCGGGAATATGTGCCGCTTGACCGGAATGTAGCTAGGGCTACAACAGGGCGCCACATCGCCGGCCTCGCTGGCGTACCGGAGCCATCGTGAGCCGACATGCCGTGAGCAGCCCTTCCGCCCCGCCCCTCGGACCGGCCCGCGAGGAGCGGCTGCGGGCGCGCGACCAGGCGCGGATCGCGCGGGCGCGGACGTCCGGGCGCTCGCTGCGACTGCTGTGGCTGCTGGCCGGCCCCGGCGTGTTGGTGATGCTGGGCGAGAACGACGGCCCCAGCATGGTCTCCTACGCCACCACCGGCGCCAGCTACGGCGTCGGCTTCTTCGTCCCGTTCATCCTGCTCACCTTCGCCATGTCGTTCGTGGTGCAGGAGATGACGGTGCGGCTCGGCATCGCCACCGGCCGCGGCCATGCCGAACTGATCTTCCAGCGCTTCGGCCCGTCCTGGGGCATCTTCGCGATGGCGGACCTGGTGTTCGGCAACCTGCTGACGCTGGTCACGGAGTTCGTCGCGATCCAGGCGGGCGGGTTGTATTTCGGGCTGCCGGCCTGGCTCTCGGTGACGGCGGGCGCCGCCTTGGTGATCGCCTCGCTGGCGCTGCGCCGCTACGCCACCTGGGAGCGCAGCGTGCTGGCGCTGGCCGCCGCCAACCTGCTGTTCGTGCCGGCGGCGCTGTTCGCCCATCCGAGCGGTGCCGCCCTGGCGCACGCGCTAGCCAGTTGGGGGCCGCTGCCCGGCGGGTTCGACCGCGCGTTCGTCACCCTGGTCCTGGCCAATATCGGCGCCACGGTGACGCCCTGGATGATCTTCTTCCAGCAGAGCGCCGTGGTTGACAAGGGCCTGGGCCGGGCGGACCTGCCGCAGGGACGGCTCGACACCGCGCTCGGCGCCACGGTGGCGGCGGTGGCGGCAGTGGCGGCGGTGGTCGCGACGGCGCCGCTGTTCGCCGCCCATGTCGACGTGTCGCGGTTCGCCAGCGGCGCCGATTTCGCCACCGCCCTGCGGCCGCTGCTCGGCGAGACCGGGGCCACCCTGTTCGCGCTCGGCATCATCGAGGCGGGGCTGGTCGCGGCGATGGCGATCTCGACCAGCTCGTCTTATGCGTTCGCCGAGACGCTGTCGGCGCGGCACAGCCTCAACCTCGGCTTCTCCCAGGGACGGCTGTTCTACGGCGTCGCTATCCTGTCCACCGTGGTGGCGGCCGGGGTCGTGCTGATCCCCGGCGCGCCGCTGCTGGCGGTGACGCTGACCGTCAACGTCGTCGCCACGCTGCTGATGGCGCCGGCGCTGCTGTTCCTGTTGCTGCTGGTCAACGACCGCGCGATCATGCACGGCCTGGCGAACGGCTGGCGCGGCAACCTGGCCGGCGGTACCATCGTGGTCGCGATCTCCCTGGTCGGCGCGTTCTACGGGGTGATTACCGTGTTCCCGGCGCTGCTGGGCGGGTAGGAGGCGGGATGCCTGAGACTCCCCAGGGCTTGCCCGCGACCTTGCCGCCGCTGCCGCGCCGCGCGCTCGGGCGTGGCACGCTGGCGTTGCTGGTGCTGCTGCGGGTCTATGTCGTGGTGGCGGTCCCGATCGTCGGCTACGCGTTCGTCCATGCCTTGTCGGCGCCACATCCGTAGCGGGTTTTGGGTATGACCGGGGAACTGCTGCTGGCCTTTGTCGTGTTCGTGCTCGTGACCTCGGTGACACCGGGGCCGAACAACATGATGCTGCTGGCGTCCGGCGTGAACCACGGCTTCGCTCGCACGCTCCCGCACATAACCGGCATCGCCCTGGGCTGCGCGCTGATGACCGTGCTGGTGGGCTTCGGCCTCGGCGGCCTCCTCCTGGCCTCGCCGCGGCTGTATGCCGTGCTGCGCTATGCCTCGGCCGCCTACCTGCTGGTGCTGGCCTGGCGCATCGGCCGCTCCGGGACGGCGTCTCCCGGCGGCGGGAGGCGGCCGCCGCTCAGCTTCCTGCAGGCGGCGGGGTTCCAATGGGTCAACCCGAAGGCCTGGGTGATCGTGACGGGCGCGGTCGCCGCCTACGCGCCGCCCGACCGCTTCGTGCGCAACGTCTGCGTCATCACCGTGGTCATGACGCTGGTCATGCTGCCGAGTGCGGCGGTGTGGGCCGGCGCCGGTGTCGGCGTGCGCCGCTGGCTCGGCACTCCCGGTCGGGCGCGCGCATTCAACGTCGCGATGGCGCTGCTGCTGGTGTTGTCGCTGTTCCCGATGCTGGAGCACTGATCCCACGCCGCTTGCCGGCCCTCGCGCCGCATGTGAAACTTTGTTTCCCGCATTCGCGAGGGCCGCCGTTGGATAGCATCTCCGCCCGGCTGTTCGGCGGCGCCAGGAGCCGGCCGGTGTATGCCGAACTGGCGCCCGATCCGCTGGCGCGGGCGCACCTGCTGCTGTGCGAGCGGCCGGAGCCGGCGGCGGGCTGGGCGGAGACCTGGGTCGTGGCGCACGACAGCCGCGCCCAGCCCCACCCCGTCGCCCGTCGCGAGTTCCGCTCCGTGGCGACGATGTTGGCGGCGCTGCGCGACCGGCTCGCGGCCGAGCGGCTCTGCGCGCGCGGCAGCGAACCGTTCGTGTGGGACGTCTCGGCCGTGGGCGAGGCCGCGGGCCTGGGCGCCGGCGAGATCGCGCTGGCGCATGACGGCAGCCCGCGGCGGCGGGTGCGGTGCGTGCATTGCAAGGCGGTGATCGAGGACGTCGCGACCAGCCTGGTCGACTGTCCCGGCTGCGGCGCCGCGCTGCGGGTGCGCCACCATTTCTCGCGCCGGCTGCGGGCGTTCCAGGGCATTGCGGCTTGATGCACGCCGCGACCCTCCCGGTCCGGGTGCGCGAGGCCCGCGCGCTGTCGCCGACGCTGCGACATATCGTGCTGGAGCACGCCGAGGGCGGCGCGTTGCCGCCCGCGGCACCCGGCGCGCACGTGGTGCTGACGCTGGCCACGCCAGGCCGCCCCCGACGCAACGCCTACTCGCTGATCGCCGCCGACCGGCATTACGAGATCGTGGTGCGCCAGGTCGCGGCCTCGCGCGGCGGCTCGGCGTTCCTGCACGCGGCCGCGATGCCGGGCCACGAGACCACCATGGGGCTGCCGCAGAACCTGTTCCCGGTGGCGTCGCTGGCGCGCCGGCACCTGCTGCTGGCCGGCGGCATCGGCGTCACGCCGTTCCTGTCCTATTTGCAGGCACTCGGCGAGGCGTGCGAGCTGCACCAGTTCTGCCGGCCCGAGGATGCCGAGGCGTTCGCCGCGCTGCTGGCGCCGTGGCGGGCGCAGGTCCGGCTGCACACCCACCGCGCCGCCCTCGACCTGCCTGCGTTGCTGGCAGCGCAGGGCCTCGCCACGCACCTCTACGTGTGCGGCCCGGAGCCGTTCATGGCGCTGGTGACGGACACCGCCCGCCGCCTTGGCTGGCCCGCCGCGAAAATCCATCGCGAGAGCTTCGGCCACGCCAGCGGCGGCACGCCGTTCAGCGTCACCCTGGCGCGCTCCGGCCGCAGGCTCGCGGTCGACGCCGAGAGCAGCTTGCTCGAAGCGCTGGAGGCGGCCGGGGTGGACGCGCCGTGCCTGTGCCGGGGCGGCGTCTGCGGCCAGTGCCGGGTGGCGGTGCTGGATGGCTCGCCGGAGCACCGCGACAGCGTGCTAAGCGCCGAGGAACGCGCGGCCGGCGACTGCATCCTGACCTGCGTCTCGCGCGCCCGTTCGCCGCTCGTGCTCGACCTCTGACCATGGACCCGCACCCGTTCCGCGAGCCGTTCGCGTTCCACAACAGCGACGCCGCGATCAAGCGCTTTCCGTTCCCGTTCCCCAGCGACACCTATCGCGTCAGCGTCAACCTGGAGCCGCACACGCGCGGCGGCCCGACCGAGGCGTTCGCCTCCGCGTTCGACGTCGACGAGCACTACGTGGCCGAGTGCGCCGAGCGGGCGCTGGTGCTGGCGCAGGACCCTGGCCGCTGCCAGGCGCTGCCGCACATGCGCGCCGCCGAGTGGGACGCGCTGGAACTGTTGATGCAAAGCCTGGCCGCCGACTTCCCGCAGCATTTCGCCCTGCGATGCGACGGCCCGCGCTGGCGTTGGCACAACCGGAAGCTGGGGCTGCGGCACGAGTTCACCTTCGGCGACGCCGCCACCCTGCCGCAGCCGCCGCTCGAATACATCGCCCGGCAGGCGCAGGGCGACTTCACCCTGCAGGACCAGCGCGACGGCACGCTGTGGCTGGATGCCGGCATCCTCACGACCCAGGCCGGCTGGTCGCTCGACTTCGACCTCGGCATGAACTTCCACGAGCTGCACGGCCCGGTGCCGGGCGCGATACACGATGCCGGCGTGTTCGACCGTGCGCTGAGCTACCTGCTGCGGCTGCGCCACGGCCTTCCGGCGCGGCGGGTGAACTGGGGCGTCACGGTCCACCCGCGCCTCGACACCTCCTCGGAGAACTACCCGCTCTGGGCGCCGGACCGGCTGAGCGTGACAGCGGGGAACGTCGGCGACCTGGTGCATCTGCGGGTCGAGCTGCAGACGCTGTTCCGGCTGCCGCGCAGCAACGCCATCCTGTTCGGCATCCGCTGCTACCTGCTGCCGCTGCGCGATATCGCTCGCGTGCCGAACTGGCGCCGGCGGCTGCACCGCGTCCTGCGCGGCCTCGACCGCGAGGCGATCGACTACAAGGGACTGGAGCGCAACCTGCCGCTCATGCTGGACTGGCTGGCCCCGTTCGACGACGGCGCGTCGACCGCGCCCGGCGTGGCGCCCGACGCGCTGCTACCGCCGTTGGCCTCGACAAGGAGCGCGCGCGCATGTGCGGCATCGTCGGCCTGTTCCTGAAGGACCGCAGGCTGGAGCCGGAACTGGGCCGGCTCACCGCCGGGATGCTGGGCGTGCTGTCGGATCGCGGCCCGGACAGCGCCGGCTTCGCCGTCTACGGCGCGGCCATCGCGGGATCGGTGAAGCTCACGCTGCGTGGGCCGCGCGACGCCGATTTTGCCGCCATCGCCGCCGAACTCGGGGCCGGCGTGGCGCTGCGCGGCGACCACGCGCTGCTGACGCTGCCAGCGGCGGAGGAGGATGCGGCGCGGGCGCGGCTTGCCGTGCTCTCGCCGTCGACGCAGGTGGTCGGCGCGGGGCACCGCATGGAGCTGTACAAGTCGGTGGGCCGGCCGCAGGAGGTGGCGGCGCGGCTCGGCCTGCCCGCGATGGCCGGCAGCCACGCCATCGGCCACACCCGCATGGCGACCGAGAGCGCCGTCACCACCGCCGGCGCGCACCCGTTCTCGACCGGGCGCGACCAGTGCCTCGTGCACAACGGCAGCCTGTCCAACCACAACGGCTGGCGCCGCACGTTGCAACGCGAGGGCCAGCGCTTCGAGACCGAGAACGATACCGAGGTCGCCGCCGGCTACCTGTCCTGGCGGCTGGCGCGCGGCGAGCGGCTCGACGCGGCGCTGGACGCGGCGCTCTCCGACCTCGACGGCTTCTTCACCTTCGTCGTCGGCACCGAGACCGGCTTCGGCGTGCTGCGCGACCCGGTGGCGTGCAAGCCGGCGGTACTGGCCGAGACCGACCGCTACGTGGCGTTCGGCAGCGAATACCGCGCCCTGGTCGACCTGCCCGGGATCGAGGACGCGCGGGTGTTCGAGCCGGAGCCGGGGCGGGTCTACTCCTGGGAACACGCGGCGTGAGCGAAGAGTTCGACCTTGCCGAGAGGCCACTCCGCGACCTGCACACGTTGCTGCACGCATTGCCCGCCGACACCAACCGCACTGGCTGGCTGGTGCGCAACCCGCGTGGCAAGCACGCCGTCGCGGTCGGACTGCGGGCGCCGCTCGACGTCACCATCGCCGGCCATTGCGGCTACTACGCCGCCGGCATGAACCAGCGCGCGCGGGTCAGCATCCAGGGCAGCGTCGGCCCCGGTGTGGCCGAGAACATGATGTCGGGCGAGGTGCGGGTCAGCGGCGATGCCAGCCAGTACGCCGGCGCCACCGCGCATGGCGGCCTGCTCGCGATCGGCGGCAACGCAGGTGCCCGCTGCGGCATCTCGATGAAGGGCGTGGACATCGTGGTGCGCGGCGATGTCGGCCACATGAGCGCGTTCATGGCGCAGGCCGGCAACCTCGTCGTGTGCGGCGACGCCGGCGAGGCGCTGGGCGACAGCCTGTACGAGGCGCATCTCTACGTGCGCGGCCGAGTCGCCAGCCTCGGCGCCGATTGCGAGGAGCAGACGATGACCGAGGACGACCGCGCCACCGTGGCGGGGTTGCTGGTCCGGGCCGGGTTCGACGACGTGGACGCGGCCGGGTTCCGCCGCTACGGCTCCGCCCGCCGGCTATACAACTTCCATCCCGACAACGCGGGAGCGTACTGATGCCCACCCTGCCCCGGCTCTCGGCCACCTTCGACCCGCACGCCATGGCGGAAATCCGCCGCGCCGCCGCGACCGGCATCTACGACATCCGCGGCTTCGGCGCGAAACGCAAGCTGCCGCATTTCGACGACCTGCTGTTCCTGGGCGCGTCGATCTCGCGCTACCCGCTGGAGGGCTACCGCGAGCGCTGCGGCACCGATGTCGTGCTGGGCGGCCGGTTCGCGAGCAAGCCGCTGCATCTGAAGATTCCGGTCTGCGTCGCCGGCATGAGCTTCGGCGCGCTGTCGGGCAACGCCAAGGAGGCGCTGGGGCGCGGCGCTACCCTGGCCGGCACCTCGACCACCACCGGCGACGGCGGCATGACCGACGAGGAGCGTGGCAATTCCGCGCTGCTGGTCTACCAGTACCTGCCGTCGCGCTACGGCATGAACCCGGACGATTTGCGCCGCGCCGACGCGATCGAGATCGTGGTCGGCCAGGGCGCCAAGCCCGGCGGCGGCGGCATGTTGCTGGGACAGAAGATTTCCCCCCGTGTGGCCGCGATGCGGACGCTGCCGGAAGGCATCGACCAGCGCAGCGCCTGCCGCCACCCCGACTGGACCGGCCCCGACGACCTGGAGATCAAGATCGGCGAGCTGCGCGAGATCACCGGCTGGGAGAAGCCGATCTTCGTCAAGGTCGGCGCCAGCCGGCCGTACTACGACGTGGCGCTGGCGGTGAAATCGGGCGCCGACGTGGTGGTGCTGGACGGGATGCAAGGCGGCACGGCGGCGACGCAGGAGGTGTTCATCGAGCATGTCGGCCTGCCGATCCTGGCCGCGATCCGCCCGGCGGTGCAGTCGCTGCAGGACCTCGGGATGCACCGCCGCGTGCAGCTCGTCGTCTCCGGCGGCGTGCGCAGCGGGGCCGACATGGCGAAGGCGCTGGCGTTGGGCGCCGACGCGGTTTCCATCGGCACCGCGGCGCTGGTGGCGCTGGGCGACAACGACCCGGCGCTGGAGCGCGAGTACGAGGCGCTCGGCACCACCGCCGGCGCCTACGACGACTGGCACGAGGGCCGCGACCCGGCCGGCATCACGACGCAGGACCCCGTGCTGGCGGCCAGGCTCGACCCGGTGCTGGGCGGGCGAAGGCTGGCCAACTTCCTGGCGGTGATGACCATGGAGGCGCAGGCCGTGGCGCGCGCCTGTGGCAAGAGCCACTTGCACAATCTGGAACCCGAGGATCTGGTGGCGCTGACCATCGAGGCGGCGGCGATGGCACAAATCCCGCTTGCCGGGACCGGCTGGATACCGGGCAAGACGCAGCTCTGAAAGACGCCGCATGGACCTCGAAGCCATCGCCGCCGAACGCGGCATCCGCTATTTCCTGATCTCCTACACCGACCTGTTCGGGGCGCAGCGGGCCAAGCTCGTCCCCGCTGCCGCGATCGCTGGGATGCAGCGCAACGGCGCGGGGTTCGCCGGTTTCGCCACTTGGCTCGACATGACGCCCGCCGACCCCGACCTGTTCGCGGTGCCGGACCCGGCCAGCCTGGTGCAGCTGCCGTGGAAGCCGGAAGTCGGCTGGCTCGCCTCCGACTTGGTGATGAGCGGCGCGCCCGTCGAACAGGGGCCGCGCGACACGCTCAAGCGCGTGGCGCGGCTGGCCGGCGAGCATGGCCTGGCGATGAAGAGCGGCGTCGAATGCGAGTTCTTCCTCACCACCGCCGACGGCACCGCCATCGCCGACCCTGGCGACAGCGCGCAAAAGCCCTGCTACGACCAGTCGGCGCTGATGCGCCGCTACGACGTCATCACCGAGATCTGCGACGCCATGCAGGCGCTCGGCTGGGGCGCCTACCAGAACGACCATGAGGACGCGAACGGCCAGTTCGAGATGAACTGGGGCTACGCCGACGCGCTCGTCACCGCCGACCGGCACAGCTTCTTCAAGTTCATGGCCAAGTCGGTGGCCGAGCGGCACGGCCTGCGCGCGACATTCATGCCCAAGCCCTTCGCGCATTTGACCGGCTCAGGCTGCCACGCGCACGTCTCGCTGTGGCAGGACGAGCGCAACGTGTTCGAGGACGCGACGGCCGAGCTGGGCCTGTCGGCGCGCGGCACCCACTTCCTCGGCGGCGTCGTCGGACATGCCGAGGCGCTGTGCGCGATGATGAACCCGACGGTGAACAGCTACAAGCGCATCAACGCGCCGCGCACCGCCTCGGGCGCCACCTGGGCGCCGAACACCGTCACCTGGTCGGGCAACAACCGCACCCACATGGTCCGCATCCCCGAGCCGGGGCGATTCGAGCTGCGGCTGGCCGACGGCGCCGCCAACCCGTACCTGCTACAGGCGGGGCTGCTGGCGGCAGGTCTCGACGGCATGGCCAGCCAGGCCGACCCCGGCCCGCAGCTCGACATCAACATGTATACGGACGGCCATCTGGCGCCCGATGCCCGACGCCTGCCGCTCAACCTGCTCGACGCCGTGCGGGCGTTGCAGTCGGCGCAGCCGGGTCTGCGGGCGCTGTTGGGCGAGCCGTTCATCACCGCGTACTGCCGGCTGCGGCTGCGCGAGTGGGACGACTACGCCCGCCACCTCACGCAATGGGAACGCGACGCCACGCTGGATTGCTGACCGCCACGGCTCCAGGTTCGGCCGCCGACCTCAAGGCGACTTCACCTCGATCTTGATGCTGCCGTAATAGGCGGCGACGTCGGCCATCTGCTTGTCGTTCAGCATCTGCGACACCGCCGCCATGGTCTCGTTCTTGCGCTCGCCGCTGTGGAACGCGGCCAACTGGCGTGCCAGGTATCCGACGTCCTGGCCCGCCAGGTTGGCGGCTTCGGGCAACGTCGCGATGCCGTTCAGGCCGTGGCAGGCCTTGCAGACCCGTTGCGCAAGTTTGTGTCCCGCCACCGGGTCGCCGTGCGGCGCATCGTCCGCCATCGCGGGATGCGCCAGCATTGCCGCCGCGAGCAGGGCCATCGCCCTGCCCGCCCACACGATCCGCTGCCTCACTTGTTGCTGTAGCTGATGCGGTAGACCGCGCCGTCCTGGTCGTCGCTCACCAGCAAGCTGCCATCCTTCAGCGTCGCGACGTCGACCGGACGCCCGCTGTACTCGCCGGTGTCGGCGTTGAGCCAGCCCTCGGCGAACGGCTCCATGTGGTCGATGCTGCCGTCCGGCTTGAAGAACGTGACCATCACCCGCGCGCCCACCGGCTCGGTGCGGTTCCACGAGCCGTGCTGCGCGCTGAAGATGGCGCCACGGTATTTCTCCGGAAACATCTTGCCGTTGTAGAACGTCATGCCGAGGTCGGCGGCGTGCGCCACGGTCTCGGCCACCGGGAAGGTGATGTCGGCGGGCGGCGTGTCCTTCTTGTACTCAACGGTGCGGACATGGCCGCCGCCGTACCAGGGGAAGCCGAAGTTCATCCCGGCCTTGGGCGCGCGGTTGAGTTCGCCGGGCGGGATGTCGTCGCCCATGCCGTCGACCTGGTTGTCGGTGAACCACAACTCGTGCGTCTTGGGCTGGAAGTCCATGCCGACCGAGTTGCGGATGCCGCGCGCGAACACCTCGCGGTTGCTGCCGTCGCGGTCCATGCGGACGATGCCGGACATGCCGACCTGGTTGAATTCCGCCATGCGCTCGTGCGGCGGCACGTTGTACGGCTGGCCCAGCGCCACGTACAGCTTGTTGTCGACCGGGTTGACCCGGCAGACATGCGCGCCGTGGTTGAAGCTTTCGCCATCCTTCGGGATCAGCGGGTCGGCCACCGTCTGCGTGGCCACGTCGGGGCTCTCGTAGAAGAACTCGGCCGCCGGGAACGCCAGCACGCGGGCGTTCTCCGCCACGTAGAGCACGCCGTCGGCGCTCATGCAGACACCGTTCGGGTTGCGGAAGTTGATCGAGGGCGCGAACGCCTTCACCTCGTCGGCGACGCGCGACTTGGTGCGGTCGGTCACCGCCCAGACGCGGGTCTTGCGGGTGCTCACGAACACCACGCCGGCGTTGTTGCCGACCGCCATCATGCGCGCGTCCGGCACCACCGCGTACAGGTCGATCTTGAAGCCCGGCGGCAGCTTGATCGCATTGAGGTTGGCGCGGAGCTGGTCGGCAACGGGCCCAGTCTGCGGCACCGTCGGGATGTCGAGGCTGGCCCCGGTCGAGTGCATGTCCTCGAGTTTGGAGATGTTGTCGCCAGGCACCGGCGCCTGCGCCCGGGCGGCGCCGGCACAGGTCAGTCCAGCCGTGGCCAGGGCCACGGTTGCGAGCAGGATTCTCTTCACGACGTCCACTTCCCTTGTTGCTTTTCCCAGGCCATTGCCGGCCGCCTGCGACCTGAAACCGTAGCCACGCCGGGCAGGCATGACAAGCAGCGTTCGCAACACCCGCACACCGCGATATTGCCAAAAGTAAGACAAATTTCCGTCTGTACAGCAACGCGACGGTTTGGTCGCGATCCGTGAAACGCTCGACCACGAACACGACACATCGCGGGTTTTGGGATATGCCGCCGCGCAACCTCTCGTCTTCAGGAGTGATCGCAACCATGGACCTCCCGCGTCGCGGTTTGTTGACCGGATCGGTTGCCGGGGCCTGGCTGGCGCAGACCGCGGCCACCGCGTCGCAGCCGCTCGCCACCGAGCCGGGCGCCACGCCGCCGCTCAAGGCGCTGGTCGATGCGGCGCGCCGCAACTCTCCCGACCTCGGCGAGCTGATGCGGCGTCACCTGCCCGGCCTGGAACGCGGCGGCACGGCGGCGGTGAGCCGGACGGACGTGCCCTCGGTCGCGGGTGCCACCACTGTGCCGACCGCGGCCAGCGGCGACGTCGCGGCGGTGTGGGGCCAGGACTTCCTGTTCGCGGCGGCCTCGTCGCGCCCGGTCATGGTCTCGGTCGACCGCCAGCCGCCGCTGCCGATGGCGGCGGTCGTCGGCACCCCATACTGGTTCCACCTGGAGACGCTGCGCCTCGGCACGACGCACACCTACACGCTGATCGTGGACGGAAACGAAGTCGGCAGCAACGACGTCGCCGGCTACAACCCGGACAGCTACGAACAACCCGGTGTGCCGCGCGGCACGCTGTCGGATCGCATGACGATCCAGAGCCGGGCCTATCCCGGCAGTGCCGCCGATTGCTGGTTCTACGCCAATCCCGGCATCGACACCGCGCGCGGCGCGCCGCTGATGGTGTGGCAGGACGGCGCCGCCTATGTCGGCGCCCGCGACGCCATCGCATACCGGCTGCAGGTCGTGTCCGACAACCTGGTGGCCAAGGGCCTGATGCCACCGATGGCGCACGTGCTGATCGCCCCCGGCGCCGGCGGCCCGACGCTGCCGCTGCGCTTCGACGGCGAGTCCCAGGGCAACGCGATGCGCAGCCTGCAATACGACACGGTGTCCGACCGTTACGGAAGCTACCTGATGCGGGACGTGCTGCCGGAGGTCGAGCGGCACGTCAAACTTCGCCAGGACGGCTACTCGCGCGCCGTCGCGGGCCTGTCCTCGGGCGCCGTCTGCGCCTTCAACGTCGCCTGGTTCCAGCCCGAGCGGTTCAGCCGGGTGCATTCCAACATCGGCAGCTACACGGCGCTGCAATGGTATCCCGAGCGCGGCCAGGAAGGCGGCAACAGCGTCGCCGACCATGTGCGGCGAGAGGCGCGGAAGAACCTGCGGGTGTGGATGTCGGACGGCATCTACGACATGGAGAGCGACGCCGCCGGCCGCGCCGACCTGTTCGTCGCCGGCAGTTGGCCGCTGCACAACATAGCACTTGCCAACGCGCTGAAGCTGCGCGGCTACGACTTCCATTTCCGCTTCGGCGACGGCACCCACTCGATCGCGCAAGGGGCGCTCGACCTGCCGGAATCGCTGGCCTGGCTGTGGCGCGGCTACGACCCGGAGCGGACCGGCGAGACCTACGAGCAGGAGCCGACCGAGCGCGCCAAGCCGATCTTCCGGGTGCAAATTGCCAACCGCGACGCTTGGTAATCCGTCGTGTGGTGATCAGCCGGGGGCCAAGCGGCGGCTCAGTTCGCCCGCCAGTTCGTCGGCGGTCGGGAGCGAGTCCTGCAACTGCTCCGGCAAACCGGCCGAGAGGCGGTATTCGGCGATGCCCATCGGCTTGGCCAGGTTGCGCAGCGCGTATTCCACCACCATCGCGTTCTTGTCGCGGCACAGGATGATGCCGATGCTGGGCGCGTCGCTGGCGTGGCGCAGCCGGTCGTCGACCGCCGAGAGATAGAAGTTCATCTTGCCGGCGAACTCCGGCTTGAACTCCTCGATCTTGAGCTCGACCACCACGAAGCAACGCAGCCGCAAATGGTAGAACAGCAGGTCGAGGAAATATTCCTGGCCGCCGACTTCCAGCCGGTACTGGTTGCCCACGAAGGCGAAGCCCTTGCCCAGCTCCAGGATCAGCGCCCGCAGGTGCTCCAGCAGGCCGCGCTCCAGCTCGCGCTCCGAGGGACCCATGCCTAGCGAGAGGAAATCGAAGCTGTACGGGTCCTTGACCATCTCCTGCGCCAAGTCGGATTGCGGCGCCGGCAACGTCCGGGCGAAATTGGTAAGCGCGCGGCCGCGCCGGCGGCGCAGGTCGCCCGCGATCTGGTGCGCCAGCACGTTGCGGCTCCAGCCGTGCTCGACCGCCTGGTGCGCGTACCACAATCTTGCGTCGGCATCCTTGACGCTCTCGACCAGGCGGACGTTATGGCCCCACGGCAATCGTGCAACAACCTGTTGCACGACCTCGCGGTCCGGGTAGGCGGCGGCGAAGGCGCGCATGTATTTCAGGTTGCGCGCCGACAATCCGGCCATCTTCGGGAAGTCGCGCCGCAAATCCTGCGCCAGCCGCTCGATCACCCGGCCACCCCACCCGGCCGCGTCCTGCCGCGCCAGGATGTCCTGGCCGATGCTCCAGTAGAGCTGGATCAGCTCCTGGTTGACCGCGACCGCGGCGCGCAACCGGACGGTGCGGATGCGCTCCTTCAGCTCGCCCAGCAGGGCCGCATAGCCATCCTCCCCGCCGCCCGTGACGCTACCAACGTTAACCATGGCGTTAGCTTAGGTTGCCGAAGAGAACAAATCAAGAACTTCTACCACGTCCGAGGACTATTTTCCGACACGCCACCCAGCTATCAATTCCGCCGCCCCGGCGTGGCGGAAACCGAGTATGGCGGCTCCCAGCAGCGCGCCGTCCCCGCGCAGCGACGACGGTCGCAACTGCGGCGCCGCCCGCCAGGCCAGCCGGGCCGCCAGTGCGTCGCGCAGCGGCTCGAACAGGCCGTCGGCGCTTGCCAGGCCGCCGCCGAGCACGATCACCGCCGGGTCGAGCAGCAGGGTCAGGGTGGCGAGGCCGGACGAGAGCGCCGCGATGGCGTCGCTCCACACCAGCGCCGCCGTCGCGTCCCGTGCGCGCGCCGCCGCGACCTGCGCCGCCGTCCATCCGCTGACGCCGCCCATCTCCCGGTAGCGCCGTGCGATCCCGCCGGCCGAGGCGTAGACCTCAAGGCAGCCGCGCTGGCCGCACGGGCACCGCTCGCCGTCCGGGAACACCGGGATATGTCCCAGCTCGCCCGCCATGCTGGCGGCGCCACCGACCAGCCGCCCATCGGACACCAGCGCCGCCGCGATGCCGGTGCCCAGCATCACCAGCGCCGCATCGGTGCAACCGCGCGCCGCGCCCAGCAGGTGCTCGGCCAGGCCGGCGCTGCGCACGTCGTGCCCGACCGCCACCGGGAGGTCGAGATGCGCCTGCATCCGATCGCGCAACGGCAGGTCGCGCCCCCCGAGGTGGGCGCGAACCCCACCACCCCCT
>CAXUHK010000007.1:16533-47460 GCA_964250775.1 uncultured Acetobacteraceae bacterium | reverse complement strand
GGCATGACCCCGCCGGCGGCAGAACTGGCGTGGGCGGCGGGGTCGCGGCGCCGGACAGGGCGGCGGGCGCGGGGCGCGGGCGGCACGCGGGCCGGCAGCGCCGAATTGGCGACGGCCCCGCAACCGCCGCGACTCACCCTGCAACTCACGATGCGCGACCTCGGGATCGATGGCGGGCTGACCGGGATGCCGGTGGACCTGGTGGCCGGCCGCCTCGACGGCGCCGCAGCCCTTACCGGCTCCGGCCACTCGGTCGCGGCGCTGCTCGCGACCGCGCGCGGGACGGCGCATCTCGACCTGCGCGGCGGCGTGCTGCAGGGCATCGCCGCCCGCGACCTGCCTGAGGTGCTGCCCGACAGCGCGGCCATGGCGGCGCTGGCGGCCGGGCGCACGCCCGGCCTGCAAGGCGGCGTCCCGATGCGGCTCGATAATGGCGCGCTGGCGGTCGCCGAGGCTCGGTTGACCGCCCCCGGCGTGGCGCTCGGCCTGACCGGCGACGTCGACCTGGCGGCGGCCACCGCCAACCTGCTGTGGGCGGTGCGCCCGGACCTGCCGGGCGGTCCCGAGCTCGACCTGCGCCTGGCCGGGCGCCTGCCGGCGCTCGGACGCTCGCCCGAGCTGGCCAAGCTGGCGCAATGGCGGGTGGGAACGTTGCCGCACTGATCAGGCGCGGGCGGCGTCGAACACCGTATGCGCCAGCACCACGAGTTGCGACGCGATGGCGGAGTAGCCGCCGCGGTCGGCGTCCTGCGCCAGCGAGATCAGCCGATCGGACATCACCAGCACGCTCGGCTGGCGGTTCGTCGGATAGGGTGTTACGGTCTGCGTTGTTGCCATGATGGTCCCCCGTTTCCAGGAGACTGTGCGCGCGGCCGATTGCGCGACGGTTAACGCATCGGCGCCCCGCCACGATTTAACGCCAGCACGCGCAGGCTCGACGCCAGCTGGTCGCCCGGCCCGCGCGCCACGTCCACCGATACCACCAGTTGCGCCAGGGTCCGTCCGTCGCGCGCCGCGATCCGCGTCAGCGCCGCCCAGAACTCGGGCTCAAGCGCCACGCTGGTGCGGTGCCCGGAGAGGGTGAAGCTGCGCTTGCTCAGCACCCGAGCCGCTGCAGCGCCCAAGCAGCCGCCTCCGCCACCACCGGGCTGGCGTCGCCGGTGCGCGCCGCCGCCGCCGGAGCCAGGGCGGGCTCGCCGGAGTTGCCGATCGCCACCATGACGTTGCGCACCAGCCGGTCGCGACCGCTGCGCTTGACCGGCGAGCCCGCGAACATCGCCCGGAACGCGGCGTCGTCCAGCGCCGCCAGCCGCGCGAGGTCGGGGGCAGCCAGCTCCTCGCGCGCCTGCAACCGGGCGTGGCTTGTGGCGGCGGCGAAGCGGTTCCACGGGCAGGCGGCGAGGCAGTCGTCGCAGCCGAACACCCGGTTGCCGACCTTCTCGCGCAATTCGAGCGGGATCGGCCCGGCGTGCTCGATGGTGAGGTAGGCGATGCAGCGGGTCGCGTCGAGCCGGTACGGCGCCGGGAAGGCGTCGGTCGGGCAGGCGGCGAGGCAGCGGGCGCAACTGCCGCAGCGGTCGGCGTGCGGCGGGTCGGGCGGCAGTTCGAGGCTGGTGTAGACCTCGCCCAGGAACAGCCAGGAGCCGTGCGTGTGCGACACCAGGTTGGTGTGCTTGCCCTGCCAGCCGAGCCCGGCACGCTGCGCCAGCGGCTTCTCCATCACCGGCGCGGTGTCGGTGAACACGCGGACCTCGGCCCGATGGCGGGCGGCGATGTGCTGCGCCAGGTGTTTCAGCATTCCCTTGACGACATCATGGTAATCGCGGCGGCGTGCGTAAAGCGAGACGTTGCCGCGACCGGGTTGCGCCAGCGCCGCCAGCGGGTCGCCCTCGGGCGCGTACGACACGCCCAGGCTCACGACGCTGCGCGCCGCCGGCCAAAGCGCCTGTGGCGGGCGGCGCTGTGCGCTGCGCTCGGCCAGCCAGCCCATGTCGCCGTGGTGGCCGGCGGCGAGGAACGCGCCGAGCCGTTCGCGCGCCTGCGGGGCGAGCGCCGCCGGCGCGAACCCCACCGCGTCGAAGCCCAACGCCAGCGCGCGGCGGCGGATGTCGTCCTTGGGCTCAGCCGCGGCCACGATACGGCGGCACTCCCTGATCCGGGATCCAGGCGCCCTCGGGCGGCGCGCCGGTCTGCCAGAACACGTCGATCGGGATGCCGCCGCGCGGGTACCAGTAGGCGCCGAGGCGCAGCCACACCGGGTCCAGCAGCTCCACCAGGCGACTCGCCACATTCATGCTGCACGCCTCGTGGAAGCTGCCGTGGTTGCGGAAGCTGGTCAGGAACAGCTTCAGCGACTTGCTCTCGACGATCCAGCCGCGCGGGATATAGTCGATCACCAGGTGCGCGAAGTCCGGCTGGCCGGTCATCGGGCAGATCGAGGTGAACTCGGGCGCCGTGAAGCGCACCACGAAGTTGGCCGCCTGGTGCGGGTTCGGCACCCGCTCCAGCCGCGCCTCGTCGGGACTGGCCGGCTGTGCCGCGGGCTGGCCGAGCTGGGTCAGGCCGGCATAGCTCTCGCTCACGCGCCGCGCTCCCAGCCGGCGCGCACCGCCTCGCTGTGCGCGGCAAGGCGGCCATCGGCGATGGCGGCGCGGATGCCCGCCATCAGGTCCTGGTAGTAGTGCAGATTGTGCCAAGTGAGCAGCATGGGTCCCAACATCTCGTCGCAACGGATCAGGTGGTGCAGATAGGCCCGGCTGTGCCGCGCGCATAGCGGGCAGCGGCAGGCGGCGTCGAGCGGCGCTTCGTCGTCGGCGAAGCGGGCGTTGCGCAGGTTGAACACGCCGGCGCTGGTGTAGGCCCGCCCGGTGCGCCCGGCGCGGGTCGGCATCACGCAGTCGAACATGTCGACACCGAGCGCCACCGAGCCGAGCAGGTCGTCGGGCGTGCCGACCCCCATCAGGTAGCGCGGGCGGTCCGCCGGCAGCTGCGGCACGGTGTCGGCCAGCACGCGATACATGGTCTCCTGGCCTTCGCCCACCGCGAGGCCGCCGACGGCGTAACCCTCGAAGCCGATCGCGACCAGCGCCGCCGCCGACTGCGCCCGTAGGTCCGGGTAGACGCCGCCCTGCACGATGCCGAACAGCCCGTAGCCGGGGCGCGGCACGAACGCCGCCCGCCCGCGCGCCGCCCAGCGCATCGACAGCTGCATCGACGCCCCGGCCTCGTCATGGCTGGCGGGGAAGGGGGTGCACTCGTCGAAGCTCATGCTGATCGTGGCGTCGAGCAGATGCTGGATGCCGATGCTGCGCTCGGGCGTCAGCCGGTGCGCGCTGCCGTCGAGGTGGCTCTGGAAGGTGACGCCGTCCGCGTCGATGCGGCGCAGCTTGGCCAACGACATCACCTGGAAGCCGCCGCTGTCGGTCAGGACCGGCCCCGGCCAGTCCATCATCCGATGTAGGCCACCCAGCCGCGCCACCCGTTCGGCGCCCGGGCGCAGCATCAGGTGGTAGGTGTTGCCCAGGATCAGTCGCGCCCCGGTCGCGCGCACGCTCTCGGCGGTCATCGCCTTGACCGTGCCGGCGGTGCCGACCGGCATGAACGCCGGGGTGGGCACGTCGCCATGGACGGTGCGCAGCGTGCCGAGGCGGGCTTCGCCGTCCTGGGCGGCGCGTATCCAGTCGGTGCTCATGACGAGGGTATCGCACATGCCGGCGCGGGTCGTCGTGTTTCGCTTGCCGTGCGTATGACTTGCGCATAGATTTGGCTGCACGGATGTGGAGGGGGCTATGGCGACTAGTAGGGCTTGCTACGACCGTGATGCGCCACGCAGGGCGGTCAATCTCTCAATAAATGCGGACTTGCTGTCTCAGGCGAAGCGGTTGACCAAAAACCTGTCGGGGACGGTCGAGGAACTCTTGGCGGCTCATCTGCAGACGGAACTGGCGCGCAAACGCGCTGATGATCAAATGATTGACGATATTATCGACAAGCTCAACGCTCGCAATGAGAAGTATGGCTTTCTATCGGATGAATTCTCAAGTTTTTGATGAAACGTGCCGCAATTTTCTGTCTATAAAAATCCAGGTTCCATCAGAGACATCCTGTTTCTCGTCCAGATCCAGACAACACGGCTCGACCATCGGATCGGACGTGTCGTGATGCCGCTGGTCCGTCGAGACCGGCAAGCACCATCGGATCACCCGCTTACCCCGCATCTCATGGTGCAAAACACAGCAGTGTACGCGAATCCGCTTGAAATCGCGACGATCGCCGTATCGCGGCTCAAGGATGCACTTGAAGTATTGTCGGAAATCGACGGGGACCGGATCATCCGCGCCATCGACGAGATGATCAGCCGAGCCTAGCCGCCGGCGCGCTGCAGCAGCGTCGCGTCACCATACGAGTAGAACCGATACTCCTGCGCGATCGCGTGCGCGTAGGCGGCGCGCATCGCGTTGGTGCCGGCGAAGGCGCAGACCAGCATGAACAATGTCGAGCGCGGCAGGTGGAAGTTGGTCAGCAGCAGGTCGGCGCCGCGGAAGGCATGGCCGGGGCGCAGGAAGATGTCGGTGCTGCCCGAGAACGGACGCGCCACGCCGTCGGGGTCGGTCGCGGTCTCCAGCAGGCGCAGCGTGGTCGTGCCGACCGCAACCACCCGGCCGCCCCTCACGCGGGCGGCATTGATCGCCGCGGCCGTCGCGGCGGTGATCTCGCCGCGCTCGCTGTGCATGACATGGCGCTCGATGTCGTCCTCGCGCATCGGCAGGAAGGTGCCGGCGCCGACGTGCAGCGTCAGCGTGGCGCGCGCCACCTCGCGGGCCTCCAGCGCCGACAGCAAGCCCGGCGTGAAGTGCAGTCCGGCGGTGGGGGCAGCGACCGCGCCCTCCGTGCGGGCGAAAACCGTCTGGTAGTCGCCCGCGTCGCTGGCGAGCGGGCCGGACGGGCGGGCGATGTAGGGCGGCAGCGCCAGGGCGCCGGCCTCGCGCAGCGCCTCGCCGAACGCCTCCCCGGCAAGGTTGAACGCCAGCGTGACACCGCCATCGGCGTCGCGCTGGCGCACCCTGGCGGTCAGCGTGTCCGATCCCTCGAACGCCAGCAAGTCGCCCACGCGCAACCGGCGGGCGTTGCGCGCCAGCGCGTGCCAGGCTCCATCCGGTTGCGGCTGGTCCAGGGTGATGCCGACCCGCGCCGCGCCGCGCCGCGCCGCGAGCTGCGCCGGGATCACCCGCGTGTCGTTGACCACCAGGATGTCGCCCGGTCGCAACAGGTCCGGCAGGTCACGCACCACGCAATCCGTCAAGCCGCCCGGCGTCACCCGCAGCAGCCGTGCCGCGTCGGGCGGACGCGCCGGCGATTGCGCGATCCGCTCCGGCGGCAGCGTGAAGTCGAAATCGGCGGCGCGCATCCGAATCAGTCCGACAAGTAGCTGCCGATCTCGACCAAATTGCCGTCCGGGTCGCGGCAGTAGACCGACATCATGGCGCCTAGCGCGCCGATCCGCGCCACCGGCCCCAACTCGACCGCGATGCCGCAGGCATCCAGGTGGCGCACCACGTCGTCGGAGCCGACCGCAGTCACGAAGCACACGTCGGCGCTGCCGGCGGCGGCGGCGCGCGCCGTGACCCAGGAATGCGCATCGGCGTCGCCGGGACGCAGGTTGAGCTTCTGGCCGCCGAACTTCAGCGCGGTGCGCGGCGGCGTGCCGTACTCGTCGCGCTCCATGCCCAGCACGCGCTGGTACCAGCTGCAGGCGATCTCGACGTCGCGGCAGTTGAGGACCAGATGGTCGAGCCGGTCGACGGTGAACCGCATCCCGCTACCCCAACTCGTCGTAGAAATCGTGGCCCTTGTCGTCGATCACGATGAACGCGGGGAAGTCCTCGACCTCAATCCGCCAGACCGCCTCCATGCCCAGCTCGGCGTATTCGAGCACTTCGACCCGGCGGATGCAGTCCTGCGCCAGTCGCGCCGCGGAGCCGCCGACGCTGCCGAGGTAGAAGCCGCCATGCGCCCGGCAGGCGTCGCGCACCGCGCGCGATCGGTTGCCCTTGGCCAGCATCACCAGCGAGCCGCCCGCGGCCTGGAACGCCTCGACGTAGCTGTCCATGCGCCCGGCGGTGGTCGGGCCGAAGCTGCCGGTGGCGTAGCCATCCGGCGTCTTAGCGGGACCGGCGTAGTAGACCGGGTGGTCCTTGAAGTAGTCCGGCAGGCCGAGCCCGTCGTCGAGCCGCTGCTTCAGCTTGGCATGCGCGATGTCTCGCGCCACCACCATGGTGCCGGTGAGCGCCAGGCGGGTCTTGACCGGGTATTGCGACAGCTGCCGGCGGACCTCTAGCATCGGGCGGTTCAGGTCGACCTGCACCGCTTCGCCCTCGAACGCGACCGCTTCCGGTAGGAAACGATGCGGTTCGGTCTCCAACTGCTCCAGGAACACGCCATCGGGGGTGATCCGGGCGCGGATCTGGCGGTCGGCGCTGCACGACACGCCGAGGCCGACCGGCAGGCTGGCGCCGTGGCGCGGCAGGCGGATCACCCGGACGTCGTGGCAGAAATACTTGCCGCCGAACTGCGCGCCGGTGCCGATGCGCCGCGTCGTCTCCAGCACCTGCCGCTCCATCTCCAGGTCGCGGAAGGCGTGGCCGCCGGCGCTGCCCGTGGTCGGCAACGTGTCGAGCCACCGGGTCGAGGCCAGCTTCACCGTCTTGAGCGTCGCCTCGGCGCTGGTGCCGCCGATCACCAACGCGAGGTGGTAGGGCGGGCAGGCCGACGTGCCCAGCGTGCGCAGCTTGGTCTCGATCCAAGTGGCCAGCGTCTCCGGCGTCAGGATCGCCCGCGTCTCCTGGAACAGGAAGCTCTTGTTGGCGCTGCCGCCGCCCTTGGCCACGAACATCAGCTCGAACTCCTCGGCGTGCGCCTCGCCGGGCGCCGCCGCGATGTCGAACTGCACCGGCAGGTTGGTGCCGGTGTTTACCTCCTCGAACATGGTCAGCGGCGCCATCTGCGAGTAGCGCAGGTTGGTCTCGGTGTAGGTGCGATGCACGCCGCGGCTGATCGCCTCCTCCTCGTCACCCTCGACCCAGACCCGCTGCCCCTTCTTGCCGAACACGATGGCGGTGCCGGTGTCCTGGCACATCGGCAACACGCCGCCGGCCGCGATGTTGGCGTTCTTCAGCAGGTCGAACGCCACGAAGCGGTCGTTGGCCGAGGCCTCCGAGTCGTCGAGGATGGCGCGCAACTGCGCCAGGTGGCCCGGCCGCAGCAGATGCGACACGTCGCGGAACGCCTGGAACGTCAGCTCGCTCAGCAGCTCCGGCGACAGCTTGACCACCCTCCTGCCGTCGCACTCGGCCACGCGCAGCCCGTCCAGCGCCAGCCGGCGCCAGGGTGTCGCGTCCGGCCCGAGCGGGAACATGGGCGTGTAGGAGAAGCTCGTGGCGGGCGGCATCACGTCCATCGTTTGCCCCTCAGTCGGTCTTCGGCGGCGTGCGGCGGCGGAAGGCGTCCAGGCTCACCACCTGCGGCTCCTCGGCCGCCGCGGCCGGGGCCTCATCGGGCGTCGGGTCCGGCACCGCCTTGGGCGCCGGATGCGGCAGCAGGCCGGCCGGGGCGGGCGGCGCCTCGACGCGGAAGCGCAGCCCGAACTGCACGAATGGGTCGGCGAAGGCGGAGACCGCCGCCAGCGGGATGCGCAGCGTGCTGGCGACCCCCCCGAACGACAGCCCGACGCTGAACAGCATCGCCGCGGGGTCGACCTTCAGGTCCCAGAACTGGTGTTGCAGCACGATCGTCATCTCGGTCGGGTACTGCGTGCGCAGCCGTGGCGGGATCGCGACGCCCGGATGGTCGGTGCGGAAGGTGACGTAGAAGTGGTGCTCGCCCGGCATCCCCTCGCTGCCGGCATGGGTCAGCGCGCGCACCACCACCTGGCGCAGCGCCTCCTCGGTCCATTGGTCGTATGGCAGCAGGCTGGCCGGCGCGTCGGCTCCGCTGTCGCCGGAGGCGGCGCCCGCCGCGTCGTCGTCGATGTCGTCTTCCATGGCATGTCTCGCGCTGCAACCTTCGAATACCCCGGCGCGCCGTGCGCGCAAAGGCCCGCGCCCGGTTGGCCACCGTCCAAGGTACGGAGTGAGGGGGCTTCTGTTGCCCGGTGCCCCCTCGAACCGCGCGCTTACTGCTTACGCAGCGAGAGCGAATGCCTCATGATTGTCATTGGCACTTGTGATATAGCCCGATAACGGCGGTACAATGCCGGGCAAAAGATGGGTCTTTACCACGCGTGTCGAGCCTGTTTCGCCCCCATGGTGACTGCACCGCAGCCTATGGTGGAGGCGCCGGGTACCGCCCCCGGGTCCACAACGTTTATTCCACGCACCGTTTATCGCCATATCCGACCGAAGTCAGCCCGCGATATATAGACTATCCTCCGGCCCAATAGAAGGGGTATCGCACCGGCGCAGCGAGGGATGCGACGATGGCCTTGAGCGCGGAACAGACAGCGGAGATCGACGCGGCGCGCGAGCGGCGGGCCACCACGCGGCGCGCCACGGTGCCGGCGCTGGAAGCGGTGCTATACGCGGCGATCCCGGTGCTCGACCACGGCTTCGTGCGGGTGATCGACTACATGGGCGACGACGCCGCGGTGGTGCAGGCGGCCCGCGTCTCGTACGGTGCCGGCACCCGCCGGGTCAGCGAGGATGCCGGGCTGATCCGCTACCTCATGCGGCACCGGCACACCACGCCGTTCGAGATGGCGGAAATCAAGTACCACGTGAAGCTGCCGATCTTCGTGGCGCGGCAGTGGGTGCGCCACCGCATGGCCAACATCAACGAGTACTCGGCACGCTACTCGGTCATGGAGCGCGAGTTCTACATCCCGGCGCCGGAACAGCTCGCGGCGCAGAGCGGCGCCAACCGGCAGGGACGGGGCGCCGTGCTGTCCGGCGACGAGGCCCGCCACGTGCTCGACATGCTGCGCGCCGACGCCGCGCGCTGCCACGACGACTATGAGACGATGCTGAACGAGGGCGAGGGCGCCGACTCGACTCGGCAGGGGTTGGCGCGCGAGCTGGCGCGGATAAACCTCACCCTGAACACCTATACCCAGTGGTACTGGAAGGCCGACCTGCACAACCTGCTGAGCTTCCTGTCGCTGCGCGCCGACCGCCACGCGCAGCACGAGATCCGGGTCTACGCCGACGCGCTGCTGGAGACCGTGCGCGCCTGGGTGCCGACCACCTACGCGGCGTTCTGCGAGTATCGGCTCGGGGCGGCCACGTTCTCGGCGTCGATGCTGGCGGCGCTGCGCCGGATGCTGGCCGGCGAGGCCGTGTCCCAGGAGGCCAGCGGCCTGTCGCGGCGCGAATGGGAGGAGATGCTGGCGGCGCTGCGTCCGGCCGGGCATTCCGAGCCTTGCGCCCCATGACCCCCTAAGCTATCTCCGCCGCTCACGGCCGCGGCGCGGGCGTGGTGGAATAGGCAGACACGCCAGATTTAGGTTCTGGTGGCGCAAGCCGTGGGGGTTCAAGTCCCTCCGCCCGCACCACGTCCGTGCCCGCGGCTGCCAACGCGCCTGGCGGCAGACCGAGGATTTCCCACCCCGATGCAGGTTACCGAGACGCTTTCCGAGGGCCTTCGGCGCGGCTATTCCGTCGTGGTCCCGGCCGCCGACATTGAGAGCAAGCGCAGCAAGCGCCTGGCGCAACTGTCGCGCGAGCTGAAGCTGCCCGGCTTTCGCCCCGGCAAGGTGCCGGCCAACCTGGTGCGCAAGCGCTACGGCGGCGCGGTGACCGCCGAGGTGCTGGAGGAAAGCGTCAACGACGCGACCAAGCGGATGCTGGCCGATCGCGGGCTACGCTCCGCCAGCCAGCCGAAGGTCGAGGTGACCAGCCTCGAGGAGGCGAGCGACCTCGCCTTCACCGTCGAGGTCGAGTTGCTGCCGGAGATATCGCTGCCGGATTTCTCCGGCATCTCGCTGACCCGGCTCAAGGCCGAGCCGGCGCCCGAGACCATCGACAAGGCGCTGGGCGAGATCGCCACCCGGCAACGCACCATGGAGCCGGTCGTAGAGGACCGGGCCGCCGAGACGGGGGACTTCCTGAGCGTCGACTTCCTGGGCAAGGTCGACGGCGTGCCGTTCGCGGGCGGCGCCGGCACCGACATCGACGTGGAGATCGGCGGGAGCGGCTTCATCCCGGGCTTCTCGGAACAGATGGCCGGCATGAAGCCCGGCGAGAGCCGCACCATCGAAGCGACCTTCCCGGCCGACTACCAGGGCGCCGAGGTGGCCGGCAAGGCCGCCACGTTCGACGTCACGGCCAAGGCGCTGAAGCGCGCGGTGCTGCCGGCGATCGACGACGAATTGGGCAAGAAGCTCGGCTTCGAGGGGCTGGACGAGGTGCGCCGCCTGGTCACGACCCAGGTGCAGCGTGAATACGACCAGCTCTCCCGGCTGCGGATCAAGCGCCAGTTGCTCGATGCGCTGGCCGAGCGCGCCGATTTCCCGTCGCCGCCCAGCATGGTGGAGTCCGAGTTCTCGCAGATCTGGCAGCGGCTCGAGGCCGAGCGCAAGGAAGGTCAGCTCGACGACGACGACCGCGGCAAGGACGAGGACACCCTGAAGTCCGAATACCGCGCCATCGCCGAACGCCGCGTCCGCCTGGGCCTGCTGCTGTCCGAGATTGGCCGGGCCAACGGCGTCACGGTGACGTCGGACGAGATGGTGCGCGCGATGCGTGCCGAGGCCGGGCGCTATCCCGGTCAGGAGCAGATGGTGCTCGACTTCTTCCGCAAGAACCCGCAGGCCGCCGAGGGGCTGCGCGGCCCGATCTTCGAGGAGAAAGTGGTCGACTACGTGCTGGAGCTGGCGCAAGTGACCGACTCCGTGGTGAGCCCGGAGGAGTTGGCGCGAGATCCGGACGCCGGGCCGGCGCCAGCCGTCGAGGCTCCGCCAGCGCAGCCTGCTCCCGGGCAGATGGCGGGGTCGGAGGGCTGAGACTGGGATGGGCTTGGCTTCATTCCCAATTAACCGCGACGCCGGCGCATGGGGCCGGCGGCAGATAACCGGCAGCAGATAAGGGTATGAGCATGAGGGACCGCGATCCCGTCGACGTCTACGCCAGCCTGGTGCCGATGGTCGTGGAGCAGAGTGCCCGCGGCGAGCGCGCCTACGACATCTACTCCCGGCTGCTCAAGGAGCGGATCATCTTCCTGACCGGCCCGGTCTATGACGAGATGAGCGCGCTGATCTGCGCTCAGTTGCTGTTCCTGGAGAGCGAGAACCCGTCCAAGGACATCGCGTTCTACATCAACAGTCCGGGCGGCGTGGTCTCGGCCGGCATGGCGATCTACGACACCATGCAGTACATCCGCAGCCCGGTCAGCACGGTCTGCGTCGGCCAGGCGGCCTCGATGGGGAGCCTGCTGCTGACGGCCGGGAACAAGGGCAAGCGCTACGCGCTGCCGAACGCGCGCATCATGGTGCATCAGCCGTCCGGCGGGGCGCAGGGGCAGGCCACCGACATCGCCATCCAGGCGAAGGAGATCCTGCGCACCCGGCACATCCTGAACGAAATCTACGTGCGGCACACCGGCCAGACGCTTGAGGAGATCGAGCGCAAGCTGGAACGTGACAGTTACATGTCGGCGGACGAGGCCCGCGATTTCGGGCTGGTGGACGAGGTGGTGACCAACCGCCCGGTCCCGGCCGATCCCGACGCCAAGGGCTGATTGACGGGCGGCATTGGGGCGACGGTTGCGGCGCCGCCCGTCCCCCTCCATGTCACTTGGAATGATTTTTGGTTACGTCCGTGTGACCGCCCGGCTGGACGGCGCTCCGGGGCTGCCACGGGGAGCGCCGGCAGCGCCTTGTTCGCCCTGCGCGGCACGGCTTAGATTGCAAGACGGGGTCGCGGGCGATCCCGGGCAGGAGTGGACATGAGCAAGTCACCCGATTCGAAGAACACGCTGTACTGCTCGTTTTGCGGCAAGTCGCAGCACGAGGTGCGCAAGCTGATCGCTGGCCCAACCGTGTTCATCTGCGACGAGTGTGTCGAGTTGTGCATGGACATCATCCGCGAGGAGCACAAGACGCATCTGGTCAAGTCGCGCGACGGCGTGCCGACGCCGAAGGAGATCTGCAAGGTGCTCGACGACTACGTGATCGGGCAGCCGCACGCCAAGCGTGTGCTCAGCGTCGCGGTGCATAACCATTACAAGCGCTTGGCGCATGGCGCCAAGAACAACGACATCGAGATCGCGAAGTCGAACATCCTGCTGGTCGGCCCGACCGGGACCGGCAAGACGCTCCTCGCGCAGACGCTGGCGCGTATCCTCGATGTGCCGTTCACCATGGCCGACGCCACGACGCTGACCGAGGCCGGCTATGTCGGCGAGGACGTCGAGAACATCATCCTCAAGCTGCTGCAATCGGCCGATTACAACGTCGAGCGGGCGCAGCGTGGCATCGTCTACATCGACGAGGTCGACAAGATCAGCCGGAAGTCGGACAACCCATCGATTACCCGCGACGTCAGCGGCGAGGGCGTGCAGCAGGCGCTGCTTAAGATCATGGAGGGCACCGTAGCCTCGGTGCCGCCGCAAGGCGGGCGCAAGCACCCGCAGCAGGAGTTCCTGCAGGTCGACACCACCAACATCCTGTTCATCTGCGGCGGCGCGTTCTCCGGTCTGGAGAAGATCATCAGCGCGCGCGGCAAGGGATCGGGCATCGGCTACGGCTCCGAGGTGCGCGCCTCGGACGAGCGGCGCACCGGCGCCATCCTGCGCGAGGTCGAGCCGGAGGATTTGCTGCGCTTCGGCTTGATCCCGGAGTTCATCGGCCGCCTGCCCGTGGTGGCGACGCTGGAGGACCTCGACGAGCCGGCGCTGATCGAGATCCTGACCAAGCCGAAGAACGCGCTGGTGAAGCAATACGGCCGCCTGTTCGAGATGGAAGGCGTCAAGCTAAGCTTCACCGACGACGCCATGTCGTCCGTGGCGCGGCGGGCGATCGCGCGCAAGACCGGTGCGCGCGGGCTGCGCTCGATCATGGAAAGCATCCTGCTCGCGACGATGTTCGACCTCCCCGGCCTGGACGGGGTCGAGGAGGTCGTCATCAACCGCGAGGTGGCGGAGAGCCGCGCGAACCCTTTGTTCTTATACGGCAAGGAACAGAACAGCGCCTGAGTTGCGGCTTGGCGCGGTTGTTGCAGGGCATTCTTGTCCGACCTTGCGGGCGTCGGTTGACAGCCTGATATGTTTGTTCGTCCGAGTCTCTAAATTGCAATTGCTTAACGGTTCCTGACATCTCGGCAATCCGGTTCGTGCCAATGATGGGCGGACCCGCCGTTATCCGGTCCTGGCCGACTGTCCCGAAGGAGGTCATCCCATGACGCAATCCGATACACCGCCCGGCAAGGCTCCGCGCCGTGGTGCGCGGCCATCGGCTGCCGCGCCAACCCCTGTGCGGGGCGAACTGTTGCCAGTGCTGCCGTTGCGCGACATCGTCGTGTTCCCGCACATGATCGTGCCGCTGTTCGTCGGCCGCGAGAAATCCGTCCGGGCTTTGGAAGCGGTGATGAAGGACGACAAGCAGATCCTGCTGGTCGCGCAACGCAACGCGACGCAGGACGATCCGGCGTCGAGCGACATCTACAATATCGGCACCGTATCGACTATCCTGCAGCTGCTGAAGCTGCCGGACGGCACAGTGAAGGTGCTGGTCGAAGGCGGGCGCCGCGCCATCATCGCCGGGTTCAAGGAGACCGAAAGCTACTTCGAAGCGTTCGTCGAGCCGTTGGCGGATCAGGTCGGCGAGGCCAAGGAACTCGAGGCGCTCGGGCGCACGGTGATCGGCCAGTTCGAGCAATACATCAAGCTGAACAAGAAGATCGCGCCGGAAGTCCTGGTGTCGCTGAACCAGATCGAGGAGCCGTCGAAGCTCGCTGACACGGTTTCCGCCCATCTGAACCTCAAGATCGCCGAGAAGCAGGAACTGCTGGAGACCGCCAAAGTCGGTGAGCGGCTGGAGCGGGTGTTCGGGCACATGGAGTCCGAGATCGGCGTACTGCAGGTGGAGAAGCGCATCCGTAACCGCGTCAAGCGGCAGATGGAGAAGACGCAGCGCGAGTACTACCTCAACGAGCAGCTCAAGGCGATTCAGAAGGAGCTGGGCGAGGGCGAGGACGGCAAGGACGAGACCGCTGAGCTCGAAGCGCGCATCAAGAAGACCCGCTTCAGCAAGGAGGCGATGGACAAGGCATTGGGCGAGTTGAAGAAGCTGCGCACCATGAGCCCGATGAGCGCCGAGGCGACCGTGGTGCGCAACTACCTCGACGTCATGCTGTCGATCCCTTGGAAGAAGCGTTCCAAGGTCAAGAACGACGTCGACGAGGCTGAGCGCGTGCTCGACGCCGACCATTACGGCCTGGAGAAGGTCAAGGAGCGTATCCTCGAGTATCTGGCGGTGCAGTCGCGGTCGCAGAAGGTGCGCGGGCCGATCCTGTGCCTGGTCGGGCCGCCAGGCGTCGGCAAGACGTCCCTGGGCAAGTCCATCGCACGTGCCACCGGACGCAATTTCGTGCGCATGTCGCTGGGCGGCGTGCGCGACGAGGCCGAGGTCCGCGGCCATCGGCGCACCTATATTGGCTCGATGCCGGGCAAGGTGATCCAGGGGATGCGCAAGGCCAAGACCAGCAACCCTCTGTTCCTACTCGATGAGATCGACAAGCTGGGCAACGACTGGCGCGGCGATCCGTCGTCCGCATTGCTGGAGGTGCTGGACCCCGAGCAGAACGCCACCTTCGCGGACCACTACCTCGAGGTCGATTACGACCTGTCGGACGTGATGTTCGTGACCACGGCGAATAGCCTGCGGATGCCGCAGCCGTTGCTCGACCGTATGGAGATCATCCGCATCCCGGGCTACACCGAGGATGAGAAGGTCGAGATCGCCAAGCGGCACCTGATCGCCAAACAGACCGAGGCGCACAGCCTGAAGCCTGGCGAGTGGGCGATCGACGACGACGCGCTGCACGGCCTAGTGCGCTACTACACCCGCGAGGCCGGGGTGCGGAACCTTGAGCGCGAGATCGCCAACCTGGCGCGCAAGGCGGTCAAGGAGATTGTCACTAAGAAAGCGAAGAAGATCGCCTTCACCGCAGGCAACCTCGAGCAATATGCCGGGGTGCAAAAGTTCCGCTTCGGCGAGGCGGAGTCCGAGGACATGGTGGGGGTCGTCACCGGCCTGGCCTGGACCGAGGTCGGCGGCGAAATCCTGACCATCGAGACTGTGCTGGTGCCCGGCAAGGGCAACGTCAAGCACACCGGCAAGCTCGGCGACGTGATGCAGGAGAGCGTGTCGGCGGCGCTCAGCTACGTGCGCAGCCGTGCGGTCAGCTTCGGCATCAAGCCGACGCTGTTCGACCGGCGCGACATGCACGTGCACGTGCCGGAAGGGGCGACGCCGAAGGACGGTCCCTCGGCCGGCATCGCGATGGCGACCAGCATCGTCAGCGTGCTGACCGGCATCCCGGTGCGGCGTGATGTGGCGATGACCGGCGAGATCACGTTGCGCGGCCGGGTGTTGCCGATCGGCGGCCTCAAGGAGAAGCTGTTGGCGGCCCTGCGCGCCGGGATCAAGACCGTGTTCATTCCCCAGGACAACGAGAAAGACCTGGCCGACATCCCCGACAACGTGAAGAAGGACCTGGTCCTGATCCCAGTGTCGCATGTCGACGACGTCATCGCGCAAGCCCTGGTCACCAAGCCGGTGGCCATCGAGTGGACCGAGCCGCCGGAGCCGGCGGTGGCGGCGGCCGTGGTGCCGGCGCTGGCACCGGGAGCTTCGTTGCCGCATTGAAGTGGGTCCGGTCGCTTGGCTGTCGCGAGGCGCCCGGCCTTGCTGTGGCGACGGGTGCTGGTTTTGGGCGGTTAGCTCAGCGGTAGAGCGTCTCGTTTACACCGAGAGGGTCGGCGGTTCGATCCCGTCACCGCCCATTCCATGGCTTTGTCGCCCTGGCGCTACTTGGGCTGCGTCGTCGGATCGCCGCCCGGTGTGCCAGGAGGCGGTATGACCTTGGTTGGCAGCTTGCTGCTGGGTACCGGCGGCTTCGCCTGGATGCCCGGATCGACGTTGGCTGGCGGTTGCAGCACGCCGGAATTGTCGCTCCGTGGCGGCGCCTGCTGTGCCGCGGCGGCGACCGGCACCGTCGCCAGGAGCCAAATGACTTGCCGGACATAGCGCATCTGCCGCCTCCTCCGCCGCGTTTGCCCTTCAACGACCGTCGATCGCCTTGGGTTCCAACCCCGGCCGCCGTATCGCGACGGCGATGTGGCAACTGAGGCGTCCTGTATGCTGTGAGAGGACCCGTGCCATGCGCCTGTACCGGAAACGCTCGCTAGAACTGGTGACGGTGGCCATCCTGCTTGCCGGGTCGATGATGGCGACGGCCCGCGCGCAGGACGGTGCGGGCGTGGTCCCGCCCAGTGACCGGGCGGCGATCCGTTCGGTCATCCAGACCCAATTGGACGCGTTCCGTCGCGACGACGCGGCTGGGGCGTTCGCCCTCGCGGCGCCGGGCTTGCGGCATCATTTCATGGACGATCCGGCAGTGTTCCTCGGCATGGTCCGTCACGGCTACCAGCCGGTCTACCGCCCGCGATCGACGGTATTCGGCTCGATCAGCGTCACGGATGGCCAAGTCACGCAGAAGCTGGAAGTCGTCGGGCAGGATGGGGCCGGGCACGAGGCGGTCTACCTGATGGAGCACGAGGCGGATGGGTCGTGGCGGATCGGCGGCTGCGTGCTCACGGCGAGCGACGCGCTGGGAACCTGACGTTCCGGCCTTGGCCGGCGGCCTTGACGGGCGTGGGAGCGCGCTCTACACGCGGCGCCTGCCGATGCGGGTGTAGCTCAGTTGGTTAGAGCGCCGGCCTGTCACGCCGGAGGTCGCGGGTTCGAGCCCCGTCACTCGCGCCAGCATCGCCAACCCCCATAATTCGGCGCTTGCCACCAGCGTGGCTTGCCACATCTGTGCGTGGCGTGGCCGGTCCTGTAGGATCGGTGGCGTCGCCGCACCGAAGGAGCCACCGATGTCGTCCTTGCTGGCCAGCTATTTCCCAATCCTGGTGTTCATGGGCCTCGCCGCGTTGATCGGCATGGTGCTGGTGGGCGGTTCCATCGCAGCGGCGCAGCAGAAGCCGTATCCCGAGAAGCTGTCCGCCTACGAATGCGGGTTCGAGGCGTTCGACGACGCGCGACGCCGCTTCGACGTGCGGTTCTACCTCGTCGCCATCCTGTTCATCATCTTCGATCTTGAGATCGCGTTCCTGTTCCCGTGGGCGGTGAGCCTCGCCGATATCGGGCTGTTCGGTTTCCTCTCGATGGTGGCCTTCCTCGCCGTGCTGACGGTGGGTTTCATCTATGAGTGGAACAAGGGCGCGCTCGACTGGGAATAACCGGCCGGCTGCCCATATATCGGCTTACAGTGGGCCGCTGCGCGGCCCGTCACGAGGGTTGATACCATGAGTCAGTCGACCGAGAACGATATTGCGTGGAATCGCGCGCATCTGCCGCCGGGGCCGGAACAGGATGCGGTGATCCGCGGCATCACCGGCCAGATCAGCGACAAGGGCTTCGTCGTGGCCCAGGTCGACAAGCTGGTGAACTGGGCGCGCACCGGCAGCCTGTGGCCGATGACGTTCGGCCTCGCGTGCTGCGCCGTCGAGATGATCCACGCCTACATGCCGCGCTACGACCTCGACCGCATGGGCGTGATCCCGCGCGCCAGCCCGCGCCAGAGCGACGTCATGATCGTGGCCGGCACGCTGACCAACAAGATGGCGCCGGCCTTGCGCAAGGTGTACGACCAGATGCCGGAGCCGCGCTGGGTCATCAGCATGGGAAGCTGCGCCAACGGGGGCGGCTACTACCATTACTCATACTCGGTGGTGCGCGGCTGCGACCGCGTGGTTCCGGTCGACATCTATGTGCCGGGCTGCCCGCCGACCGCCGAGGCGCTGGTCTACGGCATCATGCAGCTGCAGAAGAAGATCCGCCGCACCGGGACCATCCTCCGTGGCTGAGACCGTCGCGTCCCAACTCATGCGGCCGGGGGTCGCGGCCCTGGCGGAAGCCGTCACCGGCGTGGCTGGCGTGCTGTCCTGCCGCTTGGAGAAGGGCGAGGTGGTCGCCCATGGCCGGACCGACTCGGTGTTCGAGATCATGTCCGTGCTGCGCCACGACCCACGGTTTAGTTTCGAGCTGATGGTGGACGTGTGCGGCGTGGATTGGCCGAACCGGCCGCTGCGGTTCGACCTGGTCTACAACCTGCTGTCGGTCACGCTGAACCAGCGGGTGCGGGTTGTGGTCGAGACCGATGCCGAGACGGCGGTGCCGTCGGTGCACGGCATCTGGCCGTCGGCCACTTGGTGGGAGCGCGAGGCCTGGGACCTGTTCGGGATCGTGTTCTCGAACCAGCCCGATTTGCGCCGCATCTTGACCGATTACGGCTTCGAGGGGCATCCGCTGCGCAAGGACTTCCCGCTGACGGGCTATGTCGAGGTCCGTTACGACGAGGACCGCAAGCAGGTCGCCTACGACAAGGTGCGCCTGACCCAGGAGTTCCGCAGCTTCGACTTCCTCTCGCCATGGGAGGCGATGACCACGCTCCCCGGCGACGAGAAGGCGCACGAGGTGCGCGCCGAGGGTGGCTACGGTGCCGCCGCCCCGTCCGGTCCATCCGGGGCCATTGCCGCGGCACCCGGCCCGGCCAACCCGCGCCCTGCCGCAGGAGTCAAGCCATGAACGATCGTCTAGAGACTATCGAGTTCCCGCCGACCCAGACCAAGACGGTCGAGATCGACAGCCATGCCATCAATTTCGGCCCGCAGCACCCGTCCGCGCATGGCGTGCTGCGCCTGATCCTGGAGATGGACGGCGAGGTGATCGAGCGCGCCGACCCGCATATCGGCCTGTTGCACCGCGGCACCGAGAAGCTGATCGAGTACAAGACCTACATGCAGGCGCTGCCGTATTTCGACCGGCTCGATTACGTGAGCCCGATGTGCATGGAGCACACCTTCGCCTTGGCGACCGAGAAGTTGCTCGGCGTCGAGGTGCCGGAGCGGGCGCAGTGGATCCGGACCATGTTCGCCGAGATCACCCGCATCCTGAACCATCTGCTCAACGTCACCAGCTACGCGCTGGACGTCGGCGCGCTCACGCCGAGCCTGTGGGGCTACGAGGAGCGCGAGAAGCTGATGGAGTTCTACGAGGCGGCCTCGGGTGCCCGTTTGCACGCCAACTACTTCCGTCCGGGCGGCGTCTCGCGCGACCTCCCTGTCGGGCTGGAGGACAAGATCGCCGCGTGGGCTACGACGTTCAACCGTTTCATCGACGACATGGAGGGGCTGCTCACCAACAACCGCATCTGGAAGCAGCGCACCGTCGATATCGGCATCATCGACGCCGACACCGCGATGGGGTGGGGCTTCACCGGCCCCAACCTGCGCGCGAGCGGCGTGCCGTGGGACCTGCGCCGCTCGCAGCCGTATGACAAGTACGACCAGGTCGAGTTCGACATCGGGCTGGGTCGCAACGGCGATTGCTACGACCGCTACCTGGTCCGCGTGGCGGAGATGCGCGAGAGCGTGAAGATCATCACGCAATGCCTCGCCGCCATGAAGCCCGGGCCGATCAAGACCCAGGACCACAAGATCACGCCGCCGACCCGCGCCGAGATGAAGCGGTCGATGGAATCGCTGATCCACCACTTCAAGCTGTTCACCGAAGGCTACCACGTCCCGGCCGGCGCCACCTACACCGCGACCGAGTCGCCGAAGGGCGAGTTCGGCGTGTACCTGGTGGCCGACGGCACCAACCGGCCGTATCGCTGCAAGATCCGCCCGACCGGGTTCGCGCATCTGCAGGCGATGGAGGTGCTGAGCAAGCGGCACATGCTGGCCGACGCGGTGGCGATCATCGGCTCGATCGACATCGTGTTCGGCGAAGTGGACCGCTAGGCATGTCCGGGACCATGGCGGCCGAGGACGTCGGCGACGGCAGCACCGGCAAGGCTGCCGAGCAGCCGACGCAGTTCGCGTTCGACGCCCAGAGCGACGCCGAGATCGGCGGCTGGATCGGCAAGTATCCGCCGGGCAAGCAGGCCAGCGCGGTGATGCCGCTGCTCTACATCGCGCAGAACCAGATGCGGCGGCAGACCGGCAGTGGCTGGATACCGACCGTGGCGATGGACGCCGTGGCGCACCGGCTCGGGATGCCGCCGATCCGGGTCTACGAGGTCGCGACCTTCTACCTGATGTTCAACACCGCGCCGGTCGGGCGCTACCACCTGCAGGTCTGCACCACGGCGCCGTGCTGGCTGCGCGGCTCGGACGACGTGACCGCGTCCTGCCGCAAGGCGACCGGGATCAAGGGTTGGCATGAGACCAGCGCCGACGGGATGTTCACCATGAGCGAGGTCGAGTGCCTCGGAGCCTGCGTCAACGCGCCGATCCTGCAGGTGAACGACGACTACTACGAGGATCTCGACTTCGACCGCACCACGGCGCTGCTCGACGCGCTGCGCCGGGGCGAGCCGCCGCAGCCCGGCTCGATGATCGGGCGCATGACCTCGGCCCCGGTCGGCGGCCCGACCACGCTGCTGAGCTTCGAGCAGCCTCAATCCCATCCGCCCGCGGAGTGACTCCATGCTGAGCGACGGCGACCGCATCTTCACCAACCTGTATGGCCAGCACGATTGGCGGCTGAACGGCGCCCGGGCGCGCGGCGACTGGCACGAGACGGCGGCGATCCTGGCGCGCGGGCGCGACGCGATCATCGACGAGATGAAGGCGTCCGGCCTGCGCGGGCGCGGCGGCGCCGGCTTCCCCACCGGCATGAAATGGTCGTTCATGCCCAAGACGCCGGGCGAGCGGCCACACTATCTGGTGGTCAACGCCGACGAGAGCGAGCCTGGCACCTGCAAGGACCGCGACATCATGCGCCACGACCCGCACAAGCTGGTCGAGGGCTGCCTGATCGCCAGCTTCGCCATGCAGGCGCACGCCTGCTACATCTACATCCGTGGCGAGTACTACAACGAAGCCGTCAACTTGCAGGCCGCGATCGACGAGGCATACGAGGCCGGGCTGATCGGCCCGGACGCCTGCGGCTCCGGCTACGAGTTCCACCTGTACCTGCATCGCGGCGCCGGCGCCTACATCTGCGGCGAGGAGACCGCGATGCTGGAGAGTCTGGAGGGCAAGAAGGGCCTGCCCCGGCTAAAGCCGCCGTTCCCGGCCGCCGTCGGCCTGTATGGCTGCCCGACCACGGTGAACAACGTCGAGACCATCGCCTGCGCGCCGACCATCCTGCGCCGTGGCGGGGCATGGTTCTCCGCCCTCGGCCGGCCGAAGAACGCCGGGACCAAGATCTTCTGCGTCAGCGGCCACGTGAACAAGCCGTGCAACGTCGAGGAGGAGCTCGGTATCCCGTTGCGCGACCTGATCGACACCTATTGCGGCGGCGTGCGCGGCGGCTGGGACAACCTGCTCGCGGTGATCCCCGGCGGCTCGTCGGTGCCGGTGATCCCGAAGTCGATCTGCGACACGGTGTTGATGGACTTCGACAGCTTGCGTGACGTGAAGAGCGGGCTCGGCACGGCGGCGGTGATCGTCATGGACCGCAGCACCGACATCGTGCGCGCAATCGCCAACCTGGCGCATTTCTACAAGCACGAGAGCTGCGGCCAGTGTACGCCCTGCCGCGAGGGCACCGGCTGGATGATGCGGGTGATGAACCGCATGGCCCAGGGCCGCGCCGAATCGGCCGAGATCGACATGCTGGAGCAGGTGACGCGGCAGATCGAGGGCCATACCATCTGTGCCCTGGGCGACGCGGCGGCCTGGCCGATCCAGGGCCTCATCCGGCACTTCCGGCCGGAGATGGAGGCGCGCATCGCGCAGTACCATGCGCAGAAGGGCCTGGCGGCACGGCCGCTGGCGATGGCGGCGGAGTAGGCCATGGCAAAGCTCACCATCGATGGGATCGAGGTCGAGGTCCCGAACGGCTCGGCGCTGATCCAGGCCTGCGAAGCCGCCGGGCGCGAGATCCCGCGCTTCTGCTACCACGAGCGGCTGTCGATCGCCGGCAACTGCCGCATGTGCCTGGTTGAAGTGGAGAAGGCGCCGAAGCCGGTGGCGTCCTGCGCCTATCCGGTCGCCGACGGCATGGTGGTCAAGACCGACAGCCCGATGGTGCGCAACGCGCGCCGGGGGGTGATGGAGTTCCTGCTCATCAACCACCCGCTCGATTGCCCGATCTGCGACCAGGGCGGCGAGTGCGACCTGCAGGACCAGTCGGTCGGCTATGGCATGGACCACTCGCGCTACGCCGAGGGCAAGCGCGCGGTGAAGGACAAGTACCTCGGCCCGCTGGTCAAGACGGTGATGACGCGCTGCATCCACTGCACGCGCTGCGTCCGTTTCGCGACCGAGATCGCCGGCGTGCCGGAATTGGGCGCCACCTCGCGCGGCGAGAACATGGAGATCGGCACCTATGTCGAGCACGCGCTGTCGAGCGAGCTGTCCGGCAACATGATCGACATCTGTCCGGTGGGCGCGCTGACGTCCAAGCCGTACGCCTATGTCAGCCGGCCGTGGGAGCTGCGCAAGACCGAGAGCGTGGATGTGCTGGACGCGGTAGGGGCGGCCATCCGCATCGACGCGCGCGGCTCCGAGGTGCTGCGCATCCTGCCGCGCATCAACGAGGACGTGAACCAGGAGTGGCTGGCCGACAAGTCCCGTTTCGCGCTCGATGGGTTGAAGCGCCGTCGGCTCGACGGGTGCTGGGTACGCCGCGACGGGCGCATGGCGCGGGCGAGCTGGGAGGAGGCGTTCGGTGCCATCGCCACCCGCTTGTCGGCGGTTCCGGGCGAGCGCATCGGCGCGGTCAGCGGCAACCTCGCGGATTGCGAGAGCGTGTTGGCGCTCAAGGACCTGATGGCGGCGTTGGGCTCGAACAACCTCGACTGCCGGCAGGACGGGGCTGCGGCCGACGTGTCGCGGCGCGATTTCTACACCTTCAACAGCGGCATCGCCGGGATCGACGAGACCGACGCGCTGCTGCTGGTGGGCGTCAACCCGCGCCACGAGGCGCCATTGGTCAACGCCCGCGTCCGGGCGCGCTGGCTGACCGGCCAGCTTTCGGTCGGCTCGATCGGTCCGGCCAGCGACCTGACCTACGCGATCACGCCGCTGGGCGCCGATCCGGCCGGGCTGTCCGACCTCGGCGCGTTCGCGGATGTGCTGCGCGGGGCCGAACGGCCGATGCTGGTCGTGGGTCAGGCGGCGTTGGCGCGGCCGGATGGGTCAGCCGTGCTGGCCGCCTGTTGGCGGCTCGCCGCCGAGTTCGGGATGCTGCGACCGGATTGGCACGGCTTCAACGTGTTGCACACCGCTGCCGGCCGGGTCGGCGCGCTCGACCTCGGGTTCCTGCCCGGCCCTGGCGGCAAGGCGCTGCCGCAGATGCTGGATGGCGGGGTCGATGTGCTGTGGCTGCTGGGCGCCGACGAGTTCGACACCGCCGCCATCGGCCGCGAGATCTTCGTGATCTACCAGGGCCACCACGGCGACCGTGGCGCGGCACGGGCCGACGTGATCCTGCCCGGCGCGGCCTACACCGAGAAGAACGCCACCTACGTCAACACCGAGGGCCGTGTGCAGCGGGCGCTGGGCGCGGTGCAGCCGCCCGGCGACGCGCGCGAGGACTGGCGCATCCTGCGCGCGTTCAGCGCCATGATCGGCCGCGCGCTGCCATACGACGATTTGGCGGCGCTACGCGCGCGGATGGAGCAGGTCAACCCGGTGTTCGCCCGTGTCGACATCATGCCGCGCTTCGGCTGCTCCGACACCGCTGGCCCTGCCGCCGGTCCGGAGCCGGTCGCCGGTAGCGCGTTCTCGCCCTGGTTCGCGACCTACTACCAGACCGACCCGATCAGCCGCGCCAGCGCCACGATGGCGGAGTGCGTGGCCGTGGCGCGGGAGCAGCGGCACGAGCAGCCGTTGCTGGCCGCGGAATAGGCGATGCACGCGTTCTTCACCGATAACCTGATCGGCGTCACCGTGCTCACGGTGGGCAAGACGCTAGCCATCGTGGTGCCGGTCCTGATCGGCATGGCCTACCTGACGTTGGCCGAGCGCCGGGTGCTGGCGGCGATCCAGTTGCGCAAGGGACCGAACGTGGTCGGCCCGTTCGGCATGTTCCAGCCGTTCGCCGACGCGCTCAAGATGATCATGAAGGAGACGGTGATCCCGTCCGGCGCAAACCGAGTGCTGTTCCTGATGGCCCCGATGCTGACCTTCGGGTTGGCGGTGATCGCCTGGGCGGTGATCCCGGTCAACGACGGCTGGGGCATCGCCGATATCAACGTGGGCGTGCTCTACCTGTTCGCGATCAGCAGCCTCGGCGTCTACGGCATCATCATCGCCGGCTGGGCCAGCAACTCGAAATACGCTTTCCTGGGAGCCATGCGCTCGGCGGCGCAGATGGTCAGCTACGAGGTCTCGATGGGCTTCGTGATCGTTTGCGTGCTGCTGTGCGTCGGCAGCCTGAACCTCAACGACATCGTGCTGGCGCAACGCCATTGGTGGTTCTGCTTCCCGCTGCTGCCGATGTTCGTGATCTTCTTCATATCGGGCTTGGCGGAGTGCAACCGCGCCCCGTTCGACCTCGCCGAGGGCGACAGCGAGATCGTGGCCGGGTTCTTCGTCGAATACAGCGCCATGACGTTCGCGCTGTTCTTCCTCGGCGAGTACACCAACATGATCCTGATGTCGGCGATGACGTCGATCCTGTTCCTCGGCGGCTGGCTGGCGCCGTTCGGGCTGACGTTCATCCCCGGCCCGATCTGGTTCATCGCGAAGATCGCGTTCTGCCTGTTCGTGTTCATCTGGGTGCGCGGCACCTTCCCGCGCTTCCGCTACGACCAGTTGATGCGGCTCGGCTGGAAGGTGTTCCTGCCGACGTCGCTCGCCTATCTCATCATTGTGGCAGGGGTGTTGCTGGCGTTCGGCTGGCTGCCCCGCGTCGCCTGACCCTGCCGGAGCCCGATCATGGCCTTCCTCGACCGCACCGCGCGCAGCTTCCTCCTGGTCGAGCTGCTGAGCGGCATGGCACTGACCTTGCGCTACATCTTCAAGCCCAAGGCGACATTGAACTACCCGTACGAGAAGAACGTGCTCAGCCCGCGCTTCAAGGGCGAGCACGCGCTGCGCCGCTACCCGAACGGCGAGGAGCGCTGCATCGCCTGCAAGCTGTGCGAGGCGGTGTGCCCGGCGCTGGCCATCACCATCGAGGCCGAGCCGCGCGCCGACGGGTCGCGCCGCACCACGCGCTACGACATCGACATGACCAAGTGCATCTATTGCGGCCTGTGCGAGGAGAGCTGCCCGGTCGACGCCATCGTCGAGGGGCCGAACTTCGAGTACGCGACCGAGACGCGCGAGGAGCTGTACTACGACAAGGGCAAGCTGCTGGCCAACGGCGACCGCTGGGAGCCGGAGCTGGCGCGGCGTCTGGAGCTTGACGCGCCGTACCGCTAGAGAGGCGGCATGATCGCAACCCTTGCCTTCTACGTGTTCGCCGCCATCCTGCTGGTCTCGGCCGGGATGGTGGTGAGCGCGCGTAACCCGGTGCATTCGGTGTTGTTCCTGATCCTCGCGTTCTTCAATGCGGCCGCGCTGTTCGTCCTGGCGGGAGCCGAGTTCCTGGCGATGATCCTGGTCATCGTCTACGTGGGCGCGGTCGCGGTGCTGTTCCTGTTCGTCGTGATGATGCTCGACATCAACTTCTCGGAGATGCGCGAGGGCCTGCAGCGTTACGCGCCGATAGGCGCCACCATCGGCGTGGTGCTGCTGATCGAACTGGGGATCGTGCTGGGCGGCTGGAAGTTCGCACCGGGGGCGAGCACGCTGCATCTGGCGCCGCCGAGCGCTGGTTCGCACAACACCGCCGATCTCGGTCGGATGATCTACACGGACTACGTGCTGCTGTTCCAGGTCGCCGGGTTGGTGCTGCTGGTCGCCATGATCGGCGCCATCGTGCTGACGCTGCGCGACCGGACGCAGGACTCGCCCACCAACTCCCGCCGCCAGAGCATCGCGCGCCAGGTCGCGCGCACGCCCGCCAGCACCCTGGTCATGGTGCGCCAGCCAAGCGGCGCGGCTGCCGCGCGCGGGCAATTCCTGTTGCCGTTGCAGGAGGAGGTCGAGGCCGTGGCGGACGCGGGCGCTTCGGCCCTGGAGTACGACACGACGCACCCCGACCCGCACTCGGGCGGCCACTGAGATGGCGGTCGGTCTGGGCCACTACCTCGCCGTCAGCGCGATCCTGCTGGTCCTGGGCATCTTCGGGATTTTCCTGAACCGCAAGAACGTCATCATCATCATGATGTCGATCGAACTGATCCTGCTCGCCGTCAACCTGAACCTGGTCGCGTTCTCGGCGGCGCTGGGCGACCTCGTGGGCCAGATGTTCGCGCTGTTCGTGCTTACCGTGGCGGCGGCGGAGGCGGCGATCGGGCTGGCCATCATCGTCATCTACTATCGCAACCGTGGCTCGATCGAGGTCGAGGACGTCACGTTGATGAAGGGCTGAACCGGATGCTCTACGCCGTGGCCGTGCTGGCCCCGCTGTTCGGATCGGTCGTCGCCCTGCTGTTCGGCCGCGCCATGGGCGACCGCGCGGCACAGGGCGTCACCATCGCCTTCATGGTGCTGGCGGCGGTGTGCGGCGTCACCGCCTTCGTGCAACTGGTGTATGGCGGCGAGGCCACCGGCGTGGTGTCGCTCGGCACCTGGCTCGATGTCGGGCAACTGCATGTCGAGTGGGCGCTGCGCTACGACACGCTCGCGGCGGTGATGGTGGCGATGGTCACGTTCGTCGCCACCCTGATCCACGTCTACAGCATCGGCTACATGAGCCACGAGCACGGCTCCTGGCGGTTCTTCAGCTACTTGTCGCTGTTCACCTTCGCCATGCTCATGCTGGTCACGGCCAACAGCCTGCTGCAACTGTTCTTCGGCTGGGAAGGCGTCGGCCTCGCTTCGTACCTGCTGATCGGCTATTGGTACTACAAGCCGAGCGCCAACGACGCCGCGATGAAGGCGTTCATCGTCAACCGGGTCGGCGACCTGGCGTTCGCCATCGGCATCGCGCTCACCTTCTTCCTGTTCCGCTCGATCGAGTTCGACACCATCTTCGCCTCGGTGCAGGCCCACATGGGCGACACCTATCGTTTGTTCGGCCAGGACTGGCGGGCGCTGGAGGTGATCGCCTTCCTGCTGTTCTTCGGCGCCATGGGCAAGTCGGCGCAGATCGGCCTGCATGTCTGGCTGCCGGACGCGATGGAGGGGCCGACGCCGGTCTCGGCCCTGATCCATGCCGCGACGATGGTGACGGCGGGCGTGTTCCTTATGGCGCGGATGTCGCCGGTCATGGAGTTCGCGCCGTACGCGTTGGGCTTCGTGACCTTCATCGGCGCCACCACGGCGCTGTTCGCGGCGACCGTCGGTTGCGTGCAGAACGACATCAAGCGGGTGATCGCCTACTCGACCTGCTCCCAGCTCGGCTACATGTTCGTGGCCGCCGGCGTCGGCGCCTATCAGGCGTCGGTGTTCCATCTGCTGACGCACGCCTTCTTCAAGGCGCTGTTGTTCCTGACCGCCGGCGCCGTGATCCACGCGATGTCGGACGAGCAGGACATGCGCAAGATGGGCGGTCTGTGGAAGCTGATCCCGTTCACCTACGTCATGATGTGGGTCGGCAACCTGGCGTTGGGCGGCGTCTACCCGTTCGCCGGCTACTACAGCAAGGACGCGATCATCGAGGCGGCCTGGGCGCGGCACACCCTGCTGGCGCATTACGGGTTCTGGTGCACCGTGCTGGCCGCGTTCCTGACCGCGTTCTATTCCTGGCGGCTGCTCATCATGACCTTCCACGGCCGCCCGCGCGCCGACGCGCACGTCATGGAGCACGTCCACGAGAGCCCGCCGGTGATGCTGGCGCCGCTGGCGGTGCTGGCGCTGGGCGCGCTCGTCACTGGGTTCGCGTTCCACGCCGAGCTGATCGGCGCCGAGTGGCAGGCGTTCTGGGGCCATTCGATCTTCGTGCGTGCGGACAACCGCATCTTGACCGCGCTGGAGCACGGCCCGGCCTTGGTGGACCTGACACCGACGCTGGTCGGCCTGCTCGGCATCGCGACCGCCTACCTGTGCTACATGGTCCGGCCGGAAATCCCGGTGCGGCTGGCGGCGATGTTCCCCGGCGCCTACCGCTTCCTGCTCAACAAGTGGTATTTCGACGAGCTGTATCAGTTCCTGTTCGTGAACCCGGCCCGCACCCTGGCCCGGTACCTCTGGCAGGTCGGCGACGCCAAGCTGATCGACGGCATCCCGAACGGCGTCGCGGCGCTGACCGCCGGCGGCTCCAGCCGGGTGGTGCGGGTGCAGACCGGCTCGATCGCCGTCTACGCCTTCGCCATGCTGATCGGCTTGGTGTTCCTGGTCAGCATCTTCCTGCTGTTCCTGCGTTGAGTCGGGCACCATGAACGCCGCCGGTTTCCCGCTGCTCTCGCTGCTCACCTGGCTGCCGCTGGTGGGGGCGGGCATCATCATGTTCGTGCGCGGCGACGATGCCACCGTCGCCAGCAACGCCCGCTATGCCGCGCTGTGGACCAGCCTCGTGGTGTTCGTGATGTCGCTGCTGCTATGGGTCGATTTCGACCGCGCCCAGGGCGACTTCCAGTTCGTCGAGAGCCTGGCCTGGCTGCCGCTCTATCACATCACCTACAAGATGGGCGTCGACGGCATCTCGGTGCTGTTCGTGTTGCTGTCCACGGCGCTGACGCCGATCTGCATCCTGGCAAGCTGGGACGCGATCAAGCTGCGCGTGCGCGAGTACATGATCGCCTTCCTGATGCTCGAGACCATGATGGTCGGCATGTTCGCCGCGCTGGACTTCGTCGTGTTCTACATGTTCTTCGAGGGCGTGCTGATCCCGATGTACCTCATCATCGGCGTCTGGGGCGGGCCGCGGCGGGTCTATGCCTCGATGAAGTTCTTCCTCTACACGCTGGCCGGCTCGGTGTTGATGCTGCTGGCCCTGCTGGCGATGTGGTACACCGCGGGCACCACCGACATCCCGACGCTCCTCGCCTACCAGTTCCCGGCCTCGATGCAGACCTGGCTGTTCCTGGCGTTCCTGGCGTCGTTCGCGGTCAAGGTGCCGATGTGGCCGGTCCATACCTGGCTGCCCGACGCGCATGTCGAGGCGCCGACGGCGGGCTCCGTCATCCTGGCCGGCGTGCTGCTGAAGATGGGCGCCTACGGCCTGCTGCGCTTCTCGGTGCCGATGCTGCCGGTGGCCTCGGCGCGTTTCGCGCCGCTGATCTTCACCCTGTCGGTGGTGGCGGTGATCTACACCTCGCTGGTGGCGCTGGCGCAGACCGACATGAAGAAGCTGATCGCCTACTCGTCGGTGGCGCACATGGGCGTCGTCACCATCGGCATCTTCACCTTCAACATGCAGGGCATCCAGGGCGCGCTGTTCCAGATGCTGTCGCACGGCATCGTCTCGGCGGCGCTGTTCCTGTGTGTCGGCGTGATCTACGACCGCATCCACACCCGCGACATCGCCCGCTACGGCGGCCTGGGCGACCGGATGCCGGCCTACGCCTTCACCTTCATGCTGTTCACATTCGCCAGCATCGGCCTGCCCGGCACCGCCGGCTTCGTGGGCGAGTTCCTGGTCATCGTCGGCTCCTTCCAGGTCAATTTCTGGCTGTCGCTGCTAGGGGCGATGGGCATGGTGTTGGGTGCCGCGTACGCGCTCTGGTTGTATCGCCGCATCATCTTCGGCGTCATCACCCGCGCCGACCTGCGCGGCATCCTCGACCTGTCGCCGCGCGAGGTCGCGATCTTCCTGCCGCTGGTGCTGCTGACGCTGTGGATGGGCGTCTACCCGTCCAGCTTCACGCAGTTCTTCGACGCCACGGTGGGCGGGATGGTCGAACACCACCAGTCCGCGATGGCCGCGGCGCATGCCACCCACCTTGCCGGGATTTCGCCGTAATGGACCCGATCGCGATCAACTGGACCGTGGCGGTGCCGGAGTTGGTGCTGGCCTGCTGCGCCATGGCCATCCTGGTGTTCGGCGTGCTGCAGAAGCGCGACGTGTTCGCGCTGTGCTCGATGCTGGCGATCGGCGCGTTGCTCGTGACTGGCGTGCTGGTGCTGGCGCGTCCGCTCGGCCTGGGCTTCCACGGCCTATTCGCGCGCGACCAGTTCACGGTGTTCGCCCAGGTGCTGATCCTGGTCGCCGCCGCCATGGGGATCGCGGTCTCGATCGACTACAACGAGCACGAGAACCTGCGCCGGTTCGAGTTCCCGGTGCTGATCCTGCTGTGCAGCGTCGGCATGATGCTGATGGCCGCGGCCAGCAACCTGATGACCCTGTACATGGGCCTGGAACTGCAATCGCTGTCGATCTACGTGCTGGCCGCCTTCGCCCGCGACCAGCTCCGCTCGGCCGAGGCCGGCCTCAAATACTTCGTGCTGGGGGCGCTCGCCTCCGGCCTCTTGCTCTACGGCATCTCGCTGGTCTACGGCTTCGCCGGCTCGATGGCGTTCGACCGGCTTGCGGCGGCGCTGTCCAACCCCGCCACCGCCACGACCGGGCTGGTCGTGGGCATCGTGTTCGTGGTCGCCGGCCTCGCGTTCAAGATCTCGGCGGTGCCGTTCCACATGTGGACGCCCGACGTCTACGAAGGGGCGCCCACGCCGGTGACGTCCTTCATGGGCACGGCCCCCAAGGTCGCCGCCATGGCGCTGGGGGGGGGGGGCCAGGGGGCCCCCGGAGGGGCCCCCGGCCGG
>CAXUHK010000007.1:0-16523 GCA_964250775.1 uncultured Acetobacteraceae bacterium | reverse complement strand
GGGGGGGGGGGGGCCGCCCGGGCACGCCGTTCGGCCACCTGCTGCTGCAGTGGCAGCAGTTGATCGTGCTGGTCGCCATCGCCTCGATGCTGCTGGGCTCGCTCGCCGCCATCGGCCAGCGCAACGTCAAGCGGCTGATGGCGTATTCCTCGATCGGCCACATGGGCTACGCGCTGATCGGCCTGGCCGCCGGCACCTCGGTCGGCATCCGTGGCGTGCTGGTCTACCTCGTGACCTACGTGTTCATGAACGCCGGCACCTTCGCCGTCATCCTCGCCATGCGCCGGCGTGGCCGGATGCTGGAGCAGATCTCCGACCTGTCCGGCCTCGGTCGCACCGACCCGGCGCTGGCGATCTGGATGACCATCTTCATGTTCAGCATGGCCGGCATCCCGCCGTTCTCCGGCTTCTGGGGCAAGTACTTCATCTTCACCGCCGCCGTGCAAAGCGGGCTCTACGCGCTGGCGGTGATCGGCGTGCTCACCAGCGTCATCGCCGCCTACTATTACCTGCGCATCATCAAGGTGATGTATTTCGACGACCCGGTGGAGGCGTTCGACGCCCGGCCGGCCTCGTTGTCGGTCGTGGCAGCCGGCAGCGGGCTGTTCACCGGCCTGTTCTCGGTCTTCCTCTCGCCGATCGTGGTGGCGGCCCAGGCAGCGGCTTTGGTGCTGTTCCGGTGAACCGACCGGCCTCCGCGTCGGGGGCGTGGCGGCTGCAGGTCTACGAGGCGCTCGGGTCGACCTCCGACCTGTGCCGCACTCTCGCCATCGCCGGCGAGCCCGGGCCGCTGGCGATCCTGGCGCGCCGGCAGACCAAGGGGCGCGGCACGCAGGGGAGGGAGTGGGTGTCGCCGCCCGGCAACCTGTTCCTCTCGGTGTTGCTGCGCAGCCCCGAGCAGGCGCGCGATGCCGGGCAGTGGAGCTTGCTGGCCGGCGTGGCTCTGGCCGAGGCGCTGCGGCCGCTGCTGCCCGATCCCGACGCGCTGCGGCTGAAATGGCCCAACGACCTGTTGCTGGACGGCGCCAAGCTCGCCGGCATATTGGTCGAGAGCAGCGCCACGGGTGATGGCGCGCTCGAGTGGCTGGTGATCGGCATGGGAGTCAACCTGCTGACCGCCCCCGAGCTGCCCGACCGCCGCACCGCCGCCTTGGCGCAGGTCGCGCCGCCGCCGCCGCCCGAAGCCATGGCGCGACGGGTGCTGGCGCGCCTGTCGCACTGGTGGCAGGCGCGCTTGCTGGAAGGTTTCGCGCCGGTCCGCGCCGCGTGGCTCGAACACGCGCCGCCGCTCGGCACGCCGCTCACGCTGCGCTCGGGCGGGCGCTCGGTCGGCGGCAACTTCGCGGGACTTGGCCGCGACGGCAGCCTGCTGCTCGCGACCGGCGGCCGGGTCCACGCCTTCGCCGCCGGGGAGCTCTAAGCCATGCTGTTGCTGGTCGATGCCGGCAACACCAACGTCGTGGTGGCGGTGCATGACGGGCGCGAGTACCGCGGCATCTGGCGCATCGCCACCGAGCCGCAGCGCACCTCGGACGAATACGCGGTCTGGCTGCTGGGCCTGTTCCAGCTCACCGGCCGGTCGCGCCAGGACATCACCGCGGCGGTGATCGGCACCGTCGTCCCGGCGGCGCTGTACCACTTGCGCCGCCTGGTGCGCGACTGGTTCGACGTCGAGCCGCTGATCGCCCGGCCCAGCCTCGACTGGGGCTTCGAGATCAGGATGGACCAGCCGGAGGAGGTCGGCGCCGACCGCCTGCTGAACGCGCTGGCCGCGCACACGGCCTACCAGGGACCGCTGGTGGTGATCGATTTCGGCACCGCGACCACGTTCGACGTGGTGGACGGCGACGGCGCCTATATCGGTGGCGTCATCGCGCCCGGCATCAACCTGTCGATCGAGGCGCTGCACCGCGCCGCCGCCCGGCTGCCGCGCATCGGCATCGGCCGGCCGCAGGCGGTGATCGGCCGCAGTACCGTGCCGGCGATGCAGTCCGGCATCTACTGGGGCTACGTCGCCATGATCGAGGGCTTGGTGGCCCGCATACGTGGTGAAGTCGGGGGCGAGGTCGGCGGGCCGCTGAAGGTCATCGCCACAGGCGGGCTGGCGCCACTGCTGGCCGAGGGCACCACCGTCATCGAGCGGATCGACCCCGATCTGACGCTCGACGGTCTGCGCCTGTTGGCGGAGCGCAACCCGGCCCCCACATGGAATGCCAACAGGCCACGTAACGTGGACGCCGACTGACGCTCGTCACGCCGAGGTCGCCATCTGAATACAGAAGAAAGCAATGAATGAACGCGATCAGCGGTGATTTCGCCTTCCTGCCGTTGGGCGGGACCGGCGAGATCGGAATGAACCTCAACCTTTACCGATATGGCGGCAAGTGGCTGGCGGTCGATTGTGGCATTGGCTTCGGCGGCGTCGACCTGCCCGAGGTCGACGTCATGATGCCGGACCCGGCGTTCATCGCCGACCGTCGCGCCGACCTGGTGGGCTTGGTCATCACCCACGCGCACGAGGACCATATCGGCGCTGTCGCCTGGCTGTGGCGGCAGTTGCGCTGCCCGATCTACGCAACCCCGTTCGCCGCCGCGGTGCTGCGGCGCAAGCTGGCCGAGGTGCAGTTGCTGGCCGAAGTCAAGCTGCACACCATCCCGGTCGGCGGCGCGTTCGACGTGGCCCCGTTCAAGCTGCAGTTCCTGAGGGTGGCGCACTCGATCCCGGAAGCACAGGCGCTGGTCGTCACCACGCCGGCGGGCATCGTGCTGCACACCGGCGACTTCAAGATCGACCCGGCGCCGCTGATCGGCCCGCCGACCGACGAGGCGGCGTTCGCGGCCCTGGGCGACCAGGGCGTGCTGGCGATGGTGTGCGATTCGACCAACGCCATGGTCGAGGGCCATTCCGGCTCCGAGGGCGACGTGCGCGACGTGCTGCGCGACCTGATCGCCAGCATCCGTGGCCGCATCGCCGTCACATGCTTCGCGAGCAACGTGGCGCGCGTCGAGTCGGTGGCGCTGGCGGCGCGCGACGCCGGGCGCACGGTGGCGGTGGTCGGGCGCAGCCTGCGCAACCTGGAGGCGGCGGCCCGCGAGTGCGGCTACCTCAAGGGCATCCCGCCGTTCCTGGGCGAGGACGAGGCGAACGACGTCTCCGACGACAACCTGCTGATCCTCGTCACCGGCAGCCAGGGCGAGCCGCGCAGCGCGCTGGCGCGCATCGCCGCCGACACCCATCCGCGCATCGAGCTGGGCGAGGGCGACACGGTGGTGTTCAGCTCGCGCGTCATCCCCGGCAACGAACGGGCGATCGGCGCCGTGCAGGACAACCTCGTGCGTCGCGGCGTGAAGCTGCTGACCGATCACGACCACGCAATCCACGTCTCCGGCCATCCGGCGCGCGAGGAGCTGCGCCGGCTGTACCGCCTGGTGCGGCCGAAATACTCGGTGCCGGTGCATGGCGAGTGGCGGCACCTCGCGGCGCATGCGGCGCTGGCGCAGGAGGCCGGCATCCACTCCATCATGCTGGAGGACGGCGACATACTGAGCCTGGCGCCCGGCGTGCCGGAAGTGACCGACAGCGCGCCGGTCGGGCGGCTGGTGCTCGACGGCAACCGGCTGGTGCCGCTGCAGGGCGCCGTCATGGGGGCGCGGCGGCGGATGCTGTTCAACGGCGTGGTGATCGCGAGCCTGGCGATCGACGAGCAGGGACGATTGCGTGGCACGCCGCGGATCAGCGCGCCCGGGCTGTTCGAGCCGGATGACCCGGAGATGGCACGGGTGTCGGGCGAGCTTGCCGATTCCTTTGCCGACCTGCCGGCTTCGCTCCGGCGCGACGATGCCGGCCTGCTGGACGCCGCGAAGGCGGCGGTGCGCCGGGCGCTCGGAAAGCGGCTGCAGAAGCGCCCGCTGGTGGATGTCCACCTGCTGCGGGTATAGGCCGTGGGTTGGGTGACGGGCATCGTGGTCTACGCGCTGATATGGTGGACGGTGCTGTTCGCCGTGTTGCCGGTCGGCACCCGTCCGGTCGACGCCGAGGCGGCCTTGGGCGGCTGGCGCGGCGCGCCGGCCAACCCGCGCATCCTGCGCAAGGCGATCGCGACGACAGTGCTGGCGACCCTGCTCTGGGCGGTGGCCTACCTGCTCATCAGCAGCCCATGGATCAGCTTCCGAGCCGACGCGCTGCTGATGACCGACACGTAGGCAGCGGTTCCAGGCAGATGCCCAGGTTTGCCGCAAATGTCGTCTAAGCCGCACATTTAATGGACCAACCGCACAAATAATGTCTGGACGCCGCTGGGCAGGACGGCCATCCTCACGGTCAGGATGAGGTTGATCCCCATCCTGCCGTGTGACTGGCGATTTCTCCCTAAACTTGGCCCGCAGTGCTGGGAAGCACGCGGGCCTTTTTTCTGTTTACGGAAGAACATTCCTGCTGTCACGTCCTTTCGGTCGTGTTCGGCAGTGATTCGGGATTTTTCTTTCGCGGTTTTCTTGTGCAGCGCACAAATGTTATTACCCAAACGTTCGTATGCCTGTTGCGCCGGGCTTGTTGCGGGCGCGTCACTGGCGATGCCGCCGCGCTTTGGCTAGGCTTGCCGCTCACTGCGAACCGTTGGATTCCCAGCCGAATGCGCCTGTCCCGCAGCCTCGTGCCCACGCTCAAGGAAACGCCGTCGGAGGCGCAGATCGTCTCGCATCGGTTGATGCTGCGTGCCGGCCTGGTGCGCCAGACCGCGTCGGGCATCTACGCCTGGCTGCCGGCCGGCCTGCGGGTGCTGAACAACATCGCGGACATCGTGCGCGCCGAGCAGGACGCGATCGGCGCGCAGGAGATGCTGATGCCGACCATCCAGCCGGCCGAGCTGTGGCAGAGAAGCGGCCGCTACGACGCCTACGGCCCGGAGATGCTGCGCCTGCGCGACCGTCACGGCCGCGACCTGCTGTACGGCCCGACCAACGAGGAGATGCTGACCGACATCCTGCGCCAGTCGCTGAAGTCGTACCGCGAGCTGCCGCAAACGCTGTACCAACTGCAGTGGAAGTTCCGCGATGAGGTGCGGCCCCGCTTCGGCGTCATGCGCGGGCGCGAGTTCTTCATGAAGGACGCCTACAGCTTCGACCTCGACTATGCCGGCGCGGTGCAGAGCTATCGCCGGCAGATGCTGGCCTACATGCGCACCTTCCAGCGCCTCGGCGTCAAGGCGATCCCGATGGTGGCCGACACCGGCCCGATCGGCGGCAACCTCAGCCACGAGTTCATCATCCTCGCCCCCACCGGCGAGAGCCAGGTGTTCTACGACGCCACGTTCGAGCGGCTCGACTACACCGCCGCATATGTCTCGCACCTGTCGGAGGTCGACCTGGCCCGCTTCTACGAAAGCGTCACCACGCCGTATGCCGCGACCGACGAGATGCACGACACCGCCGTTTGGGCCGACGTCGCTGACAGGCGCGAGGGGCGCGGCATCGAGGTCGGCCACATCTTCTATTTCGGCACCAAGTACAGCGAGCCGATGGGGCTCAGCGTGTCGGGCCGCGACGGCGTTGCGGTGACGCCGCACATGGGCAGCTACGGCGTCGGCGTCTCCCGGTTGGTGGGCGCGCTGATCGAGGCGCATCACGACGAGGCCGGAATCATCTGGCCGAACAGCGTGGCGCCGTTCCGCGCCTCCTTGCTCAACCTCAAGGTCGGGGACGTCGCCTGCGACCGCGTCTGCGAGGACATCTACGCGCGCATGGCTGGCCAGGCGCTCTACGACGACCGCGAGGACCGCGCCGGGGTGAAGTTCGCGGATGCCGACTTGATGGGCCATCCGTGGCAGCTCGTCGTCGGGCCCCGTGGCGCTGCCGCCGGGACGGTCGAGCTGAAGCGCCGCGCCTCCGGCGAGAAGCAGGAACTGCCGCTGGACGCGGCGATGGCGCGGGTGCTGGCCACGCGCTAATGTTCGGCCCGTTCGAGCGCGCCGTCGCCGGCCGCTACCTGCGGGCGCGTCGCGGGGAGCGCTTCGTCTCCATCATCGCGATCTTCTCGCTGGTCGGCATCGCGCTGGGCGTGGCCACGCTGATCGTCGTCATGAGCGTCATGAACGGCTTCCGCGCCGAACTGCTGAGCCGCATCCTGGGTCTGGATGGCGACCTCGGCATCTACGCGATCGGGCCGCCGCTGCGCGACTTCGACGCCATCGCCGCGAAGGTGCGCGTGCTGTCCGACGTGACCGCCGCCATCCCGGTCGTCGAGGGCCAGGCGTTGCTGACCGGGGACCGTGGCGGCGCGTTCGGCGGCCTGGTGCGCGGCGTGCGGCAGGCGGACTTGCGGGCGCTGCGGGTGGTGGGCGGGAACATCCGCGCCGGCAGCCTCGACAACTTCCAGGGCGACGACGCCGCGGCGATCGGCGTGGGCCTGGCGCAGCGGCTCGGCATCGGGGTCGGCGGACACGTCACCCTGGTCTCGCCGCAAGGCCAGGCGACGGCGTTCGGCAGCGTGCCGCGCATCCGCGCCTACACCGTGGTGGCGCTGTTCTCGGTCGGCTTTAACGAGGCCGACACCAGCTTCGTGTTCCTGCCGCTGCCGGCCGCCCAGGTGTTCTTCAAGGCGCCGGGCGCCGCGACGCAGATCGAAGTGTTCGCGCGCGACCACGACAGCGTGGCCGGCATCAACCGCGAAATCCGGCTGGCGCTGCGCGACCTGCCGCAGGCGGCGCGGATCGTCGACTGGACCCAATCGAACAACTCGCTGTTCGACGCGGTGCAGGTCGAGCGGAATGTCATGTTCCTGATCCTGACGCTGATCATCCTGGTGGCGGCGTTCAACGTCGTCAGCAGCCTCATCATGATGGTCAAGGACAAGACCCGCGACATCGCGGTGCTGCGCACCATCGGCGCCGGGTCTGGGGCGGTGCTGCGCATCTTCCTGATGTGCGGCGCCTTCGTGGGCGTCGCCGGCACGCTGATCGGCGCCGTCATCGGCATCCTGTTCTGCCTCAACATCGAGGGCATCCGCCACGCGCTGGAGGGCCTCACCGGCACCAACCTGTTCAACCCGGAAGTCTACTTCCTGTCCAAGCTGCCGGCGGTGCTGGACTGGCGCGAGGTGGCGCAGGTCGTGGCCATGGCATTGGCCCTGAGCCTGCTGGCCACCATCTATCCGAGTTGGCGGGCAGCGCGCACCGATCCGGTGGAGGCGCTGCGCCATGAGTGAAGCGGCGCTCGAACTGCGCGCGCTGCGGCGCACGTTCCGCAGCGGCGACAGCGCGCTGCACGTGCTGAAGGAGGCGGACCTGACGCTGCGCGCGGGCGAGATCGTGGCGCTGGTGGCGCCCTCCGGCACCGGCAAATCGACGTTGCTGCATCTGGCCGGTCTGCTGGAGCGTCCGGATGGCGGGCAGGTGTTGGTCGGCGGCCGCGACGCCGGCGCGCTGCCGGACTCGGCGCGCACCGCGATCCGCCGCGACGAGATCGGCTTCGTCTACCAGGCGCATCACCTGCTGGGCGAGTTCACCGCCGCCGAGAACATCGTGCTGCCGCAGTTGATCGCCGGCACGCCGCGCGCCAAGGCTCAGGCGAGGGCGGCGTCGCTGCTGGCGGCGTTCGGACTCACCGCGCGGGCCAGCGCTTTGCCCGGCAAGCTGTCCGGCGGCGAGCAGCAGCGCGTCGCCATCGCCCGGGCGCTCGCCAACGCGCCGCGCGTGCTGCTGGCCGACGAGCCGACCGGCAACCTCGACGTCGCCACCGCCGGCGTGGTGTTCGACGAGCTGCTGGCGAGCGTGCGCGGCCGCGGCCTGGCGGCGCTGATCGCCACCCACAACCCGGAGCTGGCGGCGCGCATGGACCGTACCGTGACGCTGCGCCACGGCAAGATCGAGGCCCTCTGATGCCCCACGCCGACTTCGTGCATCTGCGCGCCCACAGCAGCTACTCGCTGAGCGAGGGCGCCATCAAGGCCGACAAGTTGGCGGCGCTGGCGGCTTCCGAGCGGATGCCGGCGGTGGCCATCACCGACACCGCCAACCTGTTCGGGGCGCTTGAGTTCAGCCAGGCCTGCGCCAACAAGGGCGTGCAGCCGATCGTCGGCTGCCAGTTGAACCTCCTGCGCGGCGAGCGGCTGGCCCCGGACCCGGTGGTGCTGCTGGCGCAGGACGAGGCCGGCTTCGCCAACCTGCAACGGCTGTCGTCGCGCGGCTACCTGGAGACCGAGCCGGGCCAGAAGCCGCAGCTCCCGCTCGACGCGTTGTGCGAACACGCCGGCGGCCTGATCCTGTTGACCGGCGGCGGCAAAGGCCCGCTGGCCCGTCTGCTGGCCGACGGCATGGCACGCGAGGCCGAGACGTTGCTGGCGCGGCTTGCCGAGGCGTTCCCCGATCGCGTCGCGGTCGAGTTGCATCGCCATGGGGCGGCGCACGAGGCGGCGATGGAGGCGGCGCTGATCGGCTTGGCCGACGCGCAGGGCCTGCCGCTGGTCGCCACCAACGACTGCATGTTCGCGACCCCGGCGATGCACCTGGCCCACGACGCGCTGCTGTGCATCGCCGAGGGCCGCCAGTTGGGCGAGCGCGAGCGCCGGCGCGTCACCGCCGAGCACTGGTTCAAGCCCGCCGCCGCGATGCGCGCCCTGTTCGCCGACCTGCCGGAAGCCTGCGACAACACGCTGGCGATCGCGCGGCGCTGCGCCGTCATGGCGGAGGTGCGCAAGCCGCTGCTGCCGATGTGCCCCAAGGTGCGGCCCGGCAGCAGCGAGGAGGAGACGCTCAACGCCATGGCGCGCGAGGGCCTGTCCGCGCGCATGGACGCCCGCCACGCCGACCCTGCCACGCGGGCCACCTACGCCGAGCGGCTGGAGTTCGAGCTGTCGGTGATCGCCCGCATGGGCTTCCCCGGCTACTTCCTGATCGTCGCCGACTTCATCCAGTGGGCCAAGCGGCAGGCCATCCCGGTGGGGCCGGGGCGCGGCTCGGGCGCCGGCTCGGTCGCCGCCTGGGCGCTGACCATAACCGACATCGACCCGCTGCCCTGGGGGCTGCTGTTCGAGCGCTTCCTCAACCCGGAGCGGGTGTCGATGCCCGACTTCGACATCGATTTCTGTCAGGACCGCCGCGACGAGGTCATCGCCTACGTCCGTCACGAGTACGGCGCCGACCGGGTGGCGCAGATCATCACCTTCGGCAAGCTGCAGGCCCGCGCCGCGGTGCGCGACGTGGGCCGCGTGCTGGGGCTGCCGTTCGGCCAAGTCAACAAGGTGGCCGAGTTGATCCCCAACAACCCAGCCAAGCCGGTGACGCTGCAGCAGGCGATCGACGGCGAGCCCAAGCTGCAGCAGATGCGCGACGACGACGAGGGCGCGCGCCGGCTGATGGAGATCGCGCTGCAACTGGAGGGCCTCTATCGCCACGCCAGCACCCATGCCGCCGGCGTGGTGATCGGCGACCGCGCGCTGATCGACCTGGTGCCGGTCTACCGCGATCCGAAATCGCCTTCGCTGGTGACGCAGTACTCGATGAAGTACGTGGAGCAGGCCGGCCTGGTGAAGTTCGACTTCCTGGGCCTCACCACGCTGACCATCCTGCAGCGGGCGGTGCGCTTCCTGGCCCGCGAAGGGATCGTGGTCGACCTCGACACGCTGCCGCTCGACGACGGGCCGACCTACGCCATGCTGCAGCGGGGCGACGCCGGCGGGGTGTTCCAGTTCGAAAGCCCGGGGATGCGCGACGTGCTACGGCAGATGCGCCCCGACCGCTTCGCCGACCTGATCGCCGGCGTGGCGCTGTACCGCCCCGGTCCCATGGCCAACATCCCCGACTACTGCCGGCGCAAGCACGGCGAGAAGTGGGAGGCGCCGCACCCCGAGCTGCACGACATCCTGAGCGAGACCTACGGCATCATGGTCTACCAGGAGCAGGTGATGCAGATCGCGCAGCGCATGGCCGGCTACAGCCTGGGCGGCGCCGACCTGCTGCGCCGCGCCATGGGCAAGAAGATCCGCGCCGAGATGGACGCGCAACGCAAGACCTTCACCGAGGGCGCCGAGGCGCGCGGCATCGCTCCCGCCAAGGCCGCCGAGGTGTTCGACCTGATGGCGCGTTTCGCCGATTACGGCTTCAACAAGTCGCACGCCGCCGCCTACGCGCTGGTCGCCTACCAGACCGCCTGGATGAAGGCCAACCACCCCGAGGCGTTCCTGGCCGCCTGCATGAGCCTTGCCGCCGGCAACACCGACCGGCTGGCGGCGCTGCGCCAGGACGCCGCGCGCATGGGAATCGCCGTGCTGCCGCCCGACGTCAACGCGTCGGACGCCGACTTCGCGCTGGAGCGGCAGGCCGAAGGCGGCGGCGACAAGCTGGCGATCCGCTACGCCCTGGCGGCGGTCAAGCGCGTCGGCCGGGCGGCGATGGACGCGCTGGTGGCGGCGCGGGCGCGTCCGTTCGCCTCGCTGGCCGACCTCGCGGCACGGGTCGATCCGCGCCAGCTCAACCGCATGGCGCTGGAGAACCTCGCCCGCGCCGGCGCGCTCGACTGCCTGGAGCCGAACCGCGCCCGCGCCTTCGCCGCCGCCGAGACGGTGCTGCGGCGGGCGCAGGCGATGGCCGAGGAGAAGAGCAGCGGGCAGGTGGCGCTGTTCGGGGCCAGCCCCGAGCTGCAGGCGCTGCACCTGCCGCAGGTCGCCGACTGGCCGCCGCTGGAACGGCTGGCGGCGGAAGCCGAGGCGATCGGTTTCCACCTGACCGCGCATCCGCTCGATTCCTACGCGCCGGTGCTGCGCCGTCTGGGCGTGGTATCCAGCGCCGACATCGAGGCGCGCGCGCAAGCCGGGGTGAGCCGGGTGAAGCTGGCCGGCGTGGTGGTGGCGAGCAAGGAGCGCACCACCCGCACCGGCAGCCGCATGGCCTGGGTGCGGTTGTCCGACGCCGCCGGCAGCTACGAGGTGACGCTGTTCAGCGAGGTGCTGGGCGGCGCCCGCGAGCTGATGCAGGAGGGGGCCGCCCTGCTGGTCACGGCCGACCTCAAGAGCGAGGGCGAGGCGCTGCGCCTCACCGCGACCGACGTGACACGGCTCGACGCTGCGGCGGCGCAGGTCGGCTCCGGGTTGCGCATCTGGCTGCGACAGGCGGCGGCGGTGCCGCACATCCGCAGCCTGCTCGACCGCGAGGGGAGCGGCCGTGGTCGGGTCGTGCTGATGCCGCGCCTGTCGGACCGGCAGGAGCTTGAGGTGTCGCTCCCGGGCGGCTTCAACGTGACGCCACGGCTGGCGCAGGCGATGAAGGCCATTCCCGGCGTCGAGCGGATCGAGACCGACTGACCGTTTTGGTCCAGGTGCGTCCGTTGCGGCCGACCGACCTGCCGCCGCCGCTATCTCGGCAAGCCGGCGAATGCGCCGGGAGGCGCAAGCCTACCTGCCGTGGCCGCCGCCGCCGCCATGACCGCCCCCGCCGTGGCCGCCGAAGCCCCCACCGTGGCCGCCGAAGCCGCCGCCGTGGCCGCCAAAGCCGCCGCCACGAAACCCGCCACCGTGGGACTGGCCCGCGATGGACGGAATGTGGTCGCCTCTCGATCCACGAAAATGGTAGCCAAATCCGTTACCGCCATCGAGCAATCGATCGTCGTGGTACGGGCCGACCCCAAACCCGTTGCCCCATCCGTTGAAATCCGCTCCATACACGCCGTACGTATCGGTGCCGAAGCCGTCATCGCCGTAGTCGCCGTAGCCACCGGTGCCGGCGCATCCGCCCACCACGGCCGCGGTCAGCCCAACAGCGAACAGCAGCGGCCTGAAGGGCGGGAATCGCTTGGTCATTTGGTTTCTCCCGCATCGGCAGCAGGGCCGGCGGCGTCTTCGTGCCACTCCATCAGCCCGAACGCGGCGCCCATCGGGTCCGCCACGATCGAGAGCTTGCCGCCGTGCCGGTCCATGTGCGGCGGGACCAGCACCTGGCCGCCGAGCGCCTGGACCATCGCCGCGACCGCTTCGACGTCGTCGACCCGGACATAGTCGATCCAGCGCGGATGCACGTCTGGCCGGCTCGACGGCAGCGCGTTCACGCTCGCGCGGGCGTAATTTCCGGAGGCAAGGAGGAAGTGTTGGCCTTTCGGCGCCTCGGGCACCTCGAACACGTCGTAACCGAATACGTCCTGGTAGAACGCCGCGCCCAGATCCGGATTGCTGGTGGTGAGCGAGCTCCAAATCCACGTGCCGGTCTTGGCCAGCGTGTCGGGCGGGTCGCCGCTGCTCGAATCGACGATGGCGAACACCGCCCCTTGCGGGTCCTGGAGCACCGCCTCGCGGCCGAAACTGGTGATGGCGTGCGGCGGGTACAGGATCTTGCCGCCGCCCTTGACGACCATCGCCGCCTCGACGTCGACATTGCCGACCGCGATGAACGTCAACCAGGCGAAACGCTGAGGCAGCCCGGGCGGCGGCGGCCGCTGCGCCAGCTCGGCCACCGGGGCGCCGTTGCGGGTGGCCTGCGCGAACCGGCCACGGCCGAACTGCACGTCGTTGAACTTCCAGTCGAATACCTTGCCGTAGAACAGCTTGGCGGTCGCGATGTCCGGAGTCACCAGTTCGGCGAAGACGATCTTGCCGACATGGCGTTCCTGGCTGGGAGGCTGCACCAGTTCAGGGAACGGGGATGGCGCGGAGCGGCCGGGCGTGGAACCGGCAACCCCGACCAGCACGACCGCGGCCAGCGCGGCGAGGCCGGATAGCGGCTGGCCGGCGCGGCCGGGCGCGTGTCGCGTTGACATCGAAGTCTCCTGACGGGTGTGGACGCATTTCGCGCAAAGGCTTGGGTGCGATTGTGTTTAGCGGCCGGCGATCCATCGCGAGAGGTTCGGAATCTACTTAGGCGGTAACGTCCCGCAGACCGTGTTCGCCGTCGTCACGGCATCCGCGGTCGCGAGTGCGCCAGGAGCCATGGCGCCACGGGCGACCGCGCCAGCAGCCACCAGCCGACCGCGCACACCACCGCGGCGACGACGACCGCCTCCCTGCGCGAGCCGGTGCGATAGAGCGGCAGGCGCCAGGTCAGCCGCAGCGGCCAGGTCAACGGCAGGCCCTGCGGCGTCAGCACGTCCGCCGCCAGGTGGGAGGCGTAGCCGACCGCCAGCGCGCAGACCGCGCCGGGGTGGTAGCCAGCCTGGAGCAGCGCCACTAAGCCGAGTACCGCCGCCGCCGAATGGGTGGCGCCGCGATGGCCGAACGCGGCGCCCAGCGCCGTCGAGAGCGGGCGCGAGCGCCGGCCGATCCAGGATTTCGGGTGGTCCATGTCCGGCAGCAGCGAGCCGGCGGCCGCCAAGGCGACGTAGGCCGGGTCCAGCGGCGGCAGGCGCTGCAGGGTTGCCACGACCGTCCACGCGGCCAGGCCGACGACGACATGCGACCTGGCCAGCATCCGCGCGTCTCACCTTCAGACTGTTACGTGCGCCGCCTGAACCCGGTATCGCGCCGAGCGTTGCAACATAATGAACCTGAACGAAAAGGCGGTGGAAATCCACCGCCGGCTTTGCCGCCTGTATGGCTGCCCGATCGCCTACTTCCACGCCCTCGACCCGCTGAGCGAACTGGTCAGCTCGCTGCTGTCGCATCGCACCCGCAATGCCGACAGCGGGGCGGCGTTCCAGGCGCTGCGGCGGCGGTTCCCCGACTGGGCGGAGGTCGCCACGGCGCCTGCGGTCGATGTCGAGGCGGCGATCTCCGGCGTCACCTGGCCGGAGCAGAAGGCGCCGCGCCTCCAGTCAGTGTTGCGCGCCATCCTGGCGGAGCGCGGCGCGCTCTCGCTCGACTTCCTGGGGACCCTGCCGGTCGAGGAAGCGCGGGCATGGCTTGAACGCCTGCCCGGCGTCGGTCCCAAGACCAGCGCCGCGGTGCTGAGCTTCAGCGTGCTGCGCCGCCCGGCGCTGCCGGTGGACAGCCATCATCACCGGGTCGCGGCGCGCACCGGGCTGATCCCTGGCGGCTTACCGGTCGGTCCGTCGCACCGGGTGCTGGCCGCACAGCTGCCGCCCGACTGGGACGCGCAGCAGATATACGACAACCATGAAGTGCTGATGCTGCACGGCCAGCGGTGCTGCTTCTTCCGCAAGCCCGCCTGCGCGCGCTGCCCGCTGCTGGAGCTGTGCCCGGCCGGGCAGGAACTGCGGCGCGGCGTGCCGGACGCCACCGCGGCAACCGCGCTCCCGGCCTGAAGTCCCGACCCGAACGAGCGGCTCATCCGTGATATTCGGGCCGGTCGATATCCGAGATGAGGCCCACCTCCCGCGGTGCCCATCCGAGGGTCGCCCTGGTCCTCTCGCTGGAGGCGGGGCCGTTGCCCGCCACCCACACCGCCAGGCCGCCGAAATGCGCCTCGGCATCCTCGGGCGTCAGGGACTTCGCGGGCACGCCGAGCTGCCGGCCGATTGCCTCGGCGATCAGCCTGAACGGCACGCCCTCCTCCGCGATGGCATGGAACGCCTCGTTCCGGGCGCCCCGTTCGAGCGCGAGGCGGAAGACGCGCGCGGCATCCAGCCGGTGAACCGATGGCCAGAGGTTCTGTCCGTCACCGACATAGGCGGAGGCGCCCTTGTCGCGGGCTACGGCGGCAAGCATGGGGACGAAGCCATGGCGTTCCCCGACGCCGTGGACCGAGCGCGGAAGCCGGACCACGGATGCCCGCAACCCGCGCTCGGCGAGCGCGAACGTCGTCTGCTCCGACGCGCGTGGAAACGCAGGGACGACAGATGGCCGTGCGTCTTCCCTGAACGTCTCCCCGCGAGGAAACAGGCCGACCCCGCTTGTCACGACGATCGGCCGGTCCGAACCGGCGAACACCGCTCCGAAGGTCTCGATCGCCCCACGGTCCTCCTCGCACAATTCCGCGATGTTCGAGAGGTCGAGACCGAATGCCGTGTGGACGATGCCATCGGCATCGCCGGCCCCCACCCGGATCACGTCCAGATCGCGCAACGTGCCCAGCAATGGCGTGATGCCAGCGGCGGCGAGCGCCTCGCCCTTCTCCTTCGAGCGCGCCAGGCCTGTGACGGCATGGCCGGCATCGAGCAGGTCGCGGGCGATCGCCGTCCCCACCCAGCCGTTCGCTCCCGTTAGAAACACGCGCATGTCGTCTCCTTGACTGTGTCGCGGGCGACGCACTAGCTCACCCGTCAGTGACTGACATAGACGCTGTGTCAGTCACTGACAAGGCGAGAAGGTGGCGCGGTGGCGAAAAACGAGGATGCCGTGGGCGTTCGTCTGCAGCGGGCGGCGTTGGAGCTGTTCCGCGAGCGAGGCTACGATCAGACCACGGCCGCGGAGATCGCCGCGCGCGCCGGCGTGACGGAGCGGACCTTCTTCCGTCACTTCCCGGACAAGCGGGAGGTCCTGTTCGACGGCGAGGCCACGTTGCGAGCCGCCCTGACGGCCTCGATCGCCGACGCGCCTGCCGGGCTCGGAGCGCTCGACACGCTGTTCCGAGCATTCCGGGCGGTCCAGCCGGCGCTCGAGAACAACCGGCCCTTCTCGAAGCCACGACACGAGGTCATCTCCGGCACGCCCGCGTTGCATGAGCGCGAGATGGCGAAAATGGCCGCGCTGGCTGATGCGCTCGCCGCCGCGTTGCGGGCGCGAGGTGTCGCTGACCTGCGGGCTGTCCTCGCGGCACGGACCGGCATGGCCGCGTTCGTGCACGCCACGCTCTCCTGGCTCGACGATCCCAGGCAAGGTCTCGGCGCGCGTATCGACGTCGCCTCTCGCGAGCTGAAAGCGCTTTTGCTGGAAAGCGCCCAGTGATCCACTGGTCGCCGTGACGTGCGAGGCCCTGGCGCGGGGGCACGCGCAACTTGCATTGCCGCCGCTTCTCCGCCATATCCGCCGCGCTGCCGGGACGGTCCTGGCGGTAATTCACACGCGGGGCGCGCCTTTCCGACCGAACCCTGGCGACAGGGCGGTCAGAACCCGGTGCCGCAAGGCCGAGCCCCCGCGGAGGTTCAACCGGACAGCGGAAAGGACACGCCGATGGCGATGCCCGACTTCACGATGCGCCAGCTACTCGAGGCCGGCGTCCACTTCGGCCACCACACGCGGCGCTGGAACCCGCGCATGGAGCCGTACCTGTTCGGCGTGCGCAACCAGGTCCACATCATCGACCTGCAGCAGACCGTGCCGCTGCTCGACCGCGCGTTGCGCGCGGTGCGCGACGTGACCGCCGCCGGCGGGCGCGTGCTGTTCGTCGGCACCAAGCGCGCCGCCGCCGAGTACGTGGCCGACGCCGCCAACCGCTCCGGCCAGTACTACGTCAACCACCGCTGGCTGGGCGGCATGTTGACCAATTGGAAGACCATCACCGGCAGCATCAAGCGGTTGCGCAAGATCGACGACATGCTGGGCGGCGACACCCAGGGCCTGACCAAGAAGGAGGTGCTCGACATCACCCGCGACCGCGAGAAGCTGGAGCGGGCGCTGGGCGGCATCAAGGAGATGGGCGGCCTGCCGGACATCCTGTTCATCATCGACACCAACAAGGAGAAGCTGGCGGTCGAGGAAGCGACCAAGC
>CAXUHK010000006.1:0-50284 GCA_964250775.1 uncultured Acetobacteraceae bacterium | reverse complement strand
CGCGCCGTCGGCGCGCGGCACCCCGCCGGCCAGGCGCGGCAGCCGCGGCGCCCGCCCGAGCCGCAACGCCTCCCGGAAGCCGCGCCACAGCCCGGCCACGGTGCCGCCGCCGCCGACCGGGACCAGCATCCAGTCCGGCGCGTCGCCGAGCTGCTCCGCGACCTCGTGGGCGATGGTCTTGGCCGCCTCGCTCTGCACCGGGTTCGACGCGCGGGTGGTCGAGGCGACATAGATGCCCCGGCGCCCCGCCAGCAGCCGCGCCGCCGCGATCAGCTCGTCGATGCCGCCGGCGACCTCGATCAGCCGCGACCCGTATGCCGCCAGCGGATACAGCCGCGCGGCCGGCGCGCCGTGCGGGATCAGGGTGACGCTCGGCAGCCCGGCGCGGGCGGCGTAGGCGGCGTTGGACAGCCCGGTGCTGCCGGCCGAGACCACCAGGCTCCGCGCCGCGCCGACCTGCCTGGCGTGGCTCAGCGCGAGGGCCAGCGCCCGGTCCTTGTGCGAGCCGGTCGGGTTGCGGGTCTCGTCCTTCCACAGCAGCCGCACCCGGCGGTCGAGGTCGCTCGCGAGCAGCGGCGTGCCGCCCTCGCCGAGCGTCACGGTGTCCTCGCGGCGTCGCACCGGGAGCAGCCGCCAGTGCCGCCACATGCTGCTGCCGGCCGCCGCGTCCGGCGACGCGTCGCCCGCATAGGCGAAGCCGAGCGGACCCGCGCAGATGTCGCAGGCGATCGCCGCCGCGTCGTCCTGCGCCGCGCCGCAGCGCAGGCAATGCGTGCTGTAGCGCATCGCGTCCTCCCCGACCTCGTGGCATGGCGGCCCTTGACGCCCTGCCACGCCACGCGGCTATTATCAGAATGTCTGACATGGAGCAACGCGCGGATGGACGCGGCGGCGCGCAAGCTGGTTCCGGTGGCCAAGGTCACGTCGGCGCAGTCGGCGGCGCAGCAGGTGCTGGGCATGATCCGGCGCGGCAACTGGGCCGCCGGCGAGAAGCTGCCGACCGAGAAGGAATTGTGCGAGCAGCTCGCCGTCGGCCGCTCCACGGTGCGCGAGGCGCTGCAAATCCTGGCGACGCTGAACGTGGTGCAGCCGATGCCCGGGCAGGGCACGTTCATCAAGGCGCCGAACTCCGCCGAGGTGCTGCGCGCCGACCTGATCGGCTTCCTGATCGGCAACTCGGTGGCGCTCGAACTGCTGGAGGCGCGCGAGATGATCGAGCCGGCGGTGGCGCGGCTCGCCTGCCTGCGCGGCACTGCCGACGATTTCGCCCGCATCGGCCGGCTGCTCGACGAGCACGCGGCGGCGCACGCGGCCGGGCAGCCGGTGAGCGACCACGCCGCGCGCTTCCACGTGCTGCTGGCCGAAGCCGCGCACAACCGGGTCGCGGTGACGTTCATGACCTCGATCCTGGAACTGCTGACCCAGCGCGGGCGGCGGTTCGACCACCTGCCCGACTACCAGGCGCGCGAGATCGCCGAGCACCGCGCCCTGTTGGCCGCGATCCGCGGCGGCGACGCCGACCGGGCTGAGGAGGCGCTGCGCGCCCACATCGTCGAGTCCGCCACGACCTACGACCTCGACGCCGCGCGCCAGCAACCGGCGCCGAAGCCCGCCCGACGCAAGCCCCTCAGCAGAAAGGCATCCGCATGAGCATCTCCCGCCGCCGGTCCCTGCTTGCCGGCATCGCCGCCCTGCTGGTCGTGGGGTCCGGCGCCAAGGCTGCCGAGCTCAACTTCACCGTCATGGAGAGCGGCACCTACAACAAGGCGGCGGAGGCGCTGGCGCCGGCGTTCAAGGCGAGCACCGGGGCCGACGTGAAGATCGCGGCGTTTCCCTGGGCGGTGCTGCGGCAGAACAACACCACCGACCTCGTCACCGGCGCCGGCCAGTACCAGGTCATGAGCGGCGGCTACTACCTGGCTGACGTGTACAGCTACTTCGCGCCGCTCGACGAATTCATCGCCCGCGACCACTTCGCCCAGGGCATGATCCCCGGCCTGATGGCGCCCGGCCATTCCGAGTGGAACGAGGGCAAGCAGATCGGCATACCCTACGGCGTCGACGCGTTCGGCCTGTTGGTCAACACCGACGTGCTGGGCCATGCCGGCGTGGGCGCCCAGTTCAAGGACTGGCCCGCCGTGGTCGCCGCCTGCGCCAAGATCGAGGCGTCGTCGAAGCTGCCGTGCCTGGCCTACCCGACCGGCAATCCTGAGCAGATCGGCGCGTTCTTCTTCAGCGCCTACGACGGCAGCTACGTCCATGCCGGCGGCCATTACGCGCTCGACGCGCCGCGCGCGACCGCGGCCGCGGCGCAACTGCCTGCGCTGTGGCAGCACATGCCCAAGAATGGTGGCGCCATGAGCTTCGACGAGGCCGGCGCGCTGTTCCGCGACGGCCACGTCGCGATGCTGGTCGACTGGCCGAGCTTCGTCGCCAAGTCGCTCGACGCCGACAACAGCGCGGTCAAGGGGAAGTGGGCGCAGGTGCGCTTCCCGGGCGATGGCTTTCCTTGGCTCAGCCTATGGCAGCTGTTCATGCCCAAGACCGCGAGCGACCCGCAGCTGTCGTGGCAGTGGATGAAGGCGTACGCCGGACCCGATGCCGCGCGCAGCAACTATGTCGAGCACGGCATCAACTCGGTCTGGCTCAGCGTCTACGACGACCCGCAGCTGAAGGCGCAGCACGCGCACCAATGGCCGGTGATGGTGGCCGAATTCTCGCGCGCCAAGAATCCGCCGCTGTCGGGCGAGGCGCAGGACTACCTGACCAACACGCTGCAGGACGTGGCCAACGGCCGGCTCGCGCCGGCGGCGGCGATCGCCAAAGTGAACAAGACCTGGGCCGGCCTCAACGTGCCGCCGGCGCTGCTCGGCGCCGCCAAAGCCTCCGGGCTGGCCGCCAACTAGGCCCGGACCGGGCCGTGTGGGACAGAATCGAGCAGGCCATCGGCGAGCGCGGCACGCTCGGCCTTTTCCTCATGCCTGCGCTGCTCGTGCTGGTAGCGGCACAGCTCTACCCGCTCGGCTGGTCGGCCTGGGTGTCGACGCTGGATTGGAGCCTGGCGCGCAGCCCACAGCCGCGCGGTTTCGTGGGACTGGCCAACTACGCGCACGCTTTCGACGACCCGGTGATGCGTCAGGCGCTGCGCATGACACTGCTGTTCGCGCTCGGCAGCACGCTGCTGCAAATGGGCGTGGGCTTCGGGCTGGCGCTACTGACGGTGGGCGAGGCGTGGGCGCTGCGGGTTGCGCGCACGCTGCTGATCCTGCCGATGGTGATCGCGCCTATCGCGGTCGGCACCATGTGGCGGATGCTGCTCAGTGCCCGCGTCGGCACCGTCAACCGGCTGCTGGCGGCGGTCGGCGTCACCGGCCCCGACTGGCTCGGCGATCCCGCGCTGGCCGTCGTGTCGCTGGTGTTCATCGACGCTTGGGAGTGGATACCGTTCGTCACCGTGATCTACGTGGCCGCGCTATCGTCGCTGCCGACCGAGCCGCTGCTGGCCGCTGAAGTGGACGGTGCGACGCGTTGGCAGGTGTTCCGCTACGTGGTGTGGCCGATGCTGCTGCCGATGACGCTGCTGGTGACGATGTTCCGGCTGATCGACGCGCTGCTGACGCTCGACGTGGTATTCACCACCACCTATGGCGGTCCCGGCTTCGCCACTCACACCGTGAGCTTCTGGATTTATCAGCAGGGGCTTCGTTACTTCAACATCGGCTATGCCGCGGCCGCCTCGTGGCTGCTGCTGTTCGGCTGCATGGCGGTGGCGGCGGTGTTCCTCGGCTGGCGCGCCCATGTCGCACGCTGGCAGGCGGCCTGATGCGCGCCTGGCGCGGCGGAGCCATCGTGCTCGCCCTGCTCGTGGCGCTGCTGCCGTTCGCCGTGCTGTTCCTGAACGGGGTGCGCCCAGCCAACGAGTTCCTCAGCGCGGACACCGGGTTGTTGCCCAGCCACCTGACGCTGGAGCACTACGCCTCGGTGTTCGGGCCGGGTTCGGACGCCTGGCGCTTCCTCGGCAACTCGCTCGCGGTGGCCGTCGCGGCAACCGTGATCTCGGTGGTGTTCGGCGGGCTGGCCGCCTACGCGCTGGCCCGGCTGACGCTGCCGTTCCGGCTGTCGCGGGTGATCGGGCTGGCGTTCCTGGTGGTGCGGTTCTACCCGAAGATCAGCATCGCCTTGCCATATTTCGTGGTGATGCGCAGGCTCGGCCTGCTCGACACCCGTCTCGCCGTGATCGTCGCCCATGTCAGCCTGACGCTGCCCTTTGTGGTTTGGCTATTGCTGGCGTTCTTCGAGGAGTTCCCGCGCGAGCTTGAGGAGTCGGCGATGATCGACGGCTGCGGCGTGGTGCGGCGGTTCACCGCGGTCGTGCTGCCGCTGATCCTGCCCGCGATCGCCACCGCCGCCATCCTGGCCGCGATGCTGTCGTGGAACGAGTTCCTGATGGCCTCGGCCGTGGCTCCGATGCACGCCAAGACGCTGCCGGTGCGCATCGCCAGCTTCATCACCGACAAGGGCATCCTGTGGGGCGACATGTCCGCGATGGGCACGGTGATCGTGCTGCCGGTGGTGCTGTTCGCGCTGCTCACGCAACGGTACTTGGTGCGCGGCCTGACCGCCGGCGCGGTGAAGGGATGATCGCATGACCGGCAAGCATTTGTTCCGCGAGATGACCTGGCCCGAGGTGAACGAGTGCGTGGCGCAGCGCCGCGTCGTGCTGGTGCCGGTCGGCGCCATCGAGCAGCACGGTCCGCATCTGCCGATCGACGTCGACAACACCTTCGTCGAATACATCTGCCACGAGACCGCGCGCCGCGCTACGGACGCCGTGGTGTCCGTGCCGCCGATCCATTACGGCTACAACGCGCACAACATGGACTTCCCCGGCACCATCGACATCCGGATGCAGCACTTCATCGACTATTGCTGCGACCTGGGCGAGAGCCTGGCGCACCAGGGCTTCCGCCGCATCCTCTACGTCAACGGCCACGGCAGCAACGCCCCGCTGTGCGACCTGATCGCCCGCCGGCTCACCGTGACCACGCCAGCGATGGTCGGCGCCGCGAACCACTGGCAGATCGCCTGGGACGTGATCGCGGGGCTGCTGGAAGGCGGCCCGTACGCCGCCGACCACGCCTGCGAGTGGGAGACCTCGGAATACCTGGCGCTGAAGCCGGACCTCGTGCAGCGCGACAAGATCGCCGACGAGATCCCGGCCGAGCGCGGCGGCCCGCGCTGGCTCTACCCGGACCTGTCGAGCGCGCGGCCGGTCCACTTCATGAACTGGTGGAGCAAGATGGACGACACCGGCGTCGCCGGCACGCCGAGCCGCGCCACCGCCGAGAAGGGCCGGCAGATGCTGGAGGCGACCGTGACCCGGCTGGAGCGCATCTGCCGCGAGTTCCGCGACCTGCCCGACGGCGAGCGCGTCGACCACCGCATCCCCGAGGCGCGGTCGTGAGCCTGGTCGACGGCACGCCGGTCGCGGGCGAGTTCGACTGGCGCTCGCTGGCGCGTGGCAGCACGGCCCGGATCGCCAAGCGGTTCGCCTGGATGCCGGACGGGACGTCCGCGACCTACCCGGTGATCGCGGTGGCCGGCCACGCGCCCGGACCCGTCGCGACCCTGGTCGCCGGCATCCATGGCGACGAGTACGAGGGGCCAGTGGCGCTCTGGGACGTGCTGCGCCGGCTCGATCCGGCGACGCTGCGCGGCACCGTGCTGGCGGTCCCGGTCGCGCACACCGCCGCGTTCGCCGCCGGGGCGCGGGAAAGCCCCATCGACGGCGTGAACCTCGCGCGCAGCTTCCCCGGCGACGCGGACGGCTCGCTGACCCAGCGCCTGGCTGCGGATTTGTTCGCGACCGTGGTGGTCGGAGCCGACCTCCTGGTCGACCTGCATTCCGGCGGCGCCCGGCTCGCCTTCGTGCAGGTCGCCGGGTTCTATGGCGAGGGTCCGCTCGCGGCGCGGTCGCTGGCGCTGGCCGCCGGCATGGGCCTGCCGTTCGTCTGGCGGCTGCCGGCCCGCGCCGGCGTGCTGAGCTTCGAGGCGATGCGCGTGGGCGTGGCCGCGACCGGCTGCGAAGCCGGTGGCCGCGGCGGCTGCCTGCCGGCCGACACCGCCGCCTATGCGCGCGGCGTGCTCGGCGTGCTGGCCGACGAGGGCATGATCGACCGCCCGTCCGACGTGCCGCGACCTGCGCCGCCGACGCGCCAGCTCCACGGCGACTTCGCCTTGGCGCCGATGTCCGGGTTCCTCGACCCAGTGGCGGTATTGGGCAACGCGGTCGCGGCCGGGGACGTGCTTGCCATCATACGCAGCGTGGGCGGCCAGGAGATCGCCCGAATGCTGGCGCGAGTCGACGGGATCGTGATGGCCGAGCGGCACCTGCGCACCATCAACGCCGGCGAGTGGGCGACCTGCGCCGTGCTGTCGGTAGCGCTGTGAGCCAGGCAGGTGGCAGGTTGGCCGGCAAGGTCGCCTGGGTGACTGGCGCCGAAGGCGGCATCGGCGGTGCGGTGGCCACCCTGTTCCGCGCCGAGGGCGCCACGGTGTTCGCGACCGACCTCGGCGATTGCGACGTCTCCGACCGCGCCGAAGTGGACCGGACAGTGGCCGAGATCGTGGACGAGGCGGGCCGGCTCGATATCGTGGTCCACGCGGCGGCCCGGCTAGGCGGCTCGGGAAACTTCCTGAACGTCTCAAGGTCGCAATGGGACGGTTTCATCGCCACCAACCTGCACGGCACGTTCCATGTCTGCCAGGCTGCCGCCCGCGCCATGGTCGCGGGCGAGGGCGGCGCCATCGTCACCATCGGCTCGGTCAACAGCCTCGCCGCCGAACCGGAGGCGGCGCCGTACGTCACCAGCAAGGGCGGCGTGCTGCAGCTGACCCGCGCGATGGCGGTGGACCTGGCCCAGCACGGCATCCGCGCCAACATGGTCGCTCCCGGCCCGATCGAGGTGCCGCGCAACGCGGCGCTGTTCGCCACCGCGCCGCTGCAGGAGATGTTCGCCCGCGCCGTACCGATGCGGCGCGCCGGCCGGCCGGAGGACGTCGCTGTGGCGGCGCTGTTCCTGGCCGAGGACAGTTCGGCGTTCGTGACCGGCGCGGTGATCGCGGTCGACGGCGGCGCGATGGCCCAGATCATGCGGGTGGGTCGATGACCGAACTGCTCGAATCGCTGCGAGGCCGCCTGGTCGTGTCCTGCCAACCGGTGCCGCACGGTCCGATGGACGCCGCCGCGTTCGTGGTCGGCTTCGCGCTGGCGGCCCTAGCCGGCGGCGGCGCCGGGGTGCGGATCGAAGGCGTGCGCAACGTGGCGGCGGTGCGCGCCGCCAGCGATTGCCCGATCATCGGCTTGGTCAAGCGCGCCGAACCTGGCAGCGACATCATCATCACCCCGCACCCGGCGGACGTGGCGGCGCTGGCCGAGGCCGGTGCCGACATCGTCGCCTTCGACGCCACCGGACGTCACGGCGCGCGGCCGGCGTCGGACATGGTCGCCGCCGCGCACGCGCGCGGCGTGCTTGCGATGGCCGACATCGCCTCGGCCCAGCAGGCGCGCATGGCGATCGCGGCGGGCGCGGATGTCGTCGGCACGACGCTCGCCGGCCACACCTCCGGTCCCGTGCCGGAGGAACCCGATCTCGCCTTGGTGTCCGAATGCGCCGCGCTAGGGGTTCCGGTGTTCGCCGAGGGCTGCGTCCGCACGCCCGCGCAGGCGGCTGCTTCCATCGCCCATGGCGCTTTCGCCGTCGTGGTCGGATCGGCGATCACCCGCGTCGAGCACATCACCGGGTGGTTCGCCGACGCGCTTGGCCGGCCATGACCGACGCCGTGCTGGCGTTCGATCTCGGCGGCAGCAAGATCCTGGCGGGACTGGTGCAAGACGGGCGCGTGCTGGAGCGGCGGCGGGCGGCCACGCCGAGTGCCGCGTCACCGGAGCCGCCGCTGACGGCGGCGATGGCGCTGGCCGACGGCTGGGATGGACGGTTCGGGCGGGTCGCCATCGCCGTGTCCGGGCGTGTCGCGGACGGTTGCTGGTCGGCGGTGAACCCGGCGGTGCTGGCGGTCCCGGAAGGTTTCCCACTGGTGGCGACGCTGCGGGCGCGCTTCGATGCGCCCGTCACCGCCATGAACGACGCGCAGGCCGCCGCCTGGGGCGAGCACCGATTCGGCGCGGGCGAGGGACGCGACATCGCCTTCGTCACAGTCTCTACCGGCATCGGTGCGGGCTTCGTGACGGGCGGCTGCCTGCTGATCGGCCGGCGCGGGCTGGCGGGGCATCTCGGCCAGATGCGCTGCGGTGTCGATCCTGCGGCGGCGACGCTGGAGGCGGTGGCCTCCGGAAGGGCGCTGGGATGCGAAGGCCGCCGGTTTGGCGTGGCCGACGCGGAACAGGTGTTTGCCGCCGCACAGGCTGCCGCGCCTTGGGCGACGGCGTTGCTGGACCGAGCCGCCGCCGCGTTGGCGGGCGCGTTTGCGTCGTTGCAGGCGCTGATCGACCCTGACAGGATCGTGCTCGGTGGCGGCGTCGGGTTGGCGCCGGGCTTGGCTGACCGGGTGCGCCGCGAGTTGAACGGGCTGCCCGATGCGCTGCGGCCGGAAGTGGTCACCGCATCGCTCGGCGCCGAGGCGGGTCTGATCGGCGCCGCCGACTATGCGATGTTGCGGCAAGGGAGCTGACATGAACCGGACGTTGCTGGGCCTTGCGGTCGGAGCGCTGGCGCTGCTGGCGCCGGCGGCGCGGGCCGAGGTCACCGTGCTCGGCTGGCCGGGCGGTCCGGAGGAGGCGGCGCTGCGCACCACCGCCGCGAAATACAATGAGACCGCAACGCCCGATGATCGGGTCAAGCTGATCTTCTTCAACCGCGACAATTTCTGGGACAAGCTGCAGGCCGACCTCGCGGCGCACTCGGCCGAGTTCGACGTCAACCTGACCGCGACCTATTCGGTCGGCCGCTACGCCCCTTACATGGAGCCGCTCGACCTTCCCGCATCCGCCGCAACGACGTTTGGCGACCCGGTGCTCAAGACGATGCAGTTCGACGGCCGGCAGTATGGGGTGCCAACCGACCTGTCGCTGCACTTCATGTATTACCGACGCGACCTGATCGAGCGGCTGTTGTCCGACCACGGTTGGGGCACGGCCTACACGGCCATCGCGCAGCAGAGGCTCGGCAAGCAGCTGGCGCCGAAACCGCCGGAGCGGTGGACCTGGGACGATTACGAGGCCACGGCGCTGTTCTTCACCAAGTCGGTCAACCCGCAGAGCCCGACCCGCTACGGCACCGTGCTGCAGATGAAGAACCTGTTGTTCAACATGATGGTCTGGCACAGCATCGCGCGCTCGTACGGCGGCGACTGGCTGGACGCGGACGGCCATGTCGTCGTGGACGGCCCGGCGTTCCGCGCCGGGCTGCAACTCTACAAGACGCTGTACGACGACCACGCCACGCCCAGGGACTCGCTATCCTACGAGTTCCCGGAAGCCAACGCAGCCTTCGGCGCCGGTCAGGCGGCGACCATGCTGCAGTGGAACGCGGCGTTCGCCGATCTGGACAATCCCGAAAAGACGCCGGCCGTGGCGGGCAAGATCGGCACCGCGCCGCCGCCGGAAGGGCCGAACGGCCGCTTCACCCACATCCATGGCCTGGGCCTCGGCCTGAACAGCTACTCGACCCACAAGGACGCCGCCAAGCGCTTCCTGGGCTGGCTCGCGACGCCGGCCGCCATGCAGATCTACGCGGGGGCCGGCGGCTCCCCCGCGCTCAGTCCGGCTGTCGTGGCGCCACTGGCCAAGACGCGGCCGGACCTGGTCAAGCTCAGCGACTATGCCGGTCGCTACGGCTTCGTCATGCGCGGCGGCACCTCGGCGAAGGCGCTGCAGGTGTACGAGCTGCAGGCGCGCGAGTTCACCGGCTACTGGGGCGGCACACAGGACCTCGACGCGACGCTGAAGGCGACATCCGCCGGCATGAAGGACCTGCTCGCGAAATGACCTGATGGCGACCCTGAATCGGGACGGCCGATGGCTGATCGCGCCGGTGTCCATGTTCCTGCTGGCGATGCTGGTATTGCCGCTCGCGATCGACCTTGTCTACGCCGTGAGCCGGGTCACGTTCGAGACCGTGCGCCATCCGGTCCCGGTCGGCCTGGGCAACTTCACAACCGCGCTGCAGGACGCGCGACTGTGGCGGGCGTTATGGTTCTCCGTCCGGTTCGCGGCCGGGGTCACGCTGTGCCAGGTCGTCGCCGGCGCCGGGCTGGCCCTGTTCCTCGGGCCGCTGCTGGTGCGTCACCCTTGGCTCCTGGCGCCTCTCATGTTGCCGATGATGGTGGCCCCGGCCCTCATCGGTCTGATGTACCGACTGATCCTGCACGAGTTCGTCGGCGTGGTGCCGTACTACCTGCAGCTGCTGACCGGGGACAGCCCGGCGTTCCTCGACCCGGACCACGCGTTCTCGACGCTGACCGCGATCGAGGCGCTGCAATGGACGCCGTTCGCGCTGCTCATCGTGCATACCGCGAACCAGGCCATTCCGGCCGAGTTGCGCGAGGCGGCGGCGATCGACGGCACCGGGCCGCTGGCGATGTTGCTGCGCATTGAGCTGCCGTTGCTCGCCCCCTCGATCACGGTGGTGGCGGCGATCCGCTTCATCGACAGCTTCAGGGTGTTCGACAACGTCTACGTGCTGACCGGCAGCGGCGCCGGCGGCAGCAACACCACGATCAGCATCTACGTCTACGAGGCGTTCTTCCGCGCCGACGACATCGGTGTCGCGGTGGCCGCCGCCGTGCTGCTGCTGGCGCTGGTGGGCGGCACCCTGGCGCTGGTCTGGCGCCTTGGGCGGTTCACCTGAAGCGTCGCCGTGGCATGGACGCGATGCGTTGGCTGGTGCTGTTGCTCGCAATCGTCGTGCTCGACTTCCCGGTGATCAGCACGGTCGTCACGTCGCTGAAGAGCGAGGCGGAGATCGTGGGCAGCGCCTCGCTGCTGATCCAGCGGCCGACACTCGCCAACTACGTCCACGTGTTCGCGATCTCCGACCGCTTCGACATCCGGCACTACCTGTTCAACAGCTTCGTCGCCGCCGGCGCGGGAACCCTGCTGGCTGCGGCGCTCGCCTTTCCGGCCGCCTACGCCATGGTCCGGCTCGGCACCGCGCGGCGCTGGCTGCTGGGATTGGCGGTCGAGCTGCGGGCGGTGCCGCTGATCGTGGTCTCGATCCCGCTCTACCTGCTCTACCAGGCGGCAGGCCTGCTCGACACAAGGATCGGCCTGGCGCTCATCCTGTGCCTGGTGAACCTGCCGCTGATGCTGGTGCTGCTGGCCGGGGCGGTGCGCGACCAGCCGATCGAGCTTGAGGAGGCGGCGCGGCTGGATGGCGCGGGCACGCTGTCGCTGCTGCGGCATGTCGTGCTGCCGTTGGCGGCCCCGATGCTGGCCTCGGCCCTCGTGCTCGGCTTCGTCACCGCGTGGAACGAGTTCCTGTTCGGCCTGATGCTGACCACCCGCGAGGCCGTGCCGGTGACGGTCGGCGCGTCGTTCTTCTTCGCCACCAGCGGCGGCGGCGTGCAGTGGGGGGTCGCTGCGGCGGTGATGCTGCTGGGCACGCTGCCGCCGGTGCTGTTCGGGCTGCTCGCCTACCGCCACGTCGGCCGGTCGATGACGGCGGGGGCGATCAAGGGCTGAGCCAGAGCCATTCGCACCACGGACGCGGAACCTCATTTTGTTGGGCCAAGATTCGATTTTGCTGTCTTGACGAGGCGCGTCGCAGTCCGACAAGATGCGGGATCGAAGCCTGGTCCCACAAATCAGGCGCGGAAGGGGCGTTCCATGCATCTCGGCTTCGGCCTGTATCGGCACATGCTGGACGACGCGCATTTCGCCTTCGCCCGGCAATGCGGCGCTACCCATATCGTCGCCCACATGTGCGACTACTTCCACGGCAACGAGCCGGGCAGCCGGCGCGACCAGCCGGTGGGCGGCGACGGCGGTTGGGGCGTGGCCGAAGGCCGCCTTTGGACGGTCGAGGAGCTTGTGGCGCTGCGGGAGGCGATGGCCCGCCACGGCCTGACGTTCTTCGCAATCGAGAACTTCGATCCTGCCATGTGGTGCGACATCCTGTTCGATGGCCCCCGGTGCCAGGAGCAGGTGGAGCTGGTGTGCCAGCAGATCCGCAACGTCGGCGCGGCCGGCATCGGCGTGTTCGGCTACAATTTCAGCTTGGCCGGCGTGGCGGGCCGGGTGACCGCCGCCCGCGCGCGCGGCGGCGCCGGGTCGGTCGGTCTGGACGGGCGCAACGCCGTGACCGAGAGCCCGATGCCCGCCAGCATGGCCTGGAACATGGTGGTCGATCCCGCCGCCACCGGTATTCGCCCGCCGGTCCGGCGCGAGGAGTTGTGGGACCGCTTCGCCCGCTTCCTGGAAGCGGTGGTCCCGGTCGCTGAGGCGGCAGGCGTCAGGCTGGCCGCCCATCCCGACGACCCGCCGCTCGACATGGTGCGCGGCCAGCCCAGGCTGGTGAACCAGCCGCATCTGTACCAGCGCGTGCTCGACCTGCGGCCCAGCAGCTCGAACACTCTGGAGTTCTGCCTCGGCACCATCGCCGAGATGAGCGAGGGCGACGTCTACGACACGGTGCGGCGCCACGCGGCCCAGGGCAGCATCGCCTACATGCACCTGCGCAACGTCCACGGCCGGGTGCCGCACTACCACGAGACGTTCATCGACGACGGCGACATCGACATCCCGCGCGTGGTCGGCATCCTCCGAAGTGCCGGGTTCGGTGGCGTGGTGATCCCCGACCACGCGCCGCAGATGACCTGTGCCGCTCCGTGGCACGCCGGCATGGCGTTCGCGATGGGCTACATCGCGGCATTGCTGCGGGCGCCGGAGGTCTCCGCGTGACCGCCTGGACGGGCGACGCCGAGCTGTTCGCAGCCGCCCGCCGCGAGCTGTTCGTGGCCGCGGTCGGCGACGTGCTGGACCGCCTCGGGTTGCAGCGGCAGTTCCTGGCGCCGCAGGTGCGGCCGATCGACCCCATGATGGTGGTCCTCGGCCGCGCCATGCCGGTGCTGGAGGTCGATTGCGTGGCCGAGGAGGTCGGCGGCAAGCCGTTCGGCGTGATGTTCGAGGCGCTCGACGACCTGAAGCCGGGCGAGATCTATGTCGCCGGCGGCGGCTCGCCGCGCTACGCGCTGTGGGGCGGGCTGATGTCGGTGCGCGCCATGGCCTGCGGCGCCAGCGGTGCCGTGCTGCACGGCTACCACCGCGACACCAACGAGATTTTACGGCTCGGCTTCCCGGTCGCCTCGTTCGGCAGCTACGCGCAGGACCAGGCGACGCGCGGCAAGGTCGTCGACTGGCGCGTGCCGGTCGAGCTGGACGGCGTGCGCGTGGCGCCCGGCGACGTGGTGTTCGGCGACCGCGACGGCACGCTGGTCGTGCCGCAGGCGGCGGTGGACGACGCATTCGCCGGCGCGTTCGAGAAGGTGCGCGCCGAGGGCGCCGTGTTGCGGGCGCTGCGCGGCGGCATGGGGACGGTCGAGGCGTTCGCCAAGTTCGGGGTGATGTAGGTGCGCGCCGGCTCCACGGTAGACGCGCTGGTGCAGGACATCCGCGCCTTGATGCAGGAGCGCAAGCTCGGCGTCGGCGACCACCTGCCGACGGAGCGGGAATTGGTCGAGCGCTTCGCCACCAGCCGCAACACGGTGCGCGAGGCGCTGCGCACGCTCAAGGCCTACGGGCTGATCGAGGTCCGCCCGAAAGTGGGCGCGGTGATCACCGACCGCTCGCTGGAAGCGGCGTTCGACCTGTTCGCCTTCAACATGGAAGTCTCGCTCGACACCTTCACCGACGTGCAGGCGTTCCGCCGGCTGATCGAGGTCGGCATCGGCGAGCAGGTGATCATGGACCTGCGCGAGCCAGACCTGGAGCGGCTCGACGCCATCAACGCCGCCATGCGTGACGCCGCCGAGGCGGCCGACGCGGCCGAACACGATTACCGGTTCCACGCCCACCTGATCGGCCTGGTGCGCAACCGCACGCTGACCGACATCTACCGCTTCCTTAAGCCGGTGATCCTGCGCCTGATGCTGCTGGGCAAGCACCGGCGGCCGGCGCTCAGCGACACGTTCGACGACCACGCCGGCATCATGGCGGCGCTGCGAGGCCGCGACCGCGTCGCCTTCGCCTATCGGATGAGCCAGCACCTGGAGTTCGGCGCCCGTTTCCTGGACGGGGCCGACGAGTGCGCACAACAGCAACAACAGCGTAATTGAGGGGAATCGCCATGCGGACATGGATCGCAGCGGGCTTCGTCGCGGCACTCTGGGCCGGCAGCGCCTCGGCGCAGCAACCGGTGATTGGCGGCATCGTGTTCCAGCAGGACCAGTATTTCCGCGGCATCCAGCTCGGGATGCAGGATGCCGCGCGCGGCCAGGCGACGCTGCTCCAGGGCAACTCCGAGAACAAGGCGGAGAAGGAGGCGAACTTCATCGACACTTTCGCCAGCCGCGGCGCCAAGGCCATCGTCATCGCCCCGATCAGCGGCAAGGCCTCGGTCCGCGCGTTGCAGCGCGCCAGCGACAAGGGCGTCAAGGTCGTGCTCTACGGCACCCACCTCGACGCCGCGTTCCCGGTCGCCTTCATCGGCACCTCGGACAGCGACATCGGCCGCGGCACCGGCACCATCGCGGCCGAGTTCATCAAGGCGAAACTGGGCGGCAAGGCCAACGTCGCCGTGCTGGCGTTCCGCTCGCAATTGCCCGAGCAGAGCGACGCCCGCAGCAACGGCTTCCTGGACACGGCCAAGGCCGGCAATGCTCTCGCCATCGTCGCGCAGCAGGACGGGTTCCTGGCCGAGAAGGCGGTGGCGGTGGTGAGCGACGTGCTGACCGCGCATCCCGAGGTCAACGTGATCTACGCCGCCAACGAGGGCGGCACCGTGGGCGCGGTGCAGGCGGTGCGACGCGCCGGCAAGCAGGGCCGCGTGTTCGTGTTCGGCACCGACGGCTCTGAGCAGCTCGCCAACTTCCTGCTCGACCCGGACGGCGTGCTGGTGGCGACCACCGCCCAGCAGCCGTTCATGGTCGGCGGCGACGCGGTGCGCGCGGCGCTGGCCGCGATCGCCGGCAAGCCGGTCGACAAGACCGTGTTGGTGCCGGCACTGCCGCTGTCGCGCGCCGCCGCCGCGGGGGTGCGCCGCTACCTCGCCGGCCTCCAGCCGCCGCCGTAGCCAGGATGCGCGGCAGCGTCGAGCTGCGTGGCGCGAGTCGGCGCTACGGCGCCACCCTGGCGCTGGCGCCGTTCACGCACCGCTTCGAGCCGGGCCGCATCCACGCGCTGATGGGCAAGAACGGCTCCGGGAAGTCGACGCTGGTGAAGATCATGGCGGGTGCCGTGGAGCCCAGCGCCGGCGAGCTGCTGCTGGACGGCGTGAAGGTGAGCTTCGCCTCCCCGGCCGACGCGCTGCGCGCCGGCATCGTCACCGTACACCAGGAACTTTCGCAGGTGCCGAGCCTGTCGGTGGGCGAGAACATCTACCTCGGCCGGCTGCCGCAGCGCCGCGTGCTGGGACGGAGCGTCGTCGATTGGCCACGCCTCCACGCCCAGGCCGGCCGCCTGCTGCACGACATGGGGCTGGACATCGACCCGCGCGCCAAGCTCGGGCAGCTTAGCGTCGGCCGGCAGCAGGTGGTCGAGATCGTCAAGGCGATGTCGTTCGACCCCTCGGTGCTGCTGCTCGATGAGCCGACCTCGGCGCTGGCTGCGCGCGAGGTGGCGCTGCTGTTCGGCTTGCTGCGCCGGCTGCGGGCGCGGGGTGTGACCATGATCTACATCACCCACCGCATGAGCGAGCTGTTCGAGATCGCCGACACCTGCACCGTGCTGCGCGACGGCCAGGCGGTGCGCAGCGTCGCCATGGCGGACGCCACCCCCGAGGGCATCATCGAGATGATGTTCGGCGACGTGGCCCGCGCCGTCCGCCCGGCGCGGCGCAGCGTCGCGCGCGGCGAGCCGGTGCTCTCGGTCCGTGGCCTGACCCGCGGCGAGGCGTTCCAGGACGTGTCGTTCGACCTGCACCGCGGCGAGATCCTGGGCTTCGCCGGCCTGCTGGGCGCCGGGCGCACCGAGGTGCTGCGCGCGATCTTCGGCGCCGACCCGTTCGAGCATGGCAGCATCACTTTGGCCGGCCGGCCGGTGGGACGGCCGACCCCGCGCGCCATGAGGCGGCGCGGCCTCGGCTACACGCCGGAAAACCGCAAGGAGGCCGGGCTGGTGCAGGCGTTGTCGGTGCGCGACAACCTGTGCCTTGCGAGCCTGGGCCGGATCGCCCGCCACGGCGTCGTGACGCGCGCGAGGGAGGCGCCGTTCGTGGCGCGGCAGGTACGCGGCCTCGCGATCAAGGTGGCCGACGCGGCGCTGCCGGTCGCCTCGCTGTCGGGCGGCAACCAGCAGAAGATCGTCATCGGCAAATGGCTCAACACCGAGCCGCGGGTGATGTTCTTCGACGAGCCGAGCCGCGGCATCGACGTGCAGGCCAAGCAGCAGGTGTTCGGCATCATGTGGCGCGAGGCCGAGCGCGGCCTGGCGTCGGTGTTCGTCTCCAGCGAACCCGAGGAACTGCTGGAGGTGGCGGACCGCATCCTGGTGATGCGCGCCGGCCGCATCGTGGCCGAGGCGCTGCCCGACCGCGTGAGCCTCGCCGAGCTGTACCGGCTGTGCATGGAGGGCAAGTGAGCGCGGACGACATGGTGGCGGCGGCCCTCGCGGCGCCGGCGCGGCGGCGGGTCGGCGCCACGGCGCTCAAGGTCTACACCATGGAGGCGATCCTGCTGGCGCTGGTGGCGGTGCTGGTGGCCACGGCCCCCGGTTTCGCCTCGCTAGGCAACCTGCTGAACGTGCTGCGCACCGTCTCCATGCTCGGCGTGATCGCGTTCGGCATGACGGCGGTCATCATCGCGGGCGAGATCGACTTGTCGGTCGGCGCCGGCGTGGCGCTGGCCGGCTGCATCGTCGCCTGGTGCTCGGGGGCACTCACGCCGCGACTTGGCTCGGTCGCCGCCGTGGTGCTGGGCATCGTCGCGGCGATGCTGGCCGGGGCCGCCTGCGGCGCCTTCACCGGCAAGATGCGGCAGTGGTTCCGGGTGCCGACCTTCATCACCACGCTGGCGCTGTTCACGGCGCTGCGCGGCTTCGCCAACCTCATCACCGGCGGCTTCCCGCTCACCGACCTGCCGGACTGGTTCGGCTTCCTTGGCGCCGGCAGCCTGTTCGGCGCGCCGTTCCCGGTCTACGTGTTCCTGGCGGTGTTCGCCGCCATGCAGTTGCTGATGCAGTTCACCAGCTTCGGCCGCGCCGTCTACGCGGTGGGCGGCAACGCCGAGGCGGCGCGGCTGTCGGGCATCGACGTGTTCGGCGTCAAGACCGCCACCCTGGTCATCACCGGCGTGCTGACCGCCGTGACCGGGACGCTGATCGCCTCGCAGATCGGCTCCGGCACCGGCACCACCGCGACCGGCATGGAGCTCGACGTGATCGCCGCCGTCATCATCGGCGGCACCAGCCTGTTCGGCGGCAAGGGCCGCGTCTGGGGCACGCTGCTGGGCGTGCTGTTCCTCGGTTGCGTCAGCAACGGCATGACGCTGCTCAACGTCGCCGAGTATTGGCAATACGTGGCACGCGGCGCGATCATCCTGGGCGCCGTGCTGCTGAACCAGGTGCTCGAAGGGGGATAGGCATGGTCGAGTTCGCGGGCAAGGTGGCGTTGATAACGGGCACGTCGGGCATCGCCCGCTCCGTGGCGCTGCGCCTCGCCGGCGACGGCGCCGCCGTGCTCGCCTGCGGCATCGACCCGGACGCCAACGCGGCACTCGCCCAAGCCGCGCCGGGCATTTTGGTGCGCGAGGCTGACGTGGCCGAGCCGGCGGCGGTGCGCGCCGCGGTCGCGGCCGCCGTGGCGGCGTTCGGGGGGCTCGACATCGTGGTCAACGCCGCCGCGGTGCATCCCTACGGCACCGTGGTGGAGACCGACCCGCAAACCTGGGCGCGCACGATGGCGGTGAACGTCGGGTCCATCCACCTCACCGGGCACTTCGCCATCCCCGAACTGCGGCGTCGTGGCGGCGGCAGCATCGTCAACCTCGCCTCCGTGCAGGGCCACGCCTGCCAGCCGAACGTCGCCGCCTACGTGGCCACCAAGGGGGCGATCCACGCCTTGACGCGCGCCATGGCGCTGGATCACGCCGCCGATGGGATCCGCGTCAACTCGGTCAGCCCCGGCTCGGTGCGCACGCCGATGCTGGCGGTGGCGGCGCGGCGGTTCGACGGGCCGGACGCCGACGTGGAGGCGGCGTTCCGGCGTTTCGGTGCGGCGCACCCGCTGGGGCGGATCGCCGAGCCGGAGGAGGTGGCCGAGATGGTCGCCTTCCTCGCCGGCTCGCGCGGCAGCTTCTGCACCGGCGGCGACTACCGCGTGGACGGCGGCCTCACCGCCGGGATCGGCGTGCGGTGACGCCGCCGGTCGCCTGCGTGGCGCCGACCGGCGACCGTTGCGGCGAGGGCGCGGTCTGGTCAGCCGAGGAACGCGCGGTCTACTGGACCGACGTGCTGCGCTTCCTGGTCCACCGCCACGACCTCGACAGCGGCGCGGTGCGCTCCTGGTTCTTCGAGCAGCCCGTGGTGGCGCTCTCGCTCACCACGCGGCCGGGCACGCTGCTGGTGGCGCTCGGCGCGCGGCTGCTGCTGTGGCGGCCCGAGACCGACGCGCGCGCCGAGCACGGCTTCGTGTTGTCCGGCTACCCGCGCGTGCGGCTGAACGACGGGCGCGCCGACCGACTGGGTAATTTTTGGGTGGGCTCGATGAAGAACAACGTCGGGCCGAATGGGGAAGCGGGCGAAGCCGGACCGGGCGAAGGCGTGCTGTTCCGCGTCGCCCCGGACGGGTCCGTCCGGGAGGCGGCGCACGGGGTCGGCATCGCCAACACGCTGTGCTGGAGCCCGGACGGCCAGCGCTTCTACTTCGGTGACACGCTGGCCAACGAGGTCCGCGTCCACGACCATGATCCCGTCACGGGGGACGTCAGCAACCCCCGCCCGTTCCTGTCGGGCCACCCGCGCGGCCTGCCGGACGGCTCGGCCATGGACGCCGAGGGAGCGTTGTGGAACTGCCGTTTCGGCGGCGGGGGGGGCCCGGGCGGTGGGGGGGGGGGCGCCCGCGGGCGGGGGCCCCCCGACGGCCGGACTGTCCGGGAGATCGAGATGCCGGTCGCCAACCCCACGACCTGCACCTTCGGCGGCGCCGACCTCAAGACCCTGTTCGTGACCACCGCCGCTTGCCCGGCCCGCCTCGCCGGCAGCCTGTTCGCGCTTGCGACAGAGGCGCCCGGCCAAGCCGAAAGCCGGTTCCGCGTGGCATGAGCCACGCCGAAACCTGGATCGTTGCACGTGGCGGCGCCCGGCTGACGGTGGCGGCGCTGGGCGGGATGGTCGAGGCCGCGCTCCGGCTCGCGGACGGCCGTGTTGTCCGACCACTGTTCCGCCCACCCTGGGCCGACACCGGAGAAGGACCGACAGAGCCGCCCTTGCTCGGCGCGTTGCGCGGCGAATTCCTGTGTGCGCCTTTTGGCTACGCGCGCCCACAGGCCGCGCTCGCGCCGCGGTGGCGCTCCGCGGCGTCGCCCGGACACGGGTGGCCGCACGGCTACGGCGCCAACCATCGCTGGCGCCTGGCGGCACGCGACGCAGCATCGATCTCGATCGAGATCGACTATCCGGCCGACCAGCCCATTGAGCGGCTGACTCGGCACCTGACCGTCGCCCCCGAGGGGGATGGCTTCACCGCCCGGTCGGTTATCGAGGCGCGCCATGCCTGCGCGGTTCCAGTAGCGCTGCACGCTTGTTTCGCATTGCCCTTGCGGATTGGAGCGGTCCGCCTGCACCCCGGCGCCTTTCGCCGTGGCTACACGCACCCGACCGAAGTCGAGCCGGGTGCTTCCCGGGCCGCCGTCGATGCGCGCTTCGCCGACCTTGCGGCGGTCCCGGCCACAGCCGGCGGCACCATCGCGTTGGACGCACTTCCGTTGGAGGACGACACCGAGGAGGTGGTGCTCCTCGCCGGCAGCGACGGATCGTTCACTGTGCTCGACAGCGTGGCCCGAACGCGGACCGTGCTGACCTGGGATGCCGGGCAGCTCCCCCACTGCCAGGTGTGGATCAGCAATCGGGGTCGTCGCGCGCCGCCATGGGACGGTCGCACCCTCTGCGTGGGGATCGAGCCGTGCCGCGCGGCGATGGACCTCGGCGCGGGCGTCTCGGCAGGCGACAACCCGATGCGCGCGGACGGTTTCTCGACCGTGGTCGCCATCGCGCCGGGCATCCCGTGGGAGTGCTCGTACCATCTCACGGTGGTCTCCACGTGACACTGGCGAGCGCCGAGGACCGCCGCGCGGTGCTCGCGGCGCTGGGTCGACTGGGACTTCCGACGGACGAGACGACGCGCGTCAGTCCTCTGTCCGGGGGCGTCGCATCGGACATCTTTTTCTTGGCCGCCGGCGCCCGAAGAGTCGTCGTCAAGCGCGCGCTGGAGACCTTGCGGCTCGAACCGTGGCTTGAGGCGACCGCGCGACGGCATCCGGCCGGATCAGGGGGAAAAGCCGTCCACCACGTCACCTTGTTTCCTACACCCCTTCGCGTCGCCCAGTTGCCGCGGTGGAGACTCGTCGAGAACGGGTTTCAGCCTTTCCGGCAACGGTCACGTCTGTGATCGGCATCTCGACATCAAGAGCTTTGCTGCAGTCCTCGGCCAACGTCCGCCGGTCGGGGGCGGACTACCGGCTCGATTCGGCGCAACCCCGACATTCAGACTTGCGCTGGTGTCGCGTGCGTCCGTCAATAGGACTTGAGACCTTGTGGACATAACGATCGAACATGTTCCAGGCGTCTATCGCCGCCGCTTGGGTGATGCTCCGGTAGGTGAGTGCCATAACCCTGGCGGCGATCGCGTTATGTTGCGGTCATTGAGGATACGGCGGTGACGGGCCGGCGCTGGGGTTTTTCAGCCAAGCTATTTTGGCATCGACGAACGAGACGAAGTTTTCCAGCTCGGCGATCCTGGCTGTAAGCCGATCGCGTTGCTCCGCTAAGAAGGCAATTACCACATCCTCTTCCACTCCGTTGAAAGATCGCCTGTTGATGAACACGCCGATCTCTTTGAGTGACAACCCGAGCACTTGGCCGACACGGATGATGCGAGCCTTCTCAAGATCGAGGGCTGAGAAAATCTGGTAGGGGCGCGATCCTCCCTTTGGCCCGGTCTCCGGATGGAGCAAGCCGTGACGGACGTAAAGCCGCACCGCATCAACCGACAGCTTACTTCTTCGGGCAAAGGCAGCGATCAACATTGCGAAAACACCCATTGACTATGGACCACGCACCGCACCTATACCTGAGTGCCGGGGGCGACAATGGCCTCGGTCATCAACCGTCCCCGTCCGGCCCTGCCCATGATGGAGATTAACATGTCCGAAACTGGTTCCGCTGAAAGCTTCCCGGCTATGTTGCGTCGCGTGCTGGGCGATCGCCTCAGGCCCGATGCTGAGACGTTTCCAGACATGTTCGCCGTTGATGGCGTCTTGGAGTATCCCTTTGCGCCGCCTGGGCTGAACACGTCGATGGCGGGTCGGGCGGCCATCATCGCCAATTTCCAGAGGATTAGGACGCTACTTCGGGTCGACGGAGTCTCCGACGTCTCCGAGATCGAGGTAAGCGATCCGGGCATGGTTGTGCTTGAGTTCTCCGGGCATGGGGAGGGCCTGATTACCAAGGAAGCTTACGAGCAACGCTACATCTCGGTGATCCGCGTGCGCGATGGAAACATTGTTCATTACAAGGATTACTGGAGTCCGATTGCTTTGCTCCGCGCAGTCAAAGGCAGTGAGGCGACGACATCTCTTACGATGGAATAGGTGTTTGGCCTTAGTACCCGGCGACGCGGCCTACCAAGTCCCGCCGGGGTCGGCAGAAACGGCCCAAAACGTTCTCATCCGTCAAGTCCGTCGGATAACGCCGACGCTCAAAAACCAACCGCCGCTCACGTCACGAACGTTCCGGGCCACGAGACCGATGTCGCCGACGGCCCCTGGCTGGCCGACCTGCTGGCGCACGGCCTGATCCGCGCGAGCTTCGTGCCGGAGATGCCGACGCAGGAGCGTCGTTCGCTGCCGCGAACCCGCACGCAGTTGGTGCGCGAGCAGGCCAGCCACGTCCAACGCATCCACGAGACGCTGGAACATGCTAATCTCAAGCTCGGCTCCGTCAGGCCCTGATCGACGGCCAGGGCAGTCCGGACATGCTGCTCACCCTTGTGCGGCGCGGCGAAGGCCGTGCCCGAGAAGCTGCGGGCGGCGCAGACCCAAGAAAGCAACGTGTGCCGTCGCCGCCGCAATCCTGACCGCCATCTACAACATGCTGCGAGACGGCGCGTTCTGCCAAGACTTCGGTGCCGGCCACTTTTATCGCACTTCGCCAAGGGCCTAGGCCAATCGCCTCGCCCGACATATCGCCCAGCCCGGGTTCATCTGCGCACCCACTGCCGTCACGAACGGAGCGGCTTCGGTTAAGCCTGCAAAAAACTCTAGACGACCGGTCTATTCCATGCTCTACAGCATCCATGAGCAGATCGGCCCCGCAGGACACGTTGGATGTCCGTCAGAGCATCCTCGAAGCCGGTCAAAGAATCATGGCCGGCAAGGGCTTCTCTGCCGTGGGCCTCAACGAGATCCTGGCAGGGGCCGGGGTGCCGAAGGGGTCGTTCTACCACTATTTCGGCTCCAAGGACGCGTTTGGCGAGGCGTTGCTCGCGACCTACTTCGAGGACTACCTGGCCGACCTCGACGAGACGCTTCGCCGGCCCGGCCTGACCATGGCGCAGCGCTTGATGACCTACTGGCAGCAATGGCAGGAGACCCAGTCCTTCCTTGATTGCCAAGGGAAGTGCCTTGCCGTGAAGCTGGGCGCGGAGGTAGCGGACCTTTCCGAGGCCATGCGCGCCGCCCTGAAGCGCGGCACGTCCGGGATTATCGGCCGCCTGAGTGCGGCCATCGAGGCCGGCGTTGCGGAAGGCTCGCTATCGATCGACGCCGAGCCAAGCCGCGTTGCGCAGAGCCTCTATCAGCTTTGGCTAGGAGCCAGCGTGATGGTGAAGATCGTCCGCGGCACCCAGCCGTTCGAGTCGGCCATGACGACGACTCGCCATATCCTCCACCTTTCCCACTGAGCGGGGAGGGTGTCGGACGCACTTCGATCCGAAGTGCTTTTCGTGCCCAAGGTCTAGACGACCGGTCTACTAAACTTTAACCCACGCGCAGGATAAGCAACATGAAAATTCTAATGGTTCTGACCTCGCACGACCAACTCGGCGACACTGGTCGCAAGACGGGTTTCTGGCTCGAAGAGCTCGCCGCGCCCTACTACGCGTTCAAGGATGCCGGCGTGGAGATCGTGCTGGCCTCGCCCGAGGGTGGCCAGCCGCCGCTCGATCCCAAGAGCAACGAGCCGTCCAACCAGACCGACGTGACCCGCCGGTTCGAGGCCGATCCGGCAGCGAACGCGCAACTTGCCGCGACGCTGCGCCTCGACAGCGTCTCGCAGGCGGACTTCGACACGGTCTTCTATCCAGGCGGTCACGGCCCGCTGTGGGATCTTGCTGAAGACAAGAACTCGATTGCATTGATCGAGTCCTTCCTCGCGGCGGCCAAGCCGGTCGCTCTCGTCTGTCACGCGCCCGGCGTTCTACGTCATGTCAAGACGCCCGAGGGCAGGCCGCTGGTCGAGGGCAAGAAGGTCACGGGGTTCACCAACACCGAGGAAGCGGGTGTGGGCCTGACCGAGGTCGTGCCCTTCCTGGTCGAGGATGAGCTCAAGGCCAAGGGCGGCCTCTACTCCAAAGGCCCCGACTGGGCGCCCTACGTCGTCAGCGACGGCCTCCTGATCACGGGCCAGAACCCCCACTCGTCAGCACCGACCGCGCAGGTCCTGCTCGAGCGGTTCGCCACTGAGGCGGCAGCCTAAGCGGAACTGCGTCGCGGGAGGCGCTCGTCGTCTCCCGCGCGGATGCGCCGCAAAGCTCAGGAAACATTCGACCCGACGGTTCCAACCATCGTCCATGACGGTTCGGAGGATGCGATCGCGCGGACCAACGACAGCGTATCCGGATTGGGGGCTCGGTCTGGGGCCGCGACATGAAGGCTGCTGCCAGGGTCGCGAACCAACCGGAGACCGGCATGGCAAGCGGCTTCGGGCGACCGACGTCGGCTGTCCCGAGGCTCGTCCCGCCCAGGGCAAGCCGAACGGACGTCCTTCGCCTGCGAAGCGGCCAAGGGCACGGCTCGCCGTGTGTTTCCGGCCTCCGTGCGCGCGCCACGACACACTGAGGCGTTTCACACAGCGCCTTGGACGACGCTGATGCCACACAGAAGGAACAGGACGATGAACAACAGCGCTCTTTTCACGCCGACGACACTGGGGCGCCACACGCTCCGGAACCGGATCGTGCTCCCGCCATTGACGCGCCAGCGCGCGGAACAGCCCGGCGACGTGCCCACCGAACTCATGGCGACCTATTACCGGCAACGCGCCAGCGCCGGTTTTATGGTGAGCGAAGGCGCGCAGATCGAGCCGCGCGGCCAGGGCTATGCCTGGACGCCGGGCATCTACAGCGAGGCGCAGATCGAGGGATGGCGGACGGTGACGGACGCGGTACATGCCGAAGGCGGCGTCATCTTCGCCCAGCTCTGGCATGTCGGCCGCGTGTCCCACACGGCGTTACAACCGGGTGGTGCGGCGCCCGTCGCGCCGTCGGCGATCCAGGCGGAGAAGGTGAAGGCCTTCATCGAAACCGCGCCGGGCGTCGGCACGCTGGTCGCTCCCTCGATGCCGCGCGCGCTGAGCGTCGCCGAGATCAAGGACATGGTCGCGCTCTACGCGCAGGCCGCGCGGAACGCGGCGAGCGCCGGGTTCGATGGCGTCGAAATCCATGCGGCCAACGGCTACCTGGTCAACCAGTTCATCTCGGCACATGCCAACCGACGCACAGACGACTACGGCGGATCGCTGCCGAACAGGCTGCGGTTCCTGCGGGAGATCATCCAGGCCGTGGGCGCGGTGGTGGGCCCGGACCGCCTCGGCGTCCGTTTCACGCCCCTGTTCACCGGCACCGACCAGGACCGGGTCTATATCGGCTTCGTCGAGGACGATCCGCACGGGACCTACCTCGAAGCGATTAAGGTGCTCGAGACGGCCGGGATCGCCTACCTGTCGATCGCCGAAGCCGACTGGGACAACGCGCCCGACCTGCCCGAGACGTTCCGCCGCGCCGTGAGGCAGGCGTTCAGCGGCCGGATCATCTACGCGGGCCGCTACACCGCCGAGCGGGGCACCCGCCTCCTGGAGGCGGGCCTGGCCGACCTCGTCGCCATCGGCCGCCCGTTCATCGCCAACCCCGACCTGCCCCGGCGCATCGCCCATGGCTGGCCGCTGAACGCGCTCGATCCGGCGACGCTGTATGGCGGGGCCGAGCACGGCTTCACCGACTACCCGGCCTATGCCGGACCGGATCACCACACGATGGCGGAGCTGGCGGCATGAGCCAGGGAATAGACGGCAAGCTCGTCCTGATCACCGGCGGCAGCGCGACATGGCATGTGTCGACGAAGCGGGGCAGCATCGGAATTTCCCCAGCCGCGCGGTAGAGTAGCGCAGCACATCTAGGTATTTTCCGAACCTATCGTCCCACGTCACTGAATCATATGCCTGCGACGCTGGAAGCTTGGCAAGCGGCTTGCCGCTCTGCCAGCTCAAGGCCTCGGGATAGGTTTCACAACGTATTCATATGACGATCTTTTTGATCGATATGACTGCGCTGCTGTCCTGGTTTTGGGGGAGCTTGCAACTCTTGTCGCACGCGGCCGTCGCCAGCGAGGTATGTTGGACCCTGGGTGCTGCGGCCAACCCTGTCCCTAGATCATAAGTTTTTAGAGGCCTTCGGTTTTTCCACAGTTGTTCAGGAGCTCTCATGGCGAACATGCGCGCAGTACAGGTCGATGAAATCCGCAAGCCCATGGAGCTGAGGGACATTGCCATCCCGGATATCGGCGACGACGACGTGCTGGGGGGCGGCGGGGCGGCGGGGCTTTGACGCCCCGACGGGGCGGTCGGGAACCGGGACTGGGCAATGGCCGGCCTGAAGCTCCCGTTGCCCATAACCCTCGGCCACGAGATCGGCGGGGTGGTCGAACGCGTTGGCGCCGGTGTGTCGAACCTGAAGCCCGGCATGAAAGTTTGCGTGCCCTTCAACTTCGCCGACGGCGAATGCGAGTACTGCCGCAAAGGGCTCCAGAACCTCTGCGACCACGCCGCTTGGAACTTCACCAGCCCCGGCTCGGGCGGCTTCGCCCAGTATGCCCGAGTGCCGAACGCACGACTGAACTGCATCCCGCTGCCCGGGAACATGACGGAGAAGGATGGAGCGGCGCTTGGATGCCGATACATGACCGCCTACCGGGCAGTACAGTCGCGGGCAAATGTTCGTGCGGGCGAGACGGTCGTCGTCGTCGGCATAGGCGGTGTCGGGCGGTCGGCCGTTCAGATCGCGGTCGCGATGGGTGGTCTGGTCATCGCGATTGATACCAAGCCCAGCGCGCTCGATGCGGCCAAGAAGTTGGGCGCATTGGAGACGATCAACTCCGATGGGGTCAGCCCTGAAGACGTCGGCGCGCAGGTCAAGAAGCTTACCAATGGCAAAGGGGCGGATGTCGCGGTCGACGCGATGGGTGGCAGCAACGCGACGCTCACTGCCCTGCAGTCGCTCTCCAAGGGTGGTCGGCTCTGCGCCGCGGGCCTGACCACGCAGGACGACAAGGGCCACGTGTCGATCCCGGTCGACCAGCTCGTCCTGAACGAGTGGTCCGTGGTGGGCAGTCTCGGCAACCCGCACAGCGAATATCCCGACCTTCTCCGCCTCGTCGACAGCGGCAAGCTCGCCCCGAGCGAGCTCATCAGCGAGGAGGTCGCGCTCAAGGACGTCCAGAGCGTCTTCGACCGACTGCCTGCCTTCGAGACCGAGGGCTTCGTAGTCATCACTGATTTGAACTGACTGGCCGAGAAGGAAGACAAGCAATGCCGCTCATTCATATCCATTATCCCGAGGGCAGCTTCACGCCGGACGCACTCGATACCTTGGCGCAGCAGGTCAGCAAGGACGGCGGCGACCTTGAGAAGCTGGCTGACGATCCGTTCGTCAGGAGTACCACTTGGGTCTACGCGCACGAGTATGATCCAGCCCACGTCTACCATGGTGGCAAGCCCGGCGGCACCAAGGTCATCACCGTCGAACTCAGCGCGCTTCAGGGCGGCTTCGACGCCGCGACCAAGGCGGAACTGATCAAGCGCGTGACCGCGGCGGTCGCCAAAGCGGCCGGCCTGCAAGGCGACATCCTCCCGATCTATGTGCTGCTTCGGGACGTGCCCGAGCAGAACTGGGGCTTCAGCGGAAAGCCGCTCTCATTCGATCAGCTCCAAAAACCACCGGCTGGCGTCAAGCCGCTTTGAGCGTTGCCACCGGCATTCGCCCAATGGCGGCCCTGACCAGCCCCCATCGAGTGATCCGGGCGAAATCTTAGTTCAGCGCGGTGGCGAGGGCCGGAGCTGATCCGGGACCTGGGATCAAAGGCTCGGTAGCAGCGGAACTGGGACCGCGTCGCACGCCTTCCATGTAGCCTTCCAGATTGAGCACGATCCATGCGGGGGGGACGGCATCGCGCCCCTGGTCGCGACGTGTACAGGGAAGACGGCGGCGAGCGCACCGCGACCCTCGCCCGTGAGCGGTTCGGCAGGCTCAACGTGCTGATCAACAACGCCGGTATCATCATCAGCAAACTCGTGGTCGACATGATGCTGGAAGACTGGCACGGCATACTCGCCATGAACGCGACCAGGGCGTGGGTGCATTCCCGCACCGCGACGCGCGCCATGATGCCCAACCGGTCGGGCGCCACCGTCGATGTCGGTCCGTATGCCTGCTTTCAGGCTTTTCCGACCATCGCCGCCTATGCGGCGTCCAAGGGCGCCCTGGCCCAGCTCACGCGCGCTCGCTCGCTCGTTCGCTCGCTCTGGAAGCGATTGAGTATGGCATCCGAGTCAACGCGGTCGGCTCGGGCGACGTGGTGACCAACATCGTCAACCACATGCACGATGACGGCCCTGGATTCCTGGCCGAAGCGGCATCCCGTCGTTCGATGAAATGGAACGTCTGGCGACACGGCTATCCCGCGAACATCCGTTTGCTAAGGAGAACGTCCACTCGGTAGACGTGGGCGGGATAGGCGAGGATGTCGTTCATGCGTCCAACATCGCGGAAGATGTCGCCGCCGCCGCCGGCTACGTGCGCGTCCCGGCCGGCGATGTTCGGGAACGTCTCGAAGATGCCGAAAGTGGTCCGGGAATAGCGGACCCCGAACCACGGTCCGGTCGCGGGCTCGCCCATCACGCAATCAAAGATGTCACGCAGCATCTGGACCACCTCGTCCTCTCTGCCCGGCCGCGCTTCTATGTGGATGTAAAAGGCCTTGGGTCCGTCCGCGCCGTTCTCGCCGGTCACGATCACACCGCGGTGGGGATGACCGGCTTCGCCGATGCCGGGGTGAGGATCGGCGCCTGGAGATGTCGCCAGGTCATCAGGGTGGGTTGATGGCGGGGTCGCGTTGGGCACGGGCGTCTCCTGGTGAAGTGGGCGATTCGATCGCCGGACGGGGAGGCGAACAGCTCCGCCCAGGTCGCGTCTACATCTACAGGAACTTAGGGTCTAGGGACGGGGCCTTTGGGTTGGTGGCCACGGAGCTGGTTTGCCCTGTGGCCACTGCCCGGGCCATCATGGCGTTGCGAGGTATCTATGGACGCGAGGACGTCGGGCAGCATCTCATTGCGGACGCGGTGTGGCAACGCGTGCTCGCCGCCTTCGAGACGGCGCCGTACATACACCGGCACGACTTGGACAGCCTGCACCACTTCGTCGGCGCCTGTCTGGCGATACGTGGGAGCCCTCGTGGGGATGACTTACGGCACAGGGGTGATCGCCTTGCCGGCCTCCAACGCGACGTCGGACTGAACCAAACGGTTTTCCTGAGCCCGCACTTGGGTAACGGACAGCGGGTCCGATTCGCTGGCCGGCGTCAGCAACTCCTCGGTCAACGGCGCATCGGCGCTCTCCTTGATGGCGTCCAGCACGGCTTGCGGATCGGCCGGCACCGCCATGGCGGCTGCCTCGGTGTCGACGCGGTTGCGGAGGTTGGGATTGTCCCGGCGCATCTCCTCCAGCAACGCGATGATCTTCGCCGATTTCTGCTCGCTGACGATCGCCAGTTCGAGGGTGAGCTGCTCGCGGTAGCCGGCGATCTGGTCCTCACGGCGCTGCGTGGTCAGGATCAGCACGGTGACGTAGAGCGCCAGCAGGCCCAGGGCGCCCTGCAGCCAGGCGAACGGCGGCGCGTCCCAGGCCATCGCGCCATACCAGCCGGCGAACAGGTTGCATCCGACCCAGAGCGCGATGCCCGCCGTGAGCAGCGCGATGCACTGAGGACGGCCGATCCAGCCGGTCAGCCGCTCCACCACGCGTTGCAGGCGGCCCGCCGCCTGCTGGTGCTCGGCGTGCAGCTTGGCGATCGCCTCCACCGTATCCTGGATGTGCCCGGGCAGGATCGGCGTATCGACTGTCATTTTCCGGTCCCGTCTGGCTTTCCGCCACCGGGCGAAAACCGGATGTGGCGCGGGACACGCTACGCGCCAGCAGGTGAGAAGTTCGTGGTTGGTAGCTGGCCGCCGCAAGCTGGCCGCCGCACGCTGGCATGGCGCGGGCTGGTGAAAGCCGGGCCGTGCCGTATCGTGGAGCCATGACCGACAGCATCCCCCGGCAACGCGCCGACCGCACCCAGCTCCAGCAGATCATCGCGGGCCTGACCGAGGGGGTGATCGTAATCAACCCCGACCAGACGATCTCGTGGGCCAACCAGACGGCGCTGACGCTGCACGGCGTCGCCTCGGTCAAGGAGCTTGGCGGCACGGTGTCGGAGTACCGGCAACGCTTCGAGTTGCGCTACCAGAACCGGCACAAGCTGCCGGAGGGCGATTACCCGATGGAACGGCTGATCGCCGGCGAGGCGTTCAGCGAGGTGGTGGTCGAGGTCGCGCGCCATGGCGAGGGCAAGCAGGGCGAGGACAAGCGCTGGGTGCACCAGATCCGCAGCTTGGTGCTGACCGATCCGAAGGGGGAGCCCGACTGCCTGGTGCTGATCGTCAACGACGAGACCGAGCGCTTCAACGCCGAGGAGCGCTTCGAACGCGCGTTCGGCGCCAACCCGGCGCCGGCGATCATCGCCCGGCTTTCGGACATGCGCTACGTCAAGGTCAACCGCGGCTTTCTGGAGATGACCGGTTACCTGCGCGAGGCGCTGGTCGGCCGCTCGGTGCACGAGATCGACGTGCTGCGCGGGGCCGAGCGGCGCGAGCTGGCCGTGGAGCGGCTGCACGCCGGCGCCACCATCCCGCAGATGGAGGGCTGCCTCAGCCTGCCGGACGGCCGCGAGAAGACCGTGCTGCTCGGCGGCCAGCCGATCGAGATCGGCGACGAGCGCTGCATGTTGTTCACCTTCGCCGACCTGCACCCTCGCCGCCTGGCCGAGGACGCGCTGCGCCAGAGCGAGGAGCGCTTCGCCAAGGCGTTCCGCATGGCGCCCGGCCCGATGGCGATCCTGGCGCTGGACGGTATGCGCTTCCTCGACGTCAACGACGCCTTCACCGCCGCGACCGGCTGGCGTCGGGAGGAGGTGGTAGGGCGCGGCGAGGCCGAGCTACAGCTGTGGGGACGCGGCGAGCTGCGTGACCAATTGCAACGCCAGATCAAGCAGACCGGACACATTCGCAGCGTCGACATTCAAATGGGCTCGAAGGCCGGCGGCGTCGGCGACTACCTGCTGTCGGCCGAGACGGTGACGATCCACGGCGAGCGCTGCGTGCTAAGCGTCATGCAGGACATCACCCAGCGCAAGCAGACCGAGACCGAGCTGATGGCCGCGATCGGCTCGGTGATGCAGGACGCCTCCTGGTTCGGCCAGAAGATCGTGGAGAAGCTGGCGAGCCTGAGCCAGTCGCACGGCGCGGCCGAGCCCGGCCCCGGCACCGCGGCCCTGCCGCCGCGGGCGCGCGAGGTGCTGGGGCTGGTGGCGCAGGGCCTGTCCGACGCCGAGATCGCGGAGAAGCTCGGCGTCACGCGGAACACCGTGCGCAATCACGTCTCGTTGATATACGCGAAAATCGGCGTGCATCGCCGCAGCGCGGTGATCGTGTGGGCTCGGGAGCGTGGCTTGGGCACGGCAGCCAAGCCACTGGGATGGCAGCGGAAAACCAAGGCGAAATCGGCAGGTAGTAAAACAATCACGATGCCCTAGTGCAAAAGCACTCTAAATGAGTTCGCTTTTCGTTGCGTTACTTCATTGGACAACACGATGGTACGCGATTAATTCCCACCTGCTCGCATAGCTAAATCGCTTCTGCGACGCGGCATTTATGCGTAGGAAGGAATTACCATGGACAAGGATCGTGTCGAGGGCCTCGGCAAGAAGGTGGCCGGCTCCATCAAGGAGGCGGTCGGCAAGATCACCGGCGACACCAAGACGCAAGCCGAGGGCGTCGCGGAGAAGGCGTCCGGCACGGCGCAGAATGCCGTGGGCGGGGCCAAGGACACTGCGCGCGACCTGGGCAAGAAGTAGGGCGCGATCATGCCTGCTGACGCGCCGGAGCTTCGATCCGAGCTGGCGATCCCGACGCAAGAGACAGAGCGGGAGGTGCTGACGCTCCACGGCGAACAGCTCTCGGTGTCGCGTCGACGGATCGAGACCGCCGTGGTGCGCGCGGACCGGACCACGCGCACCCGGGAGCAACTCGTTGACGAGGAGCTGAACCATGAGCGCGTCGAAGTCGAACGCGTGCCGATCGGCCGGGTGGTCGAGAGCGTGCCGCCGGTGCGCGAGGAAGGCGACACGACGATCCTCTCCGTCGTGGTCGAGGAGGTCGTGGTGCAGCGCCGCCTCGTGCTCAAGGAAGAAGTTCGCATCCGACGCGTGAAGACCACGGAACGCCACCGCGAGACGGTCATCCTGCGCGAGCAGGAGGCGACGGTCACGCGAACCCCGCTGGAGGTTGCACCGGTCGCCAGCGCCGCCGTGCCCAACCGGGCTACTTCCCACCAATCCATCAACAAGGAAGCCATACCATGAGTGACGAGACCATTGTCGCCGTCTACGACACGGCCGCCCATGCCGAGGCCGCCATCCGCGACCTGCGGGCCGCCGGCATTCCCGACAACGCCATCAGCCAGCACGCCGGGGCTGCATCGAGCACCACCGGCACCACCGGCGCGCCAGTGAAGGAGCAAGGCTTCTGGTCCAGCCTGTTCGGCGGCGAGCCGGACCACGACACCGCTGTCTACGACCGCAGCCTGCAGGGCGGCTCGACCGTGGTGAGCGTGCAGACGCCCGACGCGCATGTGACGCGGGTGACGGAGATCCTGGAGAGCCACCACCCGGTCGACCTCGACGAGCGCGCGACGGGCTACGGCCTGACGCAGACCACCACCACCCGCGCGGCGGGGGCTCCCGCGATGGCGCCGGCCGCCGCCGCCACGGCCGCGACCGCCGCCACCGGGGAAGGCAGCCTGAAGCTCGCCGAGGAGCGCCTGTCGGTCGGCAAGCGTCTGGTCAACCGTGGCGGCACCCGCATCCGTCGCTTCGTGGTCGAGACCCCGGTCGAGGAGCAGGTGCGGCTGCGCAGCGAGAAGGTGACGCTGGAGCGCCACCCGGGCGCCGACGGCCGCCCGGCGACCGAGGCCGACTTCACCGACAAGACGATCGAGATGACCGAAAGCGCCGAAGAGGCGGTCGTCGCCAAGCAGGCTTTCATCCGCGAGGAAGTCAGCCTGCGCAAGGAGGCCGGGGAGCGGGTCGAGACCGTGCGCGACACGGTGCGCCGCGAGGACGTCGAGGTCGAGCAGATCCCGGACGGCAAGGCGAGCGCCACCACCACGACCCCGGTGGCTCCGGTCGCTCCGCGCGCCAAGGTCTGACCGACTCGTAGCGGGAAGTCCGGGGGCGCCCGACGCGCCCGGACTTCCCTTGTCCCGGAGAGAACGATGTCTGCAAGCAACTACACCGACCCGTCGCTGCGCGGCGGCGTCCTCGAGACCACGACCACGACCATGACCGCCGGCTCGCACGTCCACCGCCGCATTTCCTGGGCCGCGGTGTTCGGCGGCGTGATCCTGGTGGTCGCCGTCCAGTTGCTGCTCAGCCTGCTCGGCGCGGGCATCGGGCTCGGCACCGTCAACACCAACGCCGGCACCACGCCGGACGCCGGCAGCGTCGGCATCAATGCCGGCATCTGGTGGGTGGTCAGCAGCGTGGTGGCGCTGATGTTCGGCGGCTACGTCTCGGCCTGGCTCGCCGGAATCGAACTACGCTGGGACGGCGTCCTGCACGGCCTGGTCACTTGGGGCATCGCCACGATGCTGACCATCTACCTGCTGTCCTCGGCTGTCGGCGGCATCATCGGCGGCGGCTTCTCGGCACTGGGCACTGTGGCTTCCGGGGCAGGGAGCACCATCAAGGACGCGGCGCAGCCGCTGGCGCAGGCGGCCGGCGTGTCGCCGGACATGCTGCAGCAACAGGCGCAAGCCTACCTGCAGCCCGCCGGCACCGCCGCCGACCCGACCGCGATGACGCCGCAGCAGGCGCAGAAGGAAGTCGCTTCCAACCTCGTCACCTACGCGAAGGGCGGCGCCGACGCGCCCGCGGCAAAGGAGCGCGTGGTCGCCATCATGGCGGCGCAGCAGCGCGTCGGCCACGACGCCGCGGCCAAGCAGTTCGACGACGCCCAGGCCAAGCTGAAGCAGACGCGCGACCAGGCGGTGCAGACGGCCAAGGACGCCGCCGACAGCAGCGCCGCGGCGGCCTCGAAGACCTCGTTCGCGGCGTTCGCCGACCTGCTGCTGGGCGCCATCGCGGCGGCCATCGGCGGCTCGCTGGCCGTGCAACGGCGGATGCGGGTCTCCCAGCGCGTGGTCCGCTGACCTGCGCCTGCAACCAGGCTGGGGTGTCGCGGTGACGGCACTCCGGCCAGTTTTCGATCCGACCGCTCGGCTATTCGACCAGGGGAGCCAACGATGAGTGACGCGACCAGGAATGATGCGGTCGGCAAGAACCTTGCCGACCTGCAGGCCGCCGGCGAGGCCGCGCGCCAGCTGGGCGGCCAGGCCCGCCAGGCCGGGGCACAGGCATTGGGCCAGGCGCAGGACGTGGCGCAGGATGCCAAGGCGCACGCCGCATCGGTCGCCGACGTGGTGAGCGACAAGGTGTCCGCGACCGCCCAGGCGCAGAAGGAGAGCCTGGCCGGGCGGCTGGAGGACGTGGCGGCAGCAGTGCATCGCTCCGGCGAGCAGCTCGAAGGCCACCAGGACGCATTGGCCAAGCTGGTCGAGCGCGGCGCCGACGAGCTGACGGCGCTGGCCGGGGCGCTGCGCACCAACGACCTGCGCACGCTGATGGGCAACGTCGAGGCGTTCTCCCGCCGCCAACCGGCGCTGTTCGTGGGAGCGGCCTTGGCGGCCGGCTTCGCGTTGACGCGGCTGGGCCGGGTCGCGGTGGCCGGCGGCTCGCAGGCCGACCTGCCGCGTTTGCCGGAGGTCAGCCTTGAGCGGAAATAGGACCGAAGGCGGTCATGGCCTCGGCGAGATCATCGGCAGCCTGGCGCGCGACATCCAGGACCTCGTGCAAGGCGAGATGCGCCTGGCACGGGCCGAGTTCGACCAGAAGCTCGACCGCGTCATCATGGCGGCGATCTGGCTGGTCGGCGGCGCGCTGGTCGCTTTCGCGGGCCTGGTGGTGATCCTGCAAGGCGTCGCCGCGGCCCTGGCGCTGGTGCTGCCGACCTGGGCGGCGTCGCTGATCGTGGGCGTGCTGATCGTCGTCGTGGGCGCGCTGTTCGCCCGCTCCGGCCTGGGGATGCTGTCACTGAAGCGGCTGACCCCGGACCGCACCGTGTCCAGCTTGCAAAAAGACGCGCGCATCGTGAAGGAACACACCTGATGGCCAGCGACGACCCGACCCGCATCGAGCGCGACCTCGACCAGACCCGCGCCCGCCTGGGCGGCCACCTCAGCGAGCTGCAGGACCGCCTCTCGCCGGGGCAGGTGCTGGACGACGCGATGGCCTACTTCCGAGGCAGCGAGGGCGCAGATTTCGGCCGCAACCTGCTGGACAGCGTGCGCGCCAACCCGCTGCCGGCGGCGCTTACCGGCATCGGCCTGGCTTGGCTGATGACCACCGGGCCGCGCGCCGGCGCCGCCAAATCGGCACAGGCCCTCGGCGGCAACAGCCGGGTCCGGGTCTACGGCGGCGATTCGGAGGTGGATGCCGGCTACGACGCCATGGCGCTCCGGTTGCACACCGCGGAACAGGGTGTCACGCGGGCGCCGGACGAGGACGAGCACGTCTACGTCACCCGCCGCGACGACGCCCGTGGCGATGCGGTCGGCCTCAAGCGCCAGGCGCAGGAGAGCGCCCAATCGTTTGGCGAGCGTATCAGCGCCGCCCTCGCCTCGGCGCAGGACGCCGCGACCCGCACGCTGCACGACGCGCAGGGGCGCGCGAGCGACGCGGCGGGCTCGCTCACCGCGGCGGCCCAGGGCGCCATGCAGTCGCTGGGCGACGCGGCGCAGCGGGCGGGCGGCGGTGCGGCGCAGGGCGGCCAGGCGGCCGGTGATGCCGCCTCGCGGCTGGCGACGGCGCTCGGCGACAGCCCGGTGCTGCTGGGGGCACTCGGGCTTGCGGCCGGCGCGCTGCTGGGCGCGTTGCTGCCGGTGACGGAGCAGGAGACGGCGGCGCTGGGCGGCGTCGCGGGCCAGGCGCGCGATACCGCGCGCACCCTGGCGCAGCAGGCGCTGGACCGCGGCGGGCAGGTGGCGCAGGCGGTGATCGACACCGGGCGCGACAGCGCCGAGGCGCATGGCCTCGCCGGCGGCAAAAGCGCCGGCGCCCGGCGGGGCGCGGGGGGTAGCGGCGCGCGGTCCGGGCCGGCGGCGCAGGTCGCCCGCGACATGCTGGGCGCCGGCGAGGATGCGGTGCGCAAGGAAGCCCAGCCGTCGGGGTCGCCCGTCTAGGCGCCGCCGCCACTGTCATTCCAACCACTGAAGGGAACTCCGCATGTCGATCGTCATCTGGCTCATCCTCGGGCTGATCGCCGGCTTCATCGCCAGCAAGCTGGTCAACAAGAGCGGCCAAGGACTGCTGCTCGACATCGTCCTCGGCATCGTCGGCGCCGTCGTGGGCGGCTTCCTGTTCTCGCTGATCGGGGCCGAGCCAGTCACCGGCCTGAACATCTACAGCATCATCGTGGCGGTGGTCGGCGCCGTCGTTGTGCTCTGGATCTACCACGCCATCACCGGCCGCAGCCGCACCAGCCTCTGAGCGAACAGGCCGAAAGCGAGCGCGAGATGTCCCAGAGTACGCTGGCCGACCTGGCTCCGTTCGGAGAACCGGGGTCGGCCAAGTCGCCGGCGAGCAACCTCCTGCTCGCCTGCACCGCCGAGGCGATCGGAACGTTCCTGCTCGTGCTGGTCGGCACCGCCGTCGCGACCGCGGCGGTGCTGGGCAAGGGCACCGCGGGCCCGGCCTACGACTCCCTCGCCGTGGCGCTGGCCTTCGGGTTGATCCTGGTGCCCATCGTCGGCTCGCTGGGGCAGATCAGCGGAGCCCACGTCAATCCGGCCGTGACGCTTGGCCTCGCCGTCGCCGGCAAGTTCCCCTGGCGGGACGTGGCGCCGTACTGGGCGGCGCAACTGGCGGGCGGGATCTTCGCCTCCCTGGTGGTCTGGATCGCCTACGGGCACGGCGCCTACGCCGACGCGCACCTTGGCGCGCCGGCGCCGGTCAATGGCGCGAGCGCGCTCCAGGTGTTGATCGTCGAGGCCCTGATCGCGTTCATCCTGGTGTTCACCGTGATCCTGATGGCGACCGACCCGCGCGCGCCGAAAGGCGCCGGAGGTGCCGTGGCCATCGGCTTTGCCCTTGCCGCGGGCGTGCTCCTGGGCGGCCCGGTGAGCGGCGGCGCCGGCAACCCCGCCCGGGCACTCGGGCCGATGATCGTGTCGGGAACGTTCCCGGTGTGGTTGTTCTACATGGCCGGCCCGCTGCTGGGCGGCGCCATCGCCGCGGGGGGGGGGCCCGGGGGGCGGGGGGGGGGACCGCCGCCAGGGGGGGGGGGGGGGCGGCCGACCGGGTGGGCCGGCCCAATCTCGGCCGCCCCCGCCCCCGCGCGCCCGCGCCGCCGGCCCGGCGGGGGGGGGGCGCCTGCGCCGGGTGCCCCTCCCGCGGGGGCGGTTGGGCTAACACGCCGAAGGTCGACGGGTGATGCAGCCAACAGGATTACATCAGTCTTGGCGCCATCGAGTTCGATAACAACTGGATTGCTCGCAACAGGCTCGACAAATCCGGCAGTAGCGTTCCGTGCTGCCCCGTTCCAGTGCAGGTGGAAGCGAGATTTCGAGGCAGCAATCCGGCGGGATAAGCTCATTCGGCGGGATTTGCGGATGACCTCCCAGGAGTTGTTGCCATGGCAACGATGTTCGGGGGGAGCGGCGTTCACGACCGCGACGACGTGCCCGGGCTGCGCGAGCCGGCCGCCAGGGCGGCGCCGGTCAGCCATGGCGCCCTGGCCGACGCCGCCACCGGCCAGCCGATTTCTTGGGACGCGCTCATGCCGGCGGTCGTCGCAGCGTCGCGAGCCGTCGCCGCCTGAGGGTGCTTGCCGGCCGCGTGCCCCTAGGTTACTGCGTGGTGCAACACAAAGCAAAACGAAGGGAAACGCCGATGAAGTCCGGTCTCGCAACGATGGCGGCAGCGGTCGCGTTTGCCTTGGCGGGCGTGGCCCCGGCGCGGGCGGCTGGCAAGCACTACACCATCACGTTGATCCCCGGGCTCACCACCGACGCCTTCTACATCACGATGCGCAAGGGCGCGCAGGCGGCGGCCGACGCGGTCGGCGACACGCTGACGTTCCAGGGCGCGCCAGATTTCAACGCGGTGACGCAGGTTCCGGTGCTGGAGGCGGTGATCGCGCGGCACCCGGACGCCATCCTGATCGCGCCCACCGACAAGGTGCAGCTCATCGAGCCGCTGAAGCGGGCTAACGCCGCCGGGATCAAGGTCATCACCGTCGACACCTTCATCGGCAGCGGCCATTACCAGACCGGGACCGGCAATGCCGACTTCCCGCTGTCCTACGTGGCCTCGGACAACGTGATGGGCGGCCAGATCGCCGCCCGCGCGCTGGCGAAGGCAATCGGTGACAAGGGCAAGGTGTACGTCTCCAACGTGAAGCCGGGCGTCTCCACCACCGACCAGCGCGAGGAGGGCTTCAAGGACGAGATGAAGCAGCACCCGGGCATCACTGTGCTCGCCACGCAGTTCAACGACGACGATGCCAACAAGGCCGCGAGCCAGTTGCAATCGGTCATGGCGCGCAACCCCGACCTGTTGGGCGTGTTCGGCGCCAATTTGTTCTCCGCCATCGGGGCGGCGAACGGCGTCAAGCAGGGCGGCGGCGCCGGACGGGTCAAGGTGGTGGCGTTCGACGCGCCGACCACCATCGTGGGCCAATTGAAGAGCGGCTTGATGGACCTGGCGATCGCGCAGCACCCGGCCGAGATCGGCTATTTCGGCGTCATGGCGGCGCACGCGGCGCTCGCCGGCAACTCGATCCCGACCACGATCGGCACCGGCTTCACCGTGCTCGACAAGGCCAACGTGGACCAGCCGGAAGCCGCCCGCTTCATCTATTCCGACTGAGCGCCGGTGTCGGTCGCCACCGGCGCCGCGGCGCCGAAACCGCGTCAGGCGGCGTGGGTCGCCTCGTTCGCGGCCGCCCGCGCCTGGCTGTTCCTGGCGGTGCTGGTGCTCGGCTTCGAGGCCTGGTCGCGGGCCAGCTTCGGCGCCACGTTCATCCTGAACGGCAACAACATCCGCTCGATCGCGGTGTTCGCGACGGCGCCGCTGCTGCTGGCGATCGGCCAGACCTTCGTCATCATCTCCGGCGGCATTGACCTCTCGGTGGGCTTCACCATGGGGCTGACCGCTGTCGTCGCCAGCCAGGTCATCAACGCGACGGCGGCGCTCGGCTCGTTCGGCGCCGTGGTCGCGGGCGTCGTCGCGGCGGGGCTGGTGGCGATCGTGCCCGGGGTGGTCAACGGCCTGCTGATCGCGCGCCTGCGGGTGCCGCCGTTCATCGGCACCCTGGGCATGTACGGGGTGGCGCGCGGCGTCGCCTACCTGGTGGCCGGCGGCACCACCGTTCCGGTCGACAACGACATCCTGAGCTTTCTCGGCAACGGCGCGATCGGTTCGGTGCCGGTGGTCGTGCTGGTCACGGCAATCGCCATGCTCGGCCTGCACTACCTGCTGTCGCAGACCCGGTTCGGCCAGTACACCTACGCGATCGGCGGCAGCCGGCAGGCGTCGCTGCGCGCCGGCATCGACGTCGGCCGGGTGACGGTGTGGCTCTACATCCTCTCCGCCTTGAGCGCGGCGTTGGGCGGCGTGCTCTATGCCGGCCGGTTCTCGGCGGGCGCGGCACAGGCCGGCGAGCCGCTGCTGCTCGACAGCATCGCGGCGGTGGTGATCGGCGGCGCCAGCCTGTTCGGCGGCTCCGGCACGCTGGTCGGCACGCTGATCGGCGCCTTGATCGTGGCGGTGATCCAGTACGGCCTGGTGTTCATCAACGTCGAGCCGTTCTGGCAATTCGTGGCGGTAGGCGTCGTCATCATCATCTCGGTGCTGGTCGACCAGAGTCAGCGGAAATCGGGCGGCGGCCGCGTCGATGAGTGAGCCGCTGCTGGAGGCGCGCAACATCTCCAAGCGCTTCGGCGGCGTTCACGCGCTGGAGGACGTCTCGTTCCACGTCGACCCGGGCGAGGTGGTGTCGCTGGCCGGCGACAACGGGGCCGGCAAGTCGACGCTGATCAAGATCATCAGCGGCGTGTTCCAGCCGACTGAGGGCGAGCTGCGGTTCGGCGGCGAGACGGTGGTGTTCGACAACCCCCAGGACGCCCGCAGGCGGGGCATCGAGACGATCTACCAGGACCTGGCGCTGGCCGACAACCTGGATGTCGGCGCCAATATCTTTCTCGGCCGCGAGCCGATGCGCCGGGTGTTCGGGCTGCCGATAATCGACCGAAGGCGGATGCGCGAGGAGGCGGCGCAGGCGCTGGAGGCGCTCGACATCGGGCTGCAGCGGCTGGACCGCCCGGTGCGCGCCCTCTCGGGCGGGCAGCGGCAATGCGTGGCGATCGGGCGGGCGATCCATTGGAAGGCGCGCGTGCTCATCATGGACGAGCCGACCGCCGCCCTGGGCGTGCCGGAGCAGCGCCGCGTGATGAAGCTGATCCGTGGCCTGAAGTCGAGCGGGGTCGGCGTGATCTTCATCTCGCACAACCTCGCCGACATCTTCGACGTCACCGACCGCATCGTCGTGCTGCGCCGCGGCATCGGCGTGGGCGAGCGGCAGACCCAGGGGGCCAACGCCGACGAGATCGTGCGCCTGATGGTGGGCGGCTGACCGGGCACGTTGCCGCCATCGAGGCCGAGGGTCTGTCCGGCGATGGGTTCCGCGTCGGCGGATGCCAGGAACACCGCCGCCGCAGGCCATCGAGCCGCGCCTCGGTCTCGATCGGTGGCATCGCGGTCTGCTGGATGGGCTTCGTTCGGGCGATTGCGCGCCGCAGCGCCCGTGCCTACGTTCCACCCATGCCCGACACGCTGCGCATAGCGCTCGCCCAGCTTAACCCGCACCAGGGCCAAGTGGTGAGCAACCTCGCCATGATCCGGCGCGCCCGGGCGGAAGGCGCGCGCCTCGGGGCCGATCTGGTCGTGACGCCGGAGTTCTCCATCGCCGGCTACCCGCCGGAGGACCTGGTGCGTAAGCCTGCCTTCGTCGCCGCCTGCGAGGAGGCGATCGCGCAGCTCGCGGCCGACACGGTGGACGGCGGCCCCGGCCTGGTCGTGGGCGGCCCCTGGCGCGATGGCGACCGGCTGTACAACGCCGCCTACGTGCTCGATGGCGGCCGCGTCGTGGCGCGCCGCGCCAAGCACGAACTGCCGAACTACGGCGTGTTCGACGATAAGCGGGTGTTCGACCCCGGCCCGTCGCCCGGCCCGGTGGCGTTCCGCGGTTTCCGGCTCGGGCTGATGATCTGCGAGGACTGGTGGTTCCCCGCGGTCAGCGAGACGCTGGCCGAGAGCGGGGCGGAGGTGCTGGTGTCGATCAACGGCAGCCCGTACGAGGCCGGCAAGCACAGCCAGCGCATCGACCTTGCGGTGCATCGCGTGGTGGTGACCGGATTGGGCTTCGTGTTCTGCGCCCAGGTCGGCGGCCAGGATGAGCTGGTGTTCGACGGCGCCGGCTTCGTCCTCAACCCCGACCGCACGCTGGCGCTGATGATGCCGCATTTCGAGGAGGCGGTGACGCTCACCGAATGGACCCGCCACGGCGACCGCCTGGTCTGCGCGCCGCACGCGCTGGCGCCGGAGCCGGAGCCGCTCGAGCTGGTGTACCGCTGCCTGATGACCGGCTTGCGCGACTACGTGCGCAAGAACCGCTTTCCCGGCGTGATCTTCGGCCTTTCGGGCGGCATCGACAGCGCGCTGTCGGCGGCGGTCGCGGTCGACGCGCTGGGGTCCGCCCAGGTCCGCGCCTTCATGCTGCCGAGCCCCTACACCAGCCAGGCCAGCCTGGACGACGCCGCCGCCTGCGCCCGCCTGCTCGGCATACGGTGCGATACGGTGCCGATCACGCCGGCGATGCAGGCGTTCGACACCGCCCTTGCGCCGCTGTTCGAGGGCCGGCAGAGCGACATCACCGAGGAGAACATCCAGTCGCGCGCCCGCGGCCTGACGCTCATGGCGATCAGCAACAAGCTGGGCCAAATGGTGCTGACCACCGGCAACAAGAGCGAGATGTCGGTCGGCTACGCGACGCTGTACGGCGACATGTGCGGCGGCTATTCGGTGTTGAAGGACGTCTACAAGACGGCGGTGTTCGCCCTGTCGCACTGGCGCAACGCGCACCGGCCGCACGATGCCCTGGGGCCGGATGGCCCGGTGATGCCGGAGCGCGTCATCACCAAGCCGCCGAGCGCGGAGCTGAAGCACGACCAGACCGACCAGGACAGCCTGCCGCCGTACGAGGTGCTGGACGCGGTGCTGGAAGGCTTGGTCGAGGGCGAGCGCAGCGTCGATGCCATGGTCGAGCAGGGCTTCGACCGCGATACCGTGCTGCGGGTCTGGCGGATGCTGGACCGCGCCGAGTACAAGCGCCGGCAGGCGCCGCCGGGCGTCAAGATCAGCTCGCGCGCGTTCGGGCGCGACCGCCGTTATCCCATCACCAACGGCTTCACCGCCCTGGTTGCCTGAGGATTCATTGCCATGAGCGACCTGTTCGCGCCCGCTGGCGGGTGGCGCGTCCGTATCCTCGACCTGTCGGGCTGCGCCGAGGACAACATCACCGAGGAGGTCGGCGGCTTCCCCACGCTGATGCAGGCCAACGCCTTCGCCCGCCGCTACGTGCGCGACAGCGTCGAGCGCTGCCGCGAAGCAGGGATGGCGGAGCGCGACGTGCTCAACACCTGGTTCGCCTTCGGCGAGGATGCCGAGGTGCTGGACGGCGGCGAGGGGGCCTGGCGCAGCGCCGCCGAACTGGCCGACTTCGCCGCCCAGCCGGCGACCGGGGAGGACCGCGACTGGCGGGCGCTCGACCCGCGTGGCGACGAGCCCGACGAGGATGACGACGAGCAGGAGCCTGGCCCGCCGCCGGATAGACCGGAATGACCGTCAAGGTTCGCTTCGCGCCCTCGCCGACCGGCTACCTGCATGTCGGCAACGCGCGCCCGGCGCTGCTGAACTGGCTGTTCGCGCGTCACGCGGGCGGCCGCTTCCTGCTGCGCCTCGACGACACCGACACCGGCCGCAGCACCGAGGAATACGCCGAGGCGATCACCCACGATTTGCGCTGGCTGGGCCTCGACTGGGACGAGGCGCTGCGCCAATCCGACCGCCTGTCCCGCTACGCCGCCGCCGCCGCGGCACTGGAGCGCAGCGGCCGGCTGTATCCCTGCTTCGAGAGCGAGGAGGAGCTGCGCTTCAAGCGCGAGCAGAAGCTGCGGCGCGGCCAGGCGCCGATCTACGACCGCGCCATGCTGAAATTGACCGCCGAGCAGCGCGCCCAGGCCGAGGCCGGCGGCAAGCGGCCGTACTGGCGCTTCCGCCTCTCGCCCGATGAGCCGGCCTGGGACGACCTCGTGCTGGGTCGGCGGCAGGTGCGGCTGGGCTCGCTGTCCGACCCGGTGCTGGTCCGCGCCGACGGCTCGCCGCTGTACACCTTCAGCTCGGTGGTCGACGACCTGGATTGCGGCATCACCCACATCCTGCGCGGCGAGGACCACGTCACCAACACCGGCATCCAGCTCGACATCCTGGCGGCGCTGGCCGAGGCCGAGCGGGTAGCCCCGCCCGCGATCCGCTTCGCGCACCTGCCGCTGCTGTTGGGCGAGGACGGCGACAAGCTCTCGAAGCGCACCGGCGGCCTGTCGCTGCGCCGGCTGCGCACCGACGGCATGGAGCCGGCGGCGATCACCGGCTACCTGGCGACGCTCGGCTCGTCGCAACCGACCACGGTGGCGGGCCTGCCAGAGTTGGTCGCAGGCTTCGACCTCGGCCGGTTCGGCCACGCGGCGGCGCGGTTCGACGTGGCGCAACTGCAGGCGCTGAACCGCCGGGTGCTGCAGGCGACCGGGTTCGACGATGTGGCGGCGCGGCTGCCGCAGGGCGCCACCGAGGCGTTCTGGGTCGCGGTGCGCGGCAACATCGACCTGCTGGGCGAGGCGCGCGGCTGGTGGGACGTGGTGGCCGGCACCATCGTGCCGCCGGTGCTGGAGGGCGAGGGCGAGTTCCTGCGCCAGGCCGCCGACTCGCTGCCGGAGGAGCCGTGGGATGCCGAGGTGTGGGACCGCTGGATCGCGGCGCTCAAGGTCGCATCCGAGCGCAAGGGACGCACGCTGTTCCTGCCGCTGCGCCTGGCGCTGACCGGGGAGGAGCACGGACCGGAGCTGCGCGCGCTGCTGCCGCTGATCGGCCGGCTGCGCACGCTGGAACGGCTGCGGCTGGCGGCGTGACGCCGGATTTCTCCCTCGCGGAACGCCTGTTCGCGACGCTGGCGCGGCGCACCCGGCGCGGCCGCGGCATTGAGCGCGACACTTATGGCGAGGGCGAGCAGGCCGGCCACGACATCGCGCGCGACGCCGCGGTGGCGCTCGGGCTGGAGGTCGCGGTGGACGCCATCGGCAACCTCGCCATGACGCTGCCGGGGCGGGACCGCGCCGCACCCGGCGTGATCGTCGGCTCGCACCTGGATTCGGTGCCGCAGGGCGGCAACTTCGATGGCGCGGCCGGGGTCGTGGCCGGGCTGGCGGCGCTGTCCGGCTTCCGCGCCGCCGGTGTCGTGCCACCGTTCGACATCGCCGTCATGGCGATCCGGGGCGAGGAGTCGGCGTGGTTCGACGCCGCCTACATCGGCAGCCTCGGCGCGCTGGGGCGGCTCGACCCGGCGGCGCTCGACGTACGCCGGCGCGACACCGGCGAGACGCTGGCGGCGACGCTCTCGGCGCGGGGATTCGACCCCGACGCCATCCGCGAGCGCCGTCTGTTGCTCGACCGCGCCCGGGTACGCGCCTTTCTGGAGTTGCACATCGAGCAGGGGCCGGTGCTGGTCCATGCCGGGTTGCCCGCTGCCGCCGTGACCGGCATCCGCGGCTGCCGGCGGTTCCGCAACGCGACCTGCACAGGGCGCTATGGCCATTCCGGCGCGCTGCCGCGCCAGCATCGCAGCGACGCCGTGGCCGCCACGGTGGCGCTGCTGCACCACATGCGGGGCGTCTGGCTGGAGCGCGAGGCGGCGGCCTGTGACCTGGTGCTGACCTCGGGCGAGTTCACCACCAACCCCGCCCTGCACGGGCCGAGCAAGGTGGCGGGCGAGACCCGTTTCGTGCTCGACATCCGCAGCCTGTCGGACGCCGTGATGGACGCGGTGGCCGACGCGGCGCGGGAGGCGGCGGGGCGGATCGGGGAGGAGTACCGCGTGCGTTTCGACCTCGGCGAAACCAGCGACTCGCCGCCCGCGCTGATGGACCCGCGCCTGGTTGCGGCGTTCCGGCAGCCGTTCCAGATGGCGAGCGGCGCCGGGCACGACGCCGCGGTGTTCGCCGCCGCCGGCGTGCCGTCGGGCATGATCTTCGTGCGCAACGAGCACGGCAGCCACAACCCGGACGAGGCGATGGACCTTGCCGACTTCGCGGTGGCCGCCCGTGCGCTGTCGGCGGTGCTGCTGGACTTCCCGTTCTGAGCCTGGCGCTGGCGCGGCCGTCGGGGACGGCGCTCGGCATCGGGATGATGTCGTTGGGTATCCTGGTGTTCGCGGCCAACGACGCCGTGGGCAAGTGGCTGGTCGGCACCTACTCGCCGGGCGAGCTGCAATTGGTGCGCAGCCTCGCCGGGCTGGCGTTCATGGCGCCGGCCATCGCCCGCACCGGCGCCGCGCAGTTCCGGCGGCCGGCGCGGCCGCGCCTGCAGGCGACGCGGGTGGCGCTGTCGGCGGTGGAGTCGGTGCTGTTCTTCTACGCGCTGACCGGCCTGCCGTTGGCCGGGACGATGACCTACTACATGGCCGGGCCGATCTACGTGACAGCGCTGTCACCCTGGCTGTTGGGCGAGCGGGTCGGCTGGCGGCGCTGGTCGGCGGTGGCGGTGGGGTTCGCCGGCGTCGTGCTGGCACTGCATCCCTCGCCGCAATCGCTCACGCCGCAGGCCGTCGCCGCCCTGGTCGGCAGCTTGATGTACGCCTGCTTCATGATTGCCACGCGCAAGCTGGCGGGCACCCCCGGAACCGTGCTGGTCACGGCTCAACTGCTGGCCTCGGCGGCGCTGGGCGCGGCGCTGGTGGCGGTGGGCGGCTGGAGCGCGCCCGGCTGGAGCGATTTCGGCCTCATGCTGGTGGTGGGCGCGGGTTCGCTGGGTGGCAACCTCTGCGTCAACCGGGCGCTGCGCCTGGCGCCGGCTTCGGTCGTGGTGCCGTTCCAGTACACGCTGATCCTGTGGGGCGTGCTGTTCGGCTACCTGTTCTTCGGCGACGTGCTGAGCCTCCCGACCGTGGCGGGAGCCGCCACCATCGTCGGCGCCGGGCTGTTCATCTTCATGCGCGAGCAGCGGCTCGCGCGTCAGCCGCGCCGCCAGGTGTAGGTCGCGGCCACCGCGTAGTTCCACACCGCGCCGAGCGCGGCGCCCGCCAAGCCTGCCAGCCACCAGCGGCCCTGGGCGCCGAACACCGCCGAGGCGATGCCGACATTGGCGACGGCACCGACGCCGCAGCCGAGGCAGAAGGTGACGAGGCCGCGCACCGCCCGGCCGCCGCGCAACCGGCGGTCGCGGTAGGTGAGCTGGTTGTTGAGCAGGAAGTTGCCGACCATGGCGGCGAAGGTCGCCCAGCCCTCCGCCGTGGCGAAGCCGACGCCGCGCCGCAGCAGCAGGCTGAGCACCAGCAGGTTGACGCCGATGCCGACCGCGCCGATCAGCGCGAACAGCGCGAAGCGGACCGGGACCACGCCGCCCACCAGCTTGTCGGCGATCAGCATCAGGTATTCCCAAGCCACCATCGAATCGAGCTTGCTGTCGCCGTGCAGCCGGGGGCGGAACACGTAGGGGAACTCGCGCAGCCGCAGCGGCCGCGGCGAGGACGCCAGCAGGTCGAGCAGGATCTTGAAGCCCTGGCCGGACAGCCGCCGCACCGCCGCGTCGAACGCCGGCCGACGGATCACGAAGAAGCCGCTCATCGGGTCGGCGATCTCCGCGCTCGTCACCAGCCGCGACAGCCGTGTCGCCAGCCCACTGAGCCGTACCCGCGACGCCTGCCAGCACCCGGTGCCGCCGCCCGCCGCGTACCGGCTGGCGACCGCGAGGTCGAGCCCCGGATCGGCCGCCAGCGCCGCCACCATGCGCGGCAGCACCGCCTCGTCGTGCTGCAGGTCGGCGTCCATCACCGCGATCAGCGGCGCCGCGGTGGCCAGCGCGCCTTCGATGCAGGCGCTCGACAGGCCGCGACGGCCGATCCGTTGCAGGCAGCGCACCCGCCGGTCGCCGTGCGACAGCCTGCGCACCAGGTCGGCGGTGCCGTCGCGGCTGTCGTCGTCGACGAACAGCACCTCGTAGGCGATCCCGGTCAGCGCGGTTTCGAGGCGCGCCAACAGTTCGGGAACGTTGCACGCCTCGTTCAGGGTCGGCACGACGATGGCGAGTTGGGCTGGGGCCAGTTGGATCAGGGTAAGCCCTCGGCCAGCAGCGCCGCCATCTGCGAGGGGTCGGCGATCACCCGTGGCACCTTGTTCTGGCCGCCGAGCTTGCCGCGCGCCGCCATCCAGCGCGCGAACGCTCCGGGCGGCAGCAAGCGCAACTCGGGCGGGCGCAGGCCGAAATCGCCGGCGCGGTGGGTGGCGTAGTCGTCGTTGCCCGCCGCCAGCGCCGCGTCCAGCGCCCGCGCGAACACCGCCGCGTCGGCCGGCGCGTCCAACTCGACCGCGAACAGGTGGCCGCCCCGGCTGTCGCGCGCGTCGGGCGGCACCGCGGCGGCCGCGTAATCCGCCACCTGCCGCCCCACCCTCCGGGCGGCCACGGTGATCGCGGTATCCAGCTCGGCGCCGATCAGGTGCTCGCCCGCGACCGAGAGCGACCAGCCGATGCGCCCGGTGACGCGCAGCCGCGCCGGATGGCGTTCGGTCAGCGTCACCGTGTCGCCGACGACGTACGACCACAGCCCGGCGTTGCTGCTGAGCACCAGCGCGTATTCTACGCCCAGCTCGGCGTCGGCGATCCAGCGCCGGTCCGGGTTGGCCGAGGCGAGGTCGGCCGGGCGGACGAACTCGAAGAACAGGCCGCGATCCAGCACCAGGCGCAGCCCCTCGTCGTCGCCCCGGTCGGCGATGGCGACGAAGCCCTCGCTCGCCGCGTAGACCTCGCGGGTGCTGGCGGCGCTGCCTTCGAGCCAGTGCGCGAACGCCTCGCGGTATGGCGCGAAGCCGACGCCGCCATGGATCACCAGTTCGAGCCGCGGGTAGAGCTGCGCCAGGCGGGCGCCCGGCCGCAGCGCCGCCGCCGTCTCGAAGAACAGCAGCATCCAGCTCGGCGTGCCGGAGAGGCCGGTGATTGCCTGTGTCAGTGACAGCGGGGCGATGCGCGCCACCTTCTCGCGCCAGTCGGGCAGCAGCGCCAGCGCGCGGGGCGGCGCGGTGAACGGGCGTGCCCAGGGCGGCACCTCGGCGGCGGCGACGCCGGACAGGTCGCCGGCGCGGATGCCGGGCGCGAGCCGCCGCAGCGCCGTGCTGCCGCCCAGGATCAGGTTGCGGCCGGACAGCACCCGGCTGCCCGGATGGTTCGCCAGGTGCCAGGCCAGCGTGTCGAGGGCGGCGCCCCGGTTGCCGGCCAGCAGCGCGGGGCTGACCGGGATGCGCTTGGTCGGGCCGCCGGTGGTGCCGGAGCTCTGGGCGAAGTAGCGGATCGGCCCCGGCCAGGTGGCGCCGCCGACGCGCGGGAAGCGGCCCTGCCACCACTGCGCGGCGAACGGCTCGTAGCTGCTCAGCGCGACGCGGCGCTGGTAGCCGGCCACGTCCGCGGCGGAGTCGAAGCCGTGCGCGCGGCCGAACGCGGTCGCGCGCGCGCGCCGCAGCAACCGGGCCAACTGGCACCGCTGCGTCGCCGCACTTGGGCGAGGACGGTGCGGCGCCCGAGCCAGCCGCCCTGGCCGCCCAGCAGCACCACCCGGCCGCTATCGGGGGCTGCCATGTCGGCCAGGAAGCGGGCCGAGGCGCCGTAGCTGACCGCGTGCCGGCCGCGCACCGGCCCGTGCCCGGCCTTGTCCAGCGTGTCGTTGCCGCCGGGCGAGCCGTAGCCGCCGAAATCGAAACGTCGCCCCAGCCCCGGCACCGCCGCCAGGTAGTGCCGCAGCCGCATCCGATGCGCCCGCCCCCAGCGCCGGTGGCGCCGCAGCACCCGCCCGGCGACCCGCAGCGCCCGGTCCAGCATCGGCTGCAACCGGGCGTCCGGCAGCGCCAGGATGTCCTCGGCGAGCAGCGCCCGGCCCATCCAGACCGCCGCCACCGGCTTGACCGCTTCCGGCTCCGGCAGCAGCCGGGTCAGCTCCGTCATCGTCGCCTCGTACGCCAGCGCCCCCGGCGAGCGCGTGTCGTAACGCCCGTCCCAGGCCGCCAGCGCCGCCTGCACCGGATGCCGGCGCGCGCCGATGCGGGCGAGCAGGCCCGCGACCGCGCCCGGCGCCGTCACATCGCGCTGCGAGGCGGCCAGCGCGTCGAGGTCGAGCAGGCCGTCGCCCCCGAACAGCGCGCGCATCCGCAGCGCCCGGGTCGGCGGCGAGAAGAAGAACCCCGCCGGCACGTCGCCGGGCGGCGGCGCGTCGTTGGCCGAGGCGACGAAGCCCTCCGGCGGGTCGAGCCGGCTGGGGAAGTCGGACGCGGTGGCCGTCTCCCGCCACCTCGCGGCGGCCTCGGGGGGCAGCACCAGGTCGTCCGGCAGCCCGTGGCGGCGCGGCGCGTGCAGCGCCAGCAGGTGCCCGACCCGGCCGTCGCTGCCGGCGTGCAGCATGTTCTGGCCGGGGATCGCGAAGCCTTCCAGCGCGCGGGCGAACGCCTCGCCGCTGTCGGCGCGCATGACGTCGAGCATCGCGCCGACCTCGTCGCTGGGGCTGTGTCCGACCCAGCGCATCGCCAGCGGCGTCGGGTTGGCGAACAGCAGCCCGTCGCTCACCACCGGGCCGAGCGGGCTCTCGCGCAGCACGACTTCGCGCGGCCGCGCGCCCCGCACCCGCACGGTCTCGCGCCGCTCACCGAGCGGCAGGCCAGCGACGTCGAACAGGTCGCTGGCGGCGGCGTGCAGGCTGGTGCCGCCCCAGGCCAGGTGCCGGTTGCGGCCGATCGCCATGATCGGGAAGCCGGCCGGCATGATGCCGGCGCAATGGATGCCGGGCGAGCGCATCGCCGCCGCCAGCCAGATGTTGGGCAGCGCCACC